>NZ_JBEZCZ010000002.1:0-155904 GCF_040647875.1 Micromonospora sp. NPDC049230
GGGTTTCTGTTTTTTTTTCTATGGGTGGTGGTGGCCGCCCTCCCCCCCCCCCCCCGGGACGGCCGATGCGGTGCGCACCGCATCGGCCGTCCCGGCCATTTACATCCAGATGCTTCTATGCTTTCATCGGGAAAGCGCTTGCCTTTCTCCTGGTGGGCGCGAGCGCGGGAGCCGCTTTCCTTCACGTACGTGCACTGGCGGGCCCGAGGACCAGAGGTCCCGGCCACCACTCGCCGCCCACGGGCATGGGCGTCGCGACGGTCCGTCCGCCTCATCGAAAGGAAGCAGCATGCACTCAGGACGGCGTCGAATGACGCTGATCGCCACCACCGCCGCAGCCACCGCCAGTCTCGTCACCGCCGGCCTGCTGACCTCCGTGTCCGCGCAGGCGGCCGCCGGTTGTCGGGTCGCCTACTCGGTCGCCAGCCAGTGGCCGGGCGGCTTCACCGGCAACGTCGCTGTCACCAACCTCGGCGACCCGGTCTCCGGCTGGACGCTGCGCTGGTCGTACGGGGCCGGCCAGCAGGTGAGCCAGGCGTGGGGCGCCACCGTCTCGCAGAGCGGGGGCCAGGTCTCCGCCGCCAACGTCGACTACAACGCCAGCCTGGCGACGAACGGCAGCACCTCGTTCGGCTTCAACGCGAGCTGGAACTCCGCCAACCCGGATCCGGCAAGCTTCACCCTGAACGACGTCGCGTGCACCGGCGGCACCGCCACCCCGACCAACCCGGGCACCCCGACCAACCCGGGCACGCCGACGACCCCGCCGATCCCGAGCGATCCGCCGCCCAGCGTCCCGCCACCGTCCGGTCTCGTCGGCTGGGCCACCCAGAACGGCGGCACCACCGGCGGTGGCGGCGCACCGGCCACCACCGTCACCACCGCGTCGGCGCTGACCAGCGCGTTGAACGCGACGGGCGCCGCGGTGATCCGGGTGTCCGGCACGATCTCCTGCTCGGGCATGCTGCGGGTCCGGTCCAACAAGACCATCCTCGGCAACTCCGGCGCGACGATCGCCGGCTGCGGGCTCAACATCAGTGGTGACCGCAACGTGATCATCCGGAACCTGACCTTCCGGGACTGGAACGACGACGCGATAAACGTGCAGGAGTCGGCCACCAACGTCTGGATCGACCACAACACCTTCAGCAACGGCTACGACGGCGCTGTCGACGTCAAGCGCGGGTCGGACTTCGTCACCGTGTCGTGGAACCGGGTCTTCAACCACGACAAGACCATGCTGCTCGGTCACAGCGACGACAACGGCGCGCAGGACACCGGCCACCTACGGGTGAGCTACCACCACAACTGGTTCGACGGCAGCAGGCAGCGCAACCCCCGGGTGCGCTTCGGCAACCCGGTGCACGTGTTCAACAACTACTACCGGGCCAACGGCGGCTACGGCGTGGCCTCCACCGAGAACGCCGGTGTGCTCGTCGAGGGCAACTACTTCGAGAACGTCAAGGACACGTACCACCTCGGCGAGGCCGACTCCGGGCCGGGCCGCCTGGTCGCCCGCAACAACCACTTCGTCAACTCACCCGCCGGCCAGACCGGCGGCAGCGTGGCCAGCATCCCGTACTCGTACCAGCTGGACACCGCCAGCAACGTCAAGTCCATCGTGACGGCGGGCGCCGGCGCCGGCCGGATCACCGTCTGACCGAGGAAGGGCCCCTCGTCGAGGGGCCCTTCCGTGCGGTCAGTGGGTGGCGCAGCCGGCGGTGGGTGCGGGCGCGACCGGCGGTGCGCCGATCGTCGGCAGACCGAGCAACACCCCGGGGGTACGCGGGGAGCGCCCCGCCTCGGCAGCGTCGCCGGCCCGGGTCCGCCGGTGCGCCACCGGTGCCCCGTCGGCGTTGAGGTGGTGCGGCGCGGCGTACGTGATCGCCGTGTGCACGATGTCGCCCGGCCGGATCTGGCCGGCCAGCGACTGCCCGCCGGGGACCTCTGTCGCGAAGTGCACAAGCCGACCGTCGCGGGCCCGACCGGACATCCGACCGGTCCGCTCGTCCTTGCGGCCCTCACCGAGGGCGACAAGCACCTCGACGGTCTCCCCCACCAGGCGCTTGTTCTCCGCCCAGGTGATCTCCTCGACGCAGGCGATCAGCCGCTCGTAGCGCTCCTGCACGACCTGCTTGGGCAACTGGTCGTCCATCGTCGCGGCGGGGGTGCCGGGGCGCTTCGAGTATTGGAAGGTGAAGGCCGAGGAGAACCGGGCCTCGCGGACCACGTCCAACGTGCGTTGGAAGTCGGCCTCGGTCTCGCCGGGGAAACCGACGATGATGTCCGTGGTGATCGCCGCGTCCGGCATCGCCGCACGGACCTTCTCGATGATCCCCAGGTAGCGCTCGGAGCGGTAGGACCGGCGCATCGCCTTCAGCACGTCGTCGGAGCCGGACTGCAACGGCATGTGCAGCGAGTGGCACACGTTCGGCGTCTCGGCCATCGCGGCGATCACGTCGTCGGTGAAGTCCTTCGGGTGCGGACTGGTGAACCGGACCCGCTCCAGGCCGTCGATGTCCCCGCAGGCCCGCAACAGCTTGCCGAAGGCGTACCGGTCGCCGAACTCCACGCCGTAGGAGTTGACATTCTGCCCGAGCAGGGTCACCTCCAGCACGCCCTCGTCGACCAGGGCGCGCACCTCGGAGAGGATGTCGCCGGGGCGGCGGTCCTTCTCCTTGCCGCGCAGCGCCGGCACGATGCAGAACGTGCAGGTGTTGTTGCAGCCCACCGAGATCGACACCCAGCCGGCGTACGTGGACTCGCGGCGGGTGGGCAGCGTGGAGGGGAAGACGTCGAGGGACTCCAGGATCTCCACCTCGGCGGCGGCGTTGTGCCGGGCCCGCTCCAGCAGCACCGGCAGCGCACCGATGTTGTGGGTGCCGAAGACCACGTCCACCCACGGCGCCTTGCGGACGATCTCGCCCCGGTCCTTCTGGGCCAGGCAGCCACCGACAGCGATCTGCATTCCGGGGTGCTTGTCCTTCACCGGACGCAGCCGACCGAGGTTGCCGTAGAGCCGGTTGTCGGCGTTCTCCCGAACGGCGCAGGTGTTGAAGACGACGATGTCCGGGGTGTCGTCGGCCGGCGCCGCGCGTACGTAGCCGGCCTGTTCGAGCAGGCCGGAGATGCGCTCAGAATCGTGGACGTTCATCTGGCAGCCGTACGTCACGACGTTGTAGGTCCTAGCCACCCTCTTGGTGCCCCTTCCCCTCGGGCTACCAGGGTAGCGGCCCGTTTGGCGACCCCCACCCACCGGCATTGACCCGGCGGCCCATGGCGGGCATCCACGGCGGGCAGTACGCTGCACAACAAGAATGTGTTCTGGGCGATTTCGGGGGCTTTGCACTCAGCGCCGACGATGCGCGGCACCGTTCACGGGGGAGCACATGACGACCCGCGGGAGGCCAACCGTGACGCGACAAGATGCGACACAGCGCACCGTCACGACTCCGGACGGGCGGCGTCTCGCGGTGGAGACCTCCGGCGCGCCCGACGGGCCCCCGGTCTTCCTGCTGCACGGCACCCCGGGCAGCCGCAGTGGCCCCCGGCCCCGGGGCATCGTCGTCTACCGCCTCGGCGTGCACCTCGTCTGCTACGACCGGCCCGGCTACGGCGACTCCGACCGGCAGGAGGGCCGGCGGGTGGCCGACGCGGCGGCCGACGTGGCGGCGATCGCCGACGCCCTCGGCATCGAACGATTCGCGGTGGTGGGCCGCTCCGGCGGTGGGCCGCACGCCCTGGCCTGCGCCGCCCTGCTGCCGGACCGGGTCACCCGGGCCGCCGTGCTGGTGGGGCTCGCCCCGGCCGGTGCGCCCGACCTGGACTGGTACGCGGGCATGGCCGCGACGAACGTGACGGACTACGGGCAGGCCGACGAGGACCTGACCGAGCTGACGCTCAACCTGAAGGTCCGTGCCGAGGAGGCTCGACGGGACCCGATGACGTTGCTGGACTTCCTGCGTCCGCAGTTGCCCGACGAGGACATCCGGGTGGTCGACGACGTCGCGATCCGTCGACTGCTCACCGACATGTACGCCGAGGCGCTGCGGCACGGCCCCGAGGGCTGGATCGACGACGTGTTGGCGATCCGACGCGGCTGGGGGTTCGACCTCGCCGGCATCCGCGCGGAGGTCCGGCTGTGGCACGGCGAGCAGGACCGCTTCTCACCGGTGGAGCACTCCCACTGGCTCGCCTCGCGGATCCCGCGCGCCGAGGTTCAGGTGCAGCCCGGCGCCGCGCACTTCGGGGCTGTGGAGATCCTGCCGCAGACCCTGAGCTGGCTGGTCACGCCGGCTCTCGCGACCAGCCCGCAGGTCTGAGCGCCCGGCCCGGCCGGGCCGGCGGGCCGGACACCCCGTCAGATCGTGTGCGGGTCGATCACCCGGACGACGAACCGCCGTTCCCGCAGGGTCTGCACTGTCGGATGCTCCAGGCCGATCACCTCGGCCAGCCGGTCCGCCACCGCGCCGACGTCCTCGGCCGGAGCGCCGTCGCCCGCGCGCCTCGACACCAGGGCTAGGTCACCGAGGCAGCGCAGCGTGTCGGGGTGGTCCGCGCCGATCACCGCGGCCAACCGGGCGGCGGTCTCCCGCAGCCGGTCCCGCGCCGAGTCCAGCTCACCCTCCTCGGCGAGGCACACCGCCTGGTTGACCTCGGCCGCGAGGGTGTGCGGGTGGTCGGGGCCGAGCACCTTGCGCAACTCGCCGACGGCCCGGGCCGCCGACGCGAGGGCGTCCGACCGGCGTCCGAGGGCGCGTTCCGCCGCCGAGATGTTGCTCACCGTCGCCAGGGTGTGCGGGTGCTCCGGACCGAGCCGGAGCTGCTCCTCGTACGCCTGGCGCACCGCGGTCATCTCGGTGAACGCCCGGGCCGCGTCGCCGACGGCCAACAGGTTCGCCGCACGGCTGGACCGGCAGGCCACCGTGTCCGGATTGTCGGGCCCGAAGCGTTCGTCGAGCTCACGGAAGGCCGTCTCGAACATCGGCGCGGCCTCGCTGCCCCGACCGGAGCTGCGCAGCGACACCGCCAGGTTGACCTGGGCGGCGAGACTCTGGCCGTCGTCCGGCCCGAGCACCTCGCAGTACGTCTCGTACACAGTGCGCAGCAGGGTGGCCGAGCGCTCGTACTCGCCGGCCTCCCGCAGGTCGCTGCCCAGCCGGACGGCGGAGACGAGCGTGTAGGGATGGGTGGGGCCGAGCACCAGCCGCCGCCGCTGGTGCACCTCGTCGTCCCACCGCCGGGCCGAGCGGTAGTCGCCGACCAGACGGTACGAGACGGCGAGGTTGTTCGCCGCGCTCAGCGTCCGGGGGTGGTCCTCGCCGAACACCTGGAGCCAGGAGGCGTAGGTGGACCGGTCCCGTTCCAGCGCCTCGGCGTAGCGGCCGAGGGCCCGCAGGTCACCGCCGAGGCTGCCGGCGGTCATCAGACTGTGCGGGTGCAGCGGACCCAGCAGCCGGCGTTGCTCGGCGAGCACCGCCTCGTCCAGGTCCCGGGCCTCGTCGAAGCGGCCCAGGCTGCGCAGGATGTTCGCCCGGTTGAACCGCAGGTGCAGCAGCTGTCGGCCCAGCGCCGACGCCTCGACCTCGTCGTGCGTGTCGCCGAGGCGGGCGCTCCACGTGTCGTCCACCTCCTGGCTGAACACGTCGGCCTGGTCCAGACCGCCGCGCTGCCACAGGTAACGGACCCGGTCGATCAGGAGCTGACACACCGACTCGTCCGGGCAGGTCAGCGCCTCGGAGACCTCCAGATGCGGCCAGAGCATCCGCAGCCGGGCCCAGGTGTTCGGGTCGTCCACGTCGCCGCGTGGCCGGGACGCGGCCAGCACCAGGTGCACCTGGTGCCGGGCGGCGGTGATCTCGTCGTCGGTCATCCGGTCGCGGACCACCGCCTGCAACAACCGGTGCACCTGCACCCGACCGCCCTGCACGTCGAGTTTGAGCAGCGCCAGCCGGTTGATCTGCTGCACCAGGGCGCCACGCACCAGCCGCTCCGACACCGACGGGTCGAACGGCACGAGGGCCGCCGCCATCTCGTCGCTGTAGATGAGTTCGAGGGCGATCTCCGGCGCCAGCACCGAGCAGAGTTGCAACAACCGGTACGCGGCGGGCGCCTGTTCGAGTAGCCGGTTCAGCGACAGGTCCCAGGTGGCCTCCACGGAGAGCGCGCTCGGGCCGTGCCGCTCGATCTGCCGCAGATAGTCGGAGACCGACGTGCCGGTGTCCGCCAACCAGGCACCCGCCGCGGCCACCGCGATCGGCAGGTCACCGAGCGCCTCGGCCACCCGGTCGGCCTCCTCGGCGCTGATCGTGGGCACCCGCTGGGCGAGGTGCGCGACGCTCTCGGTGCGGTTGAAGACGTCCACCTGGATCGGGTTCGCCCGATCACCCCAGGCGCGGTTGCGGGAGGTCAGCAGGACGTGGCCGGGACCCTGCGGCAGGAAGGGCTCGATCTGGTCGAGTTCCTCGGCGTTGTCCAGCACGACGAGCCACCGCTCGTACGGCTCACCACGGCCGAGCACCTGCAACACGGATCGGACCGTGTCGGGCAGGGTGGGCCCGACGAGGATGCCGAGGCGACCGGCGAGGTCGGCGAGGGCGGTGTCGACGAACTGCGGCGGGTCCGCCACGATCCACCAGACCACGTCGTACGCGGCCTTGAACCGGTGCACGTACTCCAACGCCACCTGTGTCTTGCCGACGCCGCCCATGCCCTGTAGGGCAACCGGCAGCACCACCGCACTGCCCCCGCTCTGCAACTGCGCGCGCAGTTGTGCCAGGTCGTCCTCCCGGCCGGTGAACCGGGCGTTGCGGTTGGGGGCGTTGAAGATCAGCGGCTCGGTGCCGGGATAACGGGTCGCCCCGGCGGCCGGACCGTCAGCCGACGACGGCACCGGCCGACCGACCAGCCGCAGCACCCGTTCCACTGCCGTCGCGGCGCTCACGTTGACCAGGTTCGTGGAACTCTGGGCCGGAAACTCGGCAAGCGGACGCAGGTCGGCGACGTACACGGCGAGGGCCGTCGAGCCGGTGCTCGTGTCGCGCTCGGGCAGGCCGCCCGACGGTGTGGCCACGTAGGCCGGTGAGACAACTGTCAGCGTGCGTGGTGCGGGCGTGCCGGCGGACCCGACGGCGGTCGTGGGCTCCACCACCCGCAGCCCGGCCGAACTGAGCACCCGCTCCAGCCACTCGGCCCAGATGGCGTCCTCCGGCGCGCACCGGAGCACGATCTGGTCGTCGATCGCCTCGGTACGCCGACGGAAGCGGGCCTTGCCCCGCTCCCGCACCGACTCGTCCATCACCGGCAGCGCGGTCACCGCCCCGTCGGTGAGGATCCCGGTCAGCGTCTCGAACGCGGCAAGCAGCGACGTCGGCGAGCCGGGCGGGTCGCCGAAGGTCGCCAGTGTCTCCTCGTACGCGTAGAACGGCCGGTACGGGACCTCCACCGCGGCCCAGTAGCGCCGCCGTTCCGCCTCGGTCATGCCCGCCGGCAACCCGGCGAAGCGGCGCATCGCCAGCATGCGACCCGCCTCGGCCCGCTCCTTCTCGGCCTGGTCGACACGCATCGGCACCGGCAGGACCCGGATGTCACGCCGCCGGTACCGGTCCCGCACCGAGTGCGCCACCCGGGCGGCACCGTCGATGCCCTGGTCGCTGAGCGTGAAACAGTCGACGAGGGTGTCCGGCAGGTGCAGGGTGCAGATGTCGGCGACGTCGCTCAACCCCGTCCGGCTGTCGATCAGCGTGAAGTCGTACTGACGCTTCATGTCCGCCCGCAGCGCCTCGAAGAACTGCGCCCCGCCCAGCCGGTTGTAGAAGTTGTCCCAGTCCAGACCGCTCACCGAGACGGCGTAGTCGCTGTTCTGCCGGCCGGCGGAGAGGAAGTCGAGGCCGCCGCCCTCCGGGAAGCTCCACCGCAACGAGAACGCGTGCCGCCCGACCCGGGCGTACTGCTCCATCCAGCGATCCGGTCGGTCGTCGACCCGGGTGGTCTCCCACTCGTAGTCCCGGATCATGTCGATCACGCCGCTGGTGCCCTGGATCGCCTCGGCGTCCAGGAACGGATGGAAGAAGCGGTGCAGACCTGGTGACTCGAGATCCCAGTCGGCGACAAGCACCCGGCGGCCGCTGGCCGCGAGGATCCAGGCGACGTTGGCCAGCGCCATCGTCCGGCCCGTCCCACCCTTGAACGAGTAGAAGGTGACGACCTGGCCTTCGCGATCGTTGTTCATCGGTCTTCTCCGTGGGGACGCGGTGGGGCCGGATCAGCGGGCGGGGACACGGGGTCGGGCGTGCCGGCGGAGCCGGCGGCGGACAGGCCGTCGCGCAGGCTCGGCACCGGTTCCGGTGGTGGTTCGAAGGGGACGACCGGGCCGTACTTGAGGAACTGGCGGCGGGCCTCGGTGACCAACGCCGGCATCAGGTCGACGAACTCCGGCATGCTGCACGCCCGCTTGACCTGGGGCAGGCCGGCGTCGTGCAGCAGGCGCGTCACCTCGGTCGCCCAGCGGGTCGCGTCCTGGCTGTCGTCGTCGTCGGTGACCACCAGCGGCACGACCCACTCCCGCAGGCCGTGCAGCATCCCGGCGAGGATCGCCGACGCGTCGGGCGCCGCCGCGATCCACGGGTCGACGAGCAGCACCGCCGGTCGGTGGTCGAGCAGACCGGCCGCCTGCGTGAAGTCCTCCGTGCGGGCGGACAGCCCGAGGCGCTCGGCGGTGCTGACCGCGTAGTCGGCGGCGGGGAGTTCCTGGCGTCGCCCGTACGGCCGCCAGAGCCGGCCGCTCGCCGCGTAGCCGGCGGGGTCGCGGTCGGCTGGGAGGCGGTCCCGGGTCGGTGCCAGGACGGCGACGACGAAGTCCGGGTCGGACGGCCCCGGGCGGGCGACCTCGTCGAGGCCCGGCGCACGCGACGGGCCCAGCGGTCGCCGCTCGGCGGTGTGCACGATCCGACTGGCCAGGCGGCTCAGCAGCAGCTCGTACTGCGCCCGGTAGGAGGCCAGCATGCAGAAGGCGCGCAGGCCGTCCTCGGCGTACTCCGGGACGTCCCGGCCCAGGTCCAGTGCGCCGTCCAGCTCGGGATGGGCCTCCCACGGGGGAAACGGGATCCACAGCACCGGGCTGAGGTGGCCGGCGGTGAGCCGGGCCGACCCGGCGGCGGCCAGCCGGGCCCGGAAGGACTCCTGCTCGCCCAACGCCCACGGGCGGCTGAAGTAGCCGGGTGAGTAGAGCGGGACGAAGACCTCGGCGTCACCGAGCGCCTCGGCGAGAGCGGCCTTCCAGTCGGCGCCCAACGGGATGTGCTGGTCGAAGAAGCCGATCCGCATCCCGGCCACCGGCCGCGCCTGGCGCCGCACCTCGTCGGCCAGATCGGTGAAGAACTGCCCGACCCACACGTCAGCGTCGGCCCGCGCGCCCGGGGCCGGCGCCGAGTGGGCATAGCTGAGGAAGAAGTACGTCCCCCGTGCCGCCGGTCGGCGGCGGTCCCCCGGGCGGCTCACCCCGGCTCCTCGGCGAACCTGTTGCACAGTTCGTCGGCACTGGCCGGCACCCAGGGCTCCACCAGGTACGAGCGGTGGATCGCCACGATCCGCTGCGCGAGCCGCCAGACCACCGCCCGGTACGCGTTCTCCCACTGCATGGTCAGCAAGCCGTAGACCCCATCCCGCTGGTAGTGCACCGCGATGTCGGGATCCGGCATGGCGGTCGGGGTGAACCGTTGGATGTCGCGCAGCACCCGGGGCAGTGCGGTGCCGTTCGTCGGCGACCAGGTGACCGGCACGATCGCCGTCTCATGGGCCGAGGCGGAGCTGTGCCGCCCGACGATCCGTCGGCGGGAGAACGCGTCCCACTCGCGGCCACACCACTCGCTGCCGAGCAGCGCACTGGACACCAGCGGCACGAAGACCTGGCAGGTGCCGGCGGCCTCGAGAAGCTCCGGGCTCCACCGTTCCCCGCCCGCGATGGAGCTGTCCAAAAACCCGGCGTCCAGCCCGGTCACCGGGCCCACCAGCTCGCTGACATGCACGGACAGGTCCTCGAAGAACCGGGAGACGTACTCGGCGGGCTTGCCGGTGGCCCGGCCCACCGGCGCCCTGGAGTAGCTGACGAAGAAGAGCGGGGCGCGCGTTCTGGAGGGTGCGTCCGCTGTGCTCACCGCTGACCCTCCGCCCTCCCCACGCGGCCGGACCATCAGCGTAGACCCCGCGTCAACGTCGCGCCGCCAGCCTGTTCGCCGCGAACCAGTCGACGGCGAAGTCCACTGTGGCACGTGCCGACAGCAGGCGCGCGTGCGCCCGACCGACCCGCCCCTGCCGCACCAACGCAGTGTCGTCGAGCGCGGCGCCAACCGTGGGAAAGTCGCGGTCGTCCAGGTCGAGAGCGCGGAAGTCGAGGCGGACCCGACGCCCGTCGACAAGCCGGAAGCAGTGGTAGTCGCGCTCGGGCGCCGGCACCGGAAGCCGGTATTCCGCGAGGTGCAGGGCACTGCACGCCTCGTAGCCGAGGCCGAGCAGCAGGATCTGCCCGTCGGCCGCGTAGAGGCCACCGACAGGTGAGCGTTCACCCAGGTGACAGGTGAGGTCGTGGTCGTCGGTGAGCTGCCGGGCACGAGGCCCGAGCGCGGCGAACGACGTCTGCGGATGATCACTGCGGACGGCACCGGGGGCACACCTGACGTACTCGGCGAGCGCACCCATCCGCTGCGACGGGGTGCTGCGGCGGTCCCAACCCGGCAGCGCCGCCTCGTACCGCTCGCGCTGCGCCCGGTCCATCCCGGCGGTGGCCGCCAGGTGGGCCCGGGAGGTCGTGGAGTTGCCGTCGGTGTGGGTGGGCACCAGCAGCGTGCCGGCCGGGCCGAGGACGTCGCGCAGAGCGTTGGCGAGCGTCGCCGGCCCGGCCTCCAACGGACCCACCCGACGCAGGCCGCAGTGCACCACCAGGCACGCCCCCGGGCGGACGCCCAGCGCCCGCAGGTCGGCGGCGAGGCGAGGACGGCCCAGGACGGGCGGATGCCGCTCATCGGGACCCGACACGGGTCTCCTCAAGGGCGTGCCGCAACTGGCCGACGAACCGCTCACCCGCGGCGGTGAGCGACCGACTGGCCAGCAGCGCGTCGACGCCGTCCCGGGTCCAGCTCAGGTAACGGTCGGCGTGCGCCGACGCGTCACCCCCGGTGCTGGCCGCCCGGGACTGCCACACCTGGGTGACCGCCAGGTGGGCGTACACCCCTTGCAGCACGCCCTCGGGCGGCCGTGGGTCGGGACGCCAGGGGACTCTGATCCGGGTGCCCTGGCCGGGTTCGACGAGGTCGTACAGGTCGAGCGCGGCACCGAGTTTCGCGTGCTGCCACTCGTGCACGAGCAGCACCGCCATCGTCTCCGGGTCGGGATGAGGAGTGACCGCGACCGCGCCGAACGCGTGCCGCGCGGTCGCGCTGCGCAGTGGTCGCACCGGGTCGGGTGTCAGCGGCACGACGGCGCGCAGACCGCCGTCGAGCGCCGCCGCGTGCGCCGGCACGTCGCGCTGCACGACCCGCCAGGCCTCGGCCACGGTACGCCCCAACGCCCGCGCGACCGGGTCCGCCAGGCGGGGTGCCACCGGCTGGCCGTAGCAGTCCCGGTAGGGGTCGCCGTCCTCGATCAGCAACCAGCCACCGGGCACCGACACGTCGCGCGTCGGTCGCCAGCCGGCGGACAACTCGACAGGGTCGAGGAGCACCGTCCGCTCGGCGGTCCCGCCGCGGACCCGGAAGCCTCCCCGCAGGACAGTCACCTCGGCGCTCTCCCCCAGGCCGGGCAGCACCAGGCGACCGAGCGTGGGCAACGTGATCGCGTCGGCCCGCACCGGTACGTGCACCGCCGCCGGGACGCCGGCCCGGATCGCCGCCGCGACGGCGAGCGCCGGCAGCGGGTCGACCGCGGGGCGGGCCGACGAGTCGAGGCGGCGCACCAGCCACTGTCGGACGAAGGGGTGCTCCAGGACCGCCCGGACCGCCTCCGGCGCCACCTGGTCGAGATGGACGAGCAGCTCCCAGGCGGCCGGGGAACCGGCCCGGTCCTCACAGGCCACCAGCAACGCCCGGGTGATGGAGAGCTGGGTGGCGGCGAGCAGCGCCAGCGTCGCCGTCGACCCGTGGCCGGTCGCCAGGTCGTCCAGCAGGTCGTCGGCCGGCGCGGCGTCCGGGGGTTGGCGCACCGACCGCGGGTACGCGTCGACGCTGTCGATCAGGCGCAGCAGGTCGGCGCAGTACACCGACGGGTTGTCGAAGCCGGAGCCGGTGCGCCAGCGGTGGGCGTACAACCCGCCGCCACACCTGTCGACAACCGGACAGGCCCGGCAGGTCGCGCAGAGCCCGGCCACGCCCTCCTGTCGGACGGCGACCCCGGGGTGCCGGGCGGCCTCGTCCACCGACTGGCCGAACACGTCGAACCCGGTGCCCGCCGCGCCGTGATAGGCGGTCTTCAACGAGTCGACCTGCTCCCAACTGCCGTCCGCCTCGATCACCAGCACGTCGGCCGGGGCGAGACCGAACGCCTCGGTGCCGCCGCCACCGGGCCGCAACGCCTCGAACAGCCGGATCGACATCGGCCGCCCCTCGTCCACCCACCGCCGGTGCACCCGGCCCAGCCAGTCCGCGTACGGAGTCGGCCCGGGGCCGGGGCGCGGCGGGGGGTTGTCCCAGGTGGCATGCGGCAGCAGCAGGTCCACCCGGGGCGGGCTCTCGGCCAGCAGCGCCTCGTACACCCGGTCGGGGTCGTTGCGGACGTCGACGGTGCAGAGGATGCCGGCGTAGCTGGCGCGGTGCTCCGGCCGCCGGAGCAGGGCCAGCGCCCGCCGGACGTGGTCGTGGCTGCTGCCGCCGTGGGCGAAGACCCGGTGCCGGTCGTTGGCCGCGCGGTCGCCGTCGAACGACACGCCGACCCGCACGTCCTCGTCGACGAGAAGCCGGCACAGCTCGTCGTCGAGCAGCACGCCGTTGGTCTGCATGCGCAGGTCGAGCCGCGTCCACGGCGTGATGGCCGCCCGCAGCTCGGCCAGCACGTCGCGCAGCCCGGCGGCGCCCAGCAGCAGGGGCTCGCCACCGTGCAGCACCACGTGCACGACCGGCAACGCGTGCTCGCGGGCGTGCTCGGCGATGCGTCGCGCGGCGACCCGGACCGTGGCCGTCGCCATCCGCACCGGCCGACCCAACCAGGTCTGGTCGGCGTGCTGGTAGACGTAGCAGTGGTCACAGCTCAGATCGCACCGGCTGTGCACCTTCAGCACGAACTGGCTGATCGGCCGGCACGACCCGCCCGCTGCGGGTGGCCCGCTCCGGCCGGCCATCATCTAGATCGACGAGTTGAAGGCGGCGACGGGCACGCTGCCGGACGGCACGCTCTCGTTCACGACGACGCGCCGACGGACCGCCTCGACCAGATCGGCGTGCTCGGCGGCGATCCGCGCCAGCGGGGTGTGCAGGCTTCGGGTGAGGTTGTCGAGGTCGGGACGGGTGGTGCGGGTGGGGGCATGGTCCACAATGAGTCTCCGAGGGCCCGGGCGCCGGAAGCGCGAGCGGCGATAATTGCGCGAAAGGCTCTGGTCCGTGACCAGGATAGACAAATATCGACCAAGTGTCACCGTCGGTACAGCCACCGGCACCCCGGGTGGTGATCCGGGGCGTCGGCAGAGGAGGAGCCCACATGTGCCGGAGCATCAAGACGTTGCGTGAGCCGTTCACCCCGCAGGTGACCGACGCGGACGTCGAGGCGGCGGCGTTGCAGTACGTCCGGAAGATCTCTGGCTTCCGGACGCCCGCCGCACACAACGCCGCCGCGTTCGACGCCGCGGTGGCCGCCGTGACCGCGGCGACGCGCGAGCTGCTCGACCAACTGGTGGTACGAGGTGCCGGATCGGGCACCACGGACCGGCAGGCCGCCGCCACCGGCTGATCGCGGGCACGGACCGACCGGCCGCCGTCGCGCCCGCGTCAAGGGCTAGCGGGAGCGGACCGACTCGCGGGAGCGGACCGACTCGCGGGAGCCGCTCCCGGCCGGGCCCGCCCCTCGGCGCGTCAGGCCGCGGCGAGCGCCGGGACGACAGTGTCCGGCGCCCAGCGCGACCTGTGGCACTGCGACCAGCCCCGACAGCCGGGGTCACCGAGCGTGCAGAGCCGGTGCCTGCTGAGCACCTCACCGTCGTCGGTGTCCCGCACGTCGAAGTGCACCGGACGGACCGTGCCGTCCGGCGCGACGAGCAGATGCCGTCCCGCGTCGAGGGTGTCGTCACGCAACAGGCAGTTGCGGCCCAACAGTCGAGCGAGCGCGGCGATGCTGGCGTGCTCGGAGAGCCGCTCGGGCACCCCGTAGCAATCCACGACAGTCGCGAACTCGCCCGGCGCCTGCCAGACGTCACACACCACCGCGTACGCCGGCAGCCGGGCCGGGTCGGCCACCGCCAACGGCATCACCACCCGGCCGAGCGCCTCGGCCAGCGCCGGGTAGACCTCCACGGGGCGAGCCCCGTCGATTCTCCAGTTCCACAGCTCGGTCATTCCGCCTCCTCGCTGCGTTCGTCCCACCGGCCTCCGGATCGGGCCTTACACACGATGGTGGGGGGCATTTGACCCCAGCCGGGGGCAAGTTACCGGTCTGTGACCATTCCGGGCAAAATTTCCCTGAGCCGCATTGCTCGGAGTAGCGGGAAGGTGACAGTTTATCGGCTATGGTGCGCCAACCGCACCACCGCCGCCGCGTGTCCGACGAGCGTCCCTCGCGTGTCCGGCGAGCGGTGACCGCCGCCTCTCCGGCGCCCGACCTGGGGAAAGTCAGCGCAGGACGACGAGGTGCTCGCCGCGCGGCAGCAACTCACCAACCACCGGCGCGCCGGGAATCTCACCGGCGACCAGCAGGCCGCCGGAGGTCTGCGCGTCGGCCAGCAACAACCGCTCGTCCTCGCCCACGGCGCCGAAATCCGTCCACGGGGTCACCCACTCCAGGTTGCGCCGGCTGCCGCCGCTGACGTACCCCTCGCGCAGCGCTTCCCGCGCACCGGACAGGTACGGCACGCGGGCCGCGTCGATGGCGACAGTGAGCTGGCTGGCCCGGGCCAGCTTCGACGCGTGCCCGAGCAACCCGAACCCGGTCACGTCGGTGCCACAGCGGATGCCGGCGGCGACCGCCGCACGGGCGGCGTCGGAGTTGAGCGCGCTCATCGAGGCCACCGCCTCCGGAAAACTCTCACCGGTGGTCTTGTGTCGGGTGTTGAGCACACCCACACCGAGCGGCTTCGTCAACGACAACGGCACGCCGGCAACTCCGGCGTCGAGGGTGATCAACTCCTCCGGACGGACCGTGCCGGTGACCGCGAGACCGTACTTCGGGCCGTCGTCGTCGACGCTGTGCCCGCCGGCCAGGTGACAGCCGGCCTCCCGAGCCACGTCCTGACCGCCGCGCAGCACCTCGCCGGCCAACTCCATCGGCAGCACGTCGCGCGGCCAGCAGAGCAGGTTGAGCGCGAGCAGCGGGGTGCCGCCCATCGCGTACACGTCGGAGAGCGCGTTGGCCGCCGCGATCCGACCCCAGTCGTACGCGTCGTCGACCACGGGCGTGAAGAAGTCGGCGGTGCTGACCAGGCCGGTGCGCTGATCCAGGCGTACCACCGCCGCGTCGTCGCCGTGGTCCAACCCGACGAGCAACTCGGCGGTCCCGGTGGCCGGGCCGAGACCGGACACCATGATCTCCAGCTCGCCCGGCGGGATCTTGCAGGCGCAGCCGCCACCGCGGGCGTACGTGGTCAGTCGTACCGGTTCGGTCATGCCCCCATGATCTCGACAGCGGGCCACGATCGCCACCGTCGTGGCTCTCGGGATGAACGGAATCGGACGTCCGACGACGATCGTGACCGGTGTTATCGCTCCGTGACCCGCTGAGTTGCATTCCGCCACATCAGGCCGCCTACAGTGGCCGCACCGGGGGTCAACCGACCCCGATCCGGGAGACGACAGGGGACGGTGGACGACGTGACGACGGGCGAACCGCTCATCGTGCTGGACGCGGTCAACAAGTGGTTCGGGCCGCTGCACGTGCTGGACGACGTCTCACTGTCGGTGGGTCGGGGTGAGGTGGTCGTGGTCATCGGCCCGTCCGGCTCCGGCAAGTCGACGCTGTGCCGCGCCATCAACCGACTGGAGCCGATCAACTCCGGCACCATCACCTTCGACGGCCAGCCGCTGCCGGCCGAGGGCAAGCCCCTCGCCAAGCTGCGCAGCGAGGTGGGAATGGTCTTCCAGTCCTTCAACCTCTTCGCGCACAAGACCATCCTGGAGAACGTCACCCTCGGCCCGATCAAGGTCCGCAAGGAGAAGCCGGCCGCCGCCCGCGAGCGCGGCCTGGCCCTGCTCGACCGGGTCGGCATCGGCAACCAGGCGGACAAGTTCCCCGCCCAGCTCTCCGGCGGGCAGCAGCAGCGCGTGGCGATCGCCCGCGCGCTGGCCATGCAGCCCAAGGCCATGCTCTTCGACGAGCCCACCAGCGCTCTCGACCCGGAGATGGTCGGCGAGGTGCTGGACGTGATGACCTCGCTGGCCCGCGACGGCATGACGATGGTCGTGGTCACCCACGAGATGGGCTTCGCCCGGCACGCGGCCAACCGGGTCATCTTCATGGCCGACGGCAAGCTCGTCGAGGACGCCTCCCCGGCGGAGTTCTTCGAGAACCCGCGCAGCGAGCGGGCCAAGGACTTCCTCTCCAAGATCCTCACGCACTAGGCGTCCGTAGTGGAGCGCGCCGCACCTCGGTGGGCTCCGTCGAAGAAGGAGAAGAGTATGCGTATCAAGCGCATTGCGGCAGTCGCCGCGGTCGCGGCTCTGGCCGTCACCATGACCGCCTGTGGCGGGGACGAAGGCGGCAGCACCGGCAGCTCGGGCGCCAAGGGCAT
Source organism: Micromonospora sp. NPDC049230 (assembly GCF_040647875.1). Classification (NCBI taxonomy): domain Bacteria; kingdom Bacillati; phylum Actinomycetota; class Actinomycetes; order Micromonosporales; family Micromonosporaceae; genus Micromonospora; species Micromonospora sp. NPDC049230. The sequence continues at coordinate 16,916 of NZ_JBEZCZ010000002.1, forward strand.
CGTCGGCAAGGCGGAGAAGCAGAAGAAGCTCGTCATCGGCGTCAAGGCCGACCAGCCCGGCCTGGGTCTACAGACCGGCAGCCAGTACGAGGGATTCGACATCGAGATTGGCAAGATCATCGCCAAGGGCCTCGGCGTCGACGCGAACAACATCGAGTGGAAGACGACGGTCTCCAACAACCGGGAGCCCTTCATCCAGCAGGGCACCGTCGACCTGGTGGTGGCCACGTACACCATCAACGACGAGCGCAAGCAGAAGGTCAACTTCGCCGGCCCGTACTTCATCGCCGGCCAGGACCTGCTCGTCAAGGCCGACTCGACGATCACCGGCCCCGAGGGCCTGGAGGGCAAGAAGGTCTGCTCGGCCTCGGGCTCCACGCCCGCCAAGCGGATCCAGTCGGACTACCCGAAGGCCAAGCTCCAGCAGTTCGACGCGTACTCGAAGTGCCTGCCGCTGCTGGAGAAGGGCCAGGTCGACGCCGTCACCACTGATGACATCATCCTCGCCGGTTACGCCGCCCAGTCGCAGTACGCCGGCAAGTTCAAGGTGGTCGGCAAGACCTTCTCCACCGAGCCCTACGGCATCGGCCTGAAGAAGGACGACAAGGACGGCTGCGAGAAGGTCAACGAGATCCTCAAGGCCGCCGCCTCGGACGGCACCTACAAGGCCGCCTGGGACACCAGCCTGGGCAAGAGCGGCAAGGCCGCACCCGAGCTGGACACCACCAAGCTGACCAACTGCGGCAGCGTCTGACCGGTCCCGGGGGCCGACATCCGATCACGGGTGTCGGCCCCCGGCCCGTGACGACGCCGACGACCTGCCCCTGGGAGCCGACGCATGGACGTATTCGCTGATCCGACGAACTTCGACGCCTACCTGTCGGGCTTCGTCTGGATCCTCAAGCTGACCGGCGCGTCGGCGTTGTTCGCGCTGATCCTCGGCCTGGTGCTCGCCGCCATGCGGGTCTCGCCGGTCCCCGTGCTGCGCGGCTTCGGGACGGCCTGGGTCAACATCTTCCGCAACACACCGCTGACCCTGGTGGTCTTCTTCTGCTACTTCGGGCTCTACTCCAGCCTCGGTCTGAGCTTCTCCGACGACCTGGACCTGAACAACTACTGGCTCGGGGTCGTCGGCCTGTCGGTCTACACGGCCTCCTTCGTCTGCGAGGCGCTGCGCTCCGGCGTCAACACGGTGCCCACCGGGCAGGCCGAGGCGGCCCGCGCGATCGGTCTCACCTTCGTGCAGACCCTGCGGATCGTGGTGCTGCCCCAGGCCACGCGCTCCGTGATCGCGCCGCTGGGCAGCATCCTGATCGCGCTCTGCAAGAACGCCACGATCGTCGGCACGATCGGGTTGATGGAGTCCTCAAACGTGATGAAGCAGCTGATCAATGACAACGGCAACGCGGTCATCATCATCTTCCTGGTCTTCGCCGGCACCTTCGCCGCGTTCCTGATCCCCACCGGCTACGCCTTCGGCTGGCTGGCCAACCGACTGGCGGTGAAGCGCTGATGAGCACCGACTCCGTCCTCTACGACCACCCGGGGCCTCGGGCACGCATCCGCAACGCGGCACTGACCGTCGTCTTCGGGGTCGCTCTGGCCGGGCTGCTCTGGTGGGTCTACGCGAAGTTCGACGAGGCGGGCCAGTGGGACGGGCAGCTCTGGAAGCCCTTCACCGAGGCCGCGACGTGGACCCAGTTCATCGGGCCCGGCCTGCTCGCCACGCTCTGGGCGGCCGCTGTCGGCATGGTGCTCTCGTTGGCGTTCGGCATCATCTTCGCCGTCGGCCGGCTCTCCGAGCGTCGTTGGATCAGCATTCCGTCCGGCGCGGTGGTCGAGTTCTTCCGCGCCGTACCACTGCTCCTCATGATCTTCTTCATCTTCTACGGCGTGCCGTTCGTGATCGACGGGCCGGTGACCGCCTTCTGGGCCGTCGTGATCGGGCTGACCCTGTACAACGGCTCGGTCCTCGCGGAGGCGTTCCGGGCCGGGATCCGCTCGCTGCCCGGTGGTCAGTCCGAGGCCGCGTACGCGATCGGCCTGCGCAAGAGCCAGGTCATGCAGTTGATCCTCGTGCCGCAGGCCGCCCGGGCGATGCTGCCGGTCATCGTCAGCCAACTCGTGGTGCTGCTCAAGGACACCGCGCTCGGCTACATCGTCGCCTACCCGGAGCTGCTCCAGCGTGGGGTCAACGACCTCGCCGCGAACAAGGGCAACATCGTCGCCGCGGCGATCGTGGTGGCCGCGATCTACATCGTGATCAACTCGCTGCTCACCGCGCTCGCCAACTGGCTGGACCAGCGCAGCCGTCGGCGCGGCTTCCGCGCCCAGCGACGGACCGCCACCGGCGCCACTCCGGTCGGTGGCCCCGCCGTCAGCGAACCGCAGGGCTGACCGGCGGATTTTCTTGATATCGGGGTGTCCCCTGCTTGGGGACACCCCGATATTGCTGAACTCGTGGTGGGCGGGCCGGTCAGCGGGCGATCTCGGTGACCCGGGATTCGCGGACCACTGTTACCCGGATCTGACCCGGGTAGGTCAGCTCCTCCTCGATCTGCTTGGCCACGTCGCGGGCCAGCACGGCCGCGCCGATGTCGTCCACGTCGTCCGGCTTGACCATCACCCGGATCTCCCGGCCGGCCTGCATCGCGAAGACCTTGTCCACGCCGAGCTTGCCGGCCGCGATCTCCTCGATCCGTTCCAGGCGCTTGACGTACGCCTCCAGGCTCTCCCGACGCGCGCCCGGCCGACCGCCGGAACAGGCGTCGGAAGCCTGGGTGAGCACGGCCTCGATGGTCTGCGGGGGCACCTCGTTGTGGTGCGCCTCGATGGCGTGCACCACGTCCTCGTGCTCGCCGTACTTGCGGGCCAGGTCCGCGCCGATGATGGCGTGGCTGCCCTCCACCTCGTGGGTGAGCGCCTTGCCGATGTCGTGCAGGAACGCCGACCGCTTGATGATCGGCACGTCCAGCCGCAGCTCGGCGGCCATGATGCCGGCGATGTGCGCCGTCTCGACCAGGTGCTTGAGCACGTTCTGCCCGTACGAGGTGCGGTAGCGCAGGCGACCGAGCAGGGCCACCAGCTCCGGGTGGATCTCGGTGATGCCCACCTCGACCAGGGCGTCCTCGGCGGCGCGGAGGCAGAGCTGCTCCACCTCCTGCCGGGCCAGGTCGTAGACCTCCTCGATCCGGTGCGGGTGGATCCGCCCGTCCAGGACCAGCTTCTCCAGTGTCAACCGACCCACCTCCCGGCGGACCGGGTCGAAGCAGGACAGCAACACCGCCTCGGGAGTGTCGTCGATGATCAGGTTGACGCCGGTCACCGACTCGAAGGCGCGGATGTTGCGCCCCTCCCGGCCGATGATCCGCCCCTTCATCTCGTCACCGGGCAGGTGCAGGACGCTGACCACGCTCTCCGCGGTCTGCTCGCTGGCGACCCGCTGGATCGCGTCCACCACGATGTGTCGGGCCCGCTGTTCGGCGGTGTTGCGCGCATCGGACTCGATGTCGCGCACCAGCAGCGCCGCCTCCCGCTTGGCCTGGGTCTCGATCGCCTCGACCAACTCCAGTCGTGCCGCGTCGGCGCTGAGCCCGGCGACCCGCTCCAACTCCCGGCGGCGCAGCTCCTCGGACTCGGCCAGCTCGGCCTCCCGCCGGGCCAAGGCGGACTCCCGCGTCGCGAGGGCCGCACGTGCCTCGGTGAGCTGCCGCTCCCGCTCGGCGAACCGCTCCACCTCCTCGGTGTGCATCCGCTCCCGCTCGTCCATCCGCGCCGCCCGACGCTCCACCTCGGCGGCCTGCTCCCGGGTGGTGGCGGCGAGCACCGCGACCTCCCGCTCACCGCTGCGCCGGGCCGTCGTCCGCAACTGCTCGGCGTCCGCCTCGGCCTGCTTGTGGGCGCGCTCCAGGACGGTGTCCGCCTCGGCGCGGGCGTCGTCGAGCACCCGCCGGGCCTCGGCGCGGGCCGCCTTCGCCTCGGCCTTCGCCGCCGCCGCCTCGGTACGCGCCGCCGCGGCGGCGGACTTCGCCACGTCGATCGTGCTGTTCGCCTCGTCGGCCGCGGTCCGCAGGGCGGCCAGGGACTGCTCCTGCCGGTCCTTCTCGGCGATGAAGGCGGGATCCTCCGGAGCCGGTGCCGCGCCCACCCGGCGCAGCGTCCGGATGCCGACCAGCACGGCTCCGATCACCACCACGGCGAGGACGAGGACGGCCGCGAGGAGCACGACGTCGAAGGCGTTCATGCCGGGACCCCGTCGGGTCTACCGATGAACCTGTGCCGCCGCCCCGCCATGGCCGCCTCCCCTAACGTCGAGACCGCAGCGACCGTGCCGGGGGCACACTCCTGCGGCTGTGGACGCCCGACCGGAGCGGCTGGCCGTAGGTAGCTCTCTCCGCCGGCGGTGCCCGCGGGCAACGTCGGCGACCGGGTGCAGTTGTCGCGGCGTTCCGGACCGGCCTGTCCGGAGTTGCCGCCAAAGGCCGCGGAGTCGGCCAAAGTGATGCTGTCTTGTTACGCGATCTATGTTGTGCGCTTAGCCTGCGATGGTCGGGCAATGTGAGCCTGTATGGCGAGGCTAGGTCGCCGGGGGTGCTCTGGTCAAGGACTCATGATCAAACCCCCCGAACGGAGAGAAGTTGCATCGTCACCCAAAGGTGATGTCGGGTCGGACACGATGGGACAAACGCGGCGAGGCGTCCGGCCCCGATCCGGATGTCGTGCCTGTTCAGCGACGACGGCACCCTCGACAAGCCGCCCGTGTGACACCAACGACCCCGCGCCCGCGCCCCACCCCTCGCCCGTCCCACCCCGACCAAGATCACACCCGTCCCGCCAAGATCGTGCTCGATCCTTGAGCTCAACACCGTCGCGTCAGGGCGACAGCCGCCGAGTCACCCCGGGACAGGAAGTGCCCGACCGGGGAGCGGGTGGGCCCGGCCTGGCGATCATGGAGTTGTGGTGCCGACTTTGGGGGTTTTACGGGTGTTTTGTTACCCACCACAACTCCATGATCGGCGAGGCAGTGCTGGTTGACGCACAGCCGTTCCACCTAACGCAACGGCGTTGACATCCTGGATCGAGCACGATCTCGGCGGGCGGCCCAGCAGACGTCGTCCGCCGAGCACGACGCAGTACGCCCAGCACGACGCCGCCGCTCAGCACGACGCCGCCGCTCAGCACGACGCAGCCGCTCAGCACGACGCGGACAGCCAGCACGACACCGCCCACCCAGCATGACGCCGGCAGCCAGCACGACGCAGGGTGCCCAGCACAGCCCGCCCAGCACAGCCCGCCCAGCGCCGTGCGCTCAGTGGGCGCCGGCCGCCAACGCGGCGGTGACCAGTGCGGCATTGTGCGGCGCCGGTGTGCCGTCGGGCAGCAGGAGCGTGTCCTCCAGGCCGATCCGGGTGTGCAGACCGCGGCTGACCGCGTCGGCGAGCACCGCCCAGGTGGCCGGCCCTTCGGCGTGCAGGAGCACCGGTGGGATCCGCCGCGCCGGCAGGGCGGCGAGGATCCGCGCCGCGTCGGCCAACGCGACAGGCACCTCCTCGGCCATGCACTCGACGAGGATCCGCCCGACCGGCACCCGCCACCTCCGGTACGCCTCGACGGCGTCGAGCGTCCAGAGCCCCGCCTCGACGAGCACACCCCGCTCGTGCAGGGCTGCGGCCACGGCCTCGGCACCGGCCTCGTGCGCGTTGACCGAGGCGAAGTCGGGCAGCACCGACCAGGCCCGGACGGCGGCCACCCGGCCGGCCGGATCCGGCGCGATCCAGGCGCCGGTGCTCACCCCCACCGGCAGCCCCGGCCGGGCGGCCCGGATCGCGGTGAGCGCGTCGGCGATCACCTCTGGGCGCAGCGACTCGACACCCGACGCATCACGCGGATGGACGTGCACGGCCGCGACGCCCAGCGCCGCGCAACGGGCCGCGTCGGCGGCCAACTCCGCGGGCGTGACCGGCACCGCCGGGTGGTCGTCACGGCCGCGCACACCGTTCAGACACGCCTTCAGCATCGGAGCACCCCACCCCACCCAGCGCGAGTCTCAGTCGATCGGACGGTTGTCGCGATCCAACTCGCCCTCGGCGTCGGCGAGCGCGTCGGCGTCGATCTGCTCGGCGAACTCGGCCGCCTCGGCGCTCTGCGCGGCCAGCGCGTCCTTCACCGCCCGGATCGCCACGCCGGGCGGGTAGCCCTTGCGGGCCAGCATGCCCACCAGCCGACGGAAGACCGCGTCCGGCTCACCCCGGGCGGTGCGCAGCTTGCGCTCCACCAGGGTGCGGGCGGTGTCGGCCTCGGTCTCCTCGTCCAGTTCGCCGAGCGCCTCGGTGGCCACCTCGCCGTCCACACCCTTGCGGCGTAGCTCGTTGGCGAGCGCCCGGCGGGCCAACCCACGCCCGGAGTGCCGGCTGGACACCCAGGCGCGGGCGAACGCGGCATCGTCGATGATGCCGACCTCGTCGTACCTGTCGAGCACCTCGGCCGAGACTTCCTCGGAGATGCCTCGTTTGGCCAGCGCACCGGCCAGCTCGGCCCGGGTGCGGGGCCGGACCGCGAGCTGCCGCAGGCAGATCTCGCGGGCCACCTCCGACTCGTCACGAGGGGGAGACTCGACCGCGTCGGTCTCCGCGGAGCGCCCACGGCGACCTTGGCGGGGGCGGGGTGGATCAGGGGCGTCGCCCGTACGAGGTGGACTGGCATCCCAGCCCCGCCCCGTACGGGCACGTCGTCCTGCCATGGGTCAGCGACCGGTCAGAAGTCGACAGGCGGCAGCTCCGGGCCACCGGCGGCGTCACCCGCGCCGACCCCGACGCCGAGCTTCTCCAGGATCTTCTTCTCGATCTCGGCGGCCACGTCCGGGTTTTCCTTCAGGAACTCCCGGGCCTTCTCCTTGCCCTGGCCGAGTTGGTCGCCGTCGTACGTGTACCACGCTCCGGACTTGCGGATGATCGCCTGCTCCACACCGACGTCGATCAGCGAGCCCTCACGCGAGATGCCCTTGCCGTACATGATGTCGAACTCGGCCTGCTTGAACGGCGCGGCGACCTTGTTCTTCACGACCTTGACCCGGGTGCGGTTACCGACCACGTCGGTGCCGTCCTTGAGGCTCTCGATGCGTCGCACGTCGAGCCGGACCGAGGCGTAGAACTTCAGCGCCCGACCACCGGTCGTGGTCTCCGGGCTGCCGAACATGACGCCGATCTTTTCCCGCAGCTGGTTGATGAAGATCGCCGTGGTGCCGGTGTTGCTGAGCACACCGGTGATCTTCCGGAGTGCCTGGCTCATCAGCCGGGCCTGGAGACCCACGTGGCTGTCGCCCATCTCGCCCTCGATCTCGGCACGCGGCACGAGGGCCGCCACCGAGTCGATCACGATGATGTCCAGGGCGCCGGAGCGGATCAGCATGTCCGCGATCTCCAGTGCCTGCTCGCCGGTGTCCGGCTGCGAGACCAGCATCGCGTCGGTGTCGACGCCGAGGGCCTTCGCGTACTCCGGGTCGAGCGCGTGCTCGGCGTCGATGAAGGCGGCGATGCCGCCGTTGCGCTGGGCGTTGGCCACCGCGTGCAGTGCCACGGTGGTCTTACCGCTGGACTCGGGGCCGTAGATCTCGACCACCCGGCCACGGGGCAGACCGCCGATGCCCAGCGCCACGTCGAGCGCGATGGAGCCGGTCGGAATGATCGCGGTCTGGACGACCGGCCGGTCACCCAGCCGCATCACCGAGCCCTTGCCGAATTGCTTGTCAATCTGAGCGAGAGCAAGGTCGAGTGCCTTCTCCCGGTCAGGCCCTGCTGCCATGGTTGCCACCCCTGCCTTCGCCGGCGTCTTTGCTGAGCTTCGCGTCACGCGGACACGCTAGGCGCTGGGTCCGACAGAAAACCAGCCGACGGGCCGCGAGCTGTGGACGAGCACCCCGCTGTGGACAATAGCCGAACAGGTGTACGACTCGACAAGCGACACGCGGAAGCGACGAAAAGGCTGCTCAGCGTAGTCGGGCGGGCACGCGGTCGGGGTACGCGGCACACACCGCCCGCCACACCACGTGCGTCTGCTCCCCCGACGCCAGTGCCTGCTCGATGGTCCGTCCGCCGAGCTGCGACAGCACCTGGTCGCGGGCGATGCTGGCCGCATAGCCGGGCCCGAACGCCTCGTCAAGGCGCGTCCAGAAGTCGGTCAGCCGCACAGTGATCAGCCCTCCTCGTCCGGTGCCCCGGTCGGCACCGGGCGCAACGCTAGCGCCACCAGGGGCACCGCCGCGACCGCCGCGAGCAGGGTGAGCACCGGATATCCGGCAAACTGCATGACAAACCCACTGGCCACGGCGGCGCCCGCCCCGGCCAGACCCATGATCAGGTCGGACAGCCCCTGCACGCTCGGTCGCACGCCGGCCGGCACCGACTCGGACAGCAGCGTCGAACCGGCCACCATCGTCCCCGACCAGCCCAGCCCGAGCAGGACCAGACCCACCGAGAGCCGTGGCGTGTGGTGCCCCGCGGTGCCGGCGACCGCGCAGGCGGCCAGCAACAGCCCGACCCCGCCGAGGATCACCGCCCGCCGGCCGAGCCGGTCGGTGAGCCAGCCGACCACCGGGGAGAACGCGTACATGCCGGCGATGTGCAGACTCAACACGATGCCGACGAGTCGCAACACGTCGGCGTCGGCGTGCGACTCACCGAGCCGCACCGGGGTCATCGCCATCACCGCCACCATCACCAGGTGACCCACCGCCACGGCGGCGATGCCGAGTCGGGCGGCGGGCTGTCCGCGTACCACCGACCAGGCCGCCCGCATCCCGGCCCCGCGCGGCGCGCGCACCTTGACCGGCACGGTGGTCGGTGACGCGTCGCGGGTCGGCGGCGTGGCGGCCGCCGCGAGGCGCCGCGCGGTGAGCAGCGGATCGGGCCGGAGAAGCCCGAGGAGTACGGCGGCAGCCAGCACGAACGCGACAGCACTGAACGCGAACGGCCCGGCCAGCGCGGGCAACCCCCAGCCGGTGGTGACCCGGTCGGCCAGCGCGGCGAAGTTCGGGGCGGCCACCGCGCCGATGGTGGTCGCCCAGACGATCAGCGAGAGCTGCCGCCCTCGTCGGGCCGGCTCGGCGAGATCCACCGCCGTGTAGCGGGCCTGCAGGTTCGCGGCGGTGCCCCCACCGAAGAGCAGCATGCCGAGGAAGAGCAGCGGCACCCAGCGGGTGGCCGCGGCCAGCACCACGAGTACGCCGCCGACGGCACCGACCGCGTACGCCACCACCAGACCCGGTCGCCGCCCGTGCCGCCCCATGATCCGGGTGACCGGGACGGCGAGCAGCGCCGCACCGACCACACCGGCGCTCTGTGCCACACCGGCCACCGCCGTGCCGGCGATCCGCGCGGCGAGCAACGCGCCCACGGCGATGCCGATGGTCACGCCGACACCACCGATGATCTGGGTGGCGAAGAGCAACCGCAGGGTACGACGTTGGATCGACGTGACGTCGGGGCGGGCGACGGTACGCGACGCGGTCAGGTCGGTGGCCATCTGCGCTCCTCACGCGGGGGTGACCCATCCTCGCGCATCCACGACGGCAAGCGGCAGTGGGTTTAGCCGACAGCCAACCCGACGATCCCTTCCCGCCACCCCGCGCCCCGCGCCCCGCCCTCGGATCTTCAGGCGCGGCGGGCAGTGTTGCCGGCGCGGGTGGACGGCGGGCGCGGGCGGGCGGCGGTGGACGGCGTTCACTCGCGGCCGGGTGTGGTGAGCAGGGGTGCCAGCCGGCGGATCCGGATCAGGGTGTGCGCGGCGACGGCCACGCTGACGGCGGCGATCACGCTGAGGATCACCGCGGAGCCCTCCCGGTCGGCGCCGAGGAGAGCGAGCAGGATCAGACCGAGACACATGCCCAGGACGACCGGCAGGCCCACCCGGGTCCCCCGCCGCTGCCCCGCCAGGTAGCCGGGCAGTTCGGCACGCACCCGGTCGTCCGCGGGCACGGTGCCCCCGCGCAGTGCCTGGCGCAGTGCGTACCCCTCCGGATCCCGCAGTGCTCCCGCCTCGCCCACGATCCGCTGGCTCAGGTAGATCGAGGGGACCGCCCAGACGACGCCCAGCGCGGCGTCCAGCACGGCCTCGACCAGCGACTCCTCCCGGTCGAACAGCCAGCCCACCGGCAGCCCGATCAGCAGCGTCATCGGCGCCCAGGAGACGGCCATGAGCTGTAGCCCGGGCGCCCGCCCGAGGAAGCTTCTCCATCTCTCACTGACACCGGCACGAGCTGCCGCGCTGTCGACATCCATCGACCCGTGCTACCCGCCCAGGGCAGCCACGCAACCCCCGGCGCACCGTCAGTCGTGGACAGTCTGGGTCAGCCGGCCATCACCCGCTGGTGCAGGGCGGAGACCGCCGACCGGGCGGCCACGAACGCGCCGTGCTGCCAGGCCACCTCGTGGCTCAGCCAGTCCCCGGCGAAGTAGACCCGCCCCGCCGGCTGGAGGAGCAGGTTGTACCCGGGTGTGCCGTACCGGGGCGAGGTCCAGGCGCCCTCGATGTAGCGGGTCCGGTCCCAGGCGTGGGAGTACGAGGTGACCAGCTCGGTGCGGTACTTGTCACCGTGGATCTTCACACCCTGGCTGATCGCGCGTTCGCTGCGCTGCTCCGGCGCGAGCCCGCTGTACGCCCGGGCGTTCGCCCCGGTGTTGTAGTAGCCGACGACCAGGCCGCGCCTGCCGTGGAAGCCGTGCGACGGGTACCAGATGTGCGACAGGTCCAGGTCGGTCTCGGTGATGCCGCCGTAGATCCGCTGGTCGGTCTCCCACCAGCGGCTGCGGTACTCCAGGCCGATCTTGCCGGCGGCGGTGACCGGGAAGTCGGCCAGGGCGGCGGTCACCTCGGTGCCGAGATTGTGCGGCACCCGGGCCATCAGGTGCGGCGGCAGCGCCGCCACGCAGTAGTCGGCGGTGATCTGCGACTGTCGGCCACCCTGGCGGTAGGTGACCTCGACCCGGCTGCCCCGGTCGGTCACCCCGGTCACCTCGGCATTGAGCCGGATCCGTCTGGTGCCCACGGCCTTGGCCAGGGCGCGCGGGATCTGGTCCATCCCGCCGACCGGCTGGAACATCAGCATGGCCTGGTCGTAGCCGAACTCGAACGAGAAGTACCGGCCCACGTTGCTGGCGAAGACGTCGGAGAGCGGCGGCGGCGTGCCGAGCAGGCTTCCCACGTCGTTGCCGGCACCGGGATACCCGGAGAAGCCGCGACGGGTGCTGCCGGTGTAGGCCCAGTCGCTGGCCCGTCCTCCGATCGCGCCGAAGCTCTGCAGGAACGACAGCAGCCGGTCACGGTCCTCGGTGGTGAGCCGGCCGTCCAGCGCACCCTGGTCGGTGGCCTTGGCGAGCAGTTCCGAGACGTAGCCGTACACGTCGGCCTTCGCGGTGCGGTACCGGACCGGCTCGGTCATCCCGGCGGACTCGTTGTAGATCCAGGCGTCGGCGTTCTGGTTGGTGAAGACCTCGATGGGTACGCCGAGCTCCCGGCAGTAGTCAATGGTGACCATCCACTGTGCGATGCGACCCGGCCCGGCGTTGAAGTAGACCCCGTCGGAGAAGCCGGCCCGTTGGGTGCGGCCGTCGAGGTCGGTCTCGACGTCGCCACCTCGGATGGTCAGGTTGCGCCCGCCGACGCGGTGCCGCGCCTCCAGGACCGTGCAGTCATAGCCCGCCCTGCCCAACTCGTACGCGGTGGTGAGCCCCGCGATGCCGCCGCCGAGAACGACCACGCTCGCGCCGGACCGCCCGGTCAGGGTGAAATCCGATCGCTGCGGCGCTCGGAACGCGGGGGTTACGGATCCGGCCGCGCTGGGAGCGAGTCCCATGGCACCCATCGTGGCGAGCATCGCACCGGCGCCACCGCTGACTCCGATCGCGCGCAGGAACCCACGCCGGCTGACCATCGACTGCGTCTCGCTCATAACAGCCTCCCCTACAAGATCGACTCGTGTGAGTCTGTAGAGGACCTGTTACGCCGGTCGCGCATTGACGTTTCTGGTGGGTATCTCCTCGGCGTCCGACCGTACTGGCGATTCTCGACAGAGATCTCCGCCCCGGCCGGGCCTCGGCGGGCGACCAACCCACCGGTGGCCGAGGCTGCCGGCTACCTACCCGGCGAGGGCCCGGCTGGCGATGGCGAGGTCGCTGACCAGCCCTTCGTACGCCTTGTCCTGATCGTCGGCGCGCAGCACCGCGGACGGATGGATGGTGGCCAGCAACCGGGTCCGCGGCACGTCGGCCCGCTTCCCGGAGTTGTCCACCGGCACCCGCCGGAAGTCCTCCGGGTGCTGTGCCGACTCGGGCCAGGGCAGCAACTCGCCCCGCTGCCGGGTGACCCGGAAGGACGGGCCGAGCAGCGCCTTGGCGGCGGTGGCGCCGAGCACCACCACGATCTCCGGCCGCAGCCGAGCGAACTCGGCGACCAGCCACGGCCGGCAGGCGGTGACGTGCACCTGGTCCGGGGTCTGGTGGATTCGCCGCTTGCCGCGGAGAAGGAAATGGAAATGCTTTACGGCATTTGTGAGGTACAGATGACTCGGGTCCAGCCCGGCGTCGTCGACCGCGCGGCGCAGCAGGCGTCCGGCCGGGCCGACGAAGGGCAGCCCCTTCTGATCTTCCATGTCGCCTGGTTGCTCGCCGACCAGCACCACGCGGGCACTCTCGTCACCCCGACCGAAGACCGTCTGCGAGGCGTCCCGGTACAGCTCGCAGCCGCGGCAGCCACCGGCCGCCGTGCGCAGGTCGTCGATGGTGTCGGCGTCGGGCGGGATGAACCGCTGGGCGCCCGGAGCGCTTCCGGTCTGCTCGGCCATGCCGACTGTTATATACCGTTGGTTGCCTGGTGCCGGGCACGTCCTCGGCGCGGTGCCGCGACACGAGGAGAACCAACACCGGCGACGCGAGGCCGGCCGACCCGCGTCAGTACCCGTTACCGCCGCCATCCCCGCCGGACGCGATCGCGATCAGCACGATAATGATGATGATGATCGCCACCGCGACCGCGATCCAGACTCCCTTACGTGCCCCACCTGAAGCCATGACCCCACCTCCGGCGCCCCGCATACCCGTCTCGTCCGCCCCGAATCCCCGCGATCTCGCACTTTCTGCCCCGACAAGTGCCGCATTGATGAACCGACCGGAGAGCCGACAGAAAGCGCAAGATCGCGAGGGCGAGGGCGCGGGCGCGCGGGGCGGGGGTGGCTAGGTTGGGAAGCCTTGGGGTGGGGTGGGGTTCTGGGCTTTGGCTAGGGCTGCCGCCAGGGGGGCCAGATCCTCGGTGGTCAGCGGGCTGACGCAGATGCGCACGGCGGGAGGCGCGGCGATCCGGTAGAGGGCGCCGGGGGCCACCGACCAACCGGCATCGCGCAACGCGGTGACCACGCTTGTCTCGTCCGCCACCGGCAGCCAGACGTTGATGCCACTGCGGCCGTGCGCGGTCAGACCGTGCGCGGCCAGTGCGGCCAACAGCCCCACACGCCGCTGCTCGTAGCTCAGCGCCGCCCGCCGCACCTGCTCGGTGACCGCCGGATCCTGCCAGAGGGCGAGGACCAGCCGCTGCAACACGGTGGAGACCCAGCCGGCGCCGACCCGGGTGCGGCCGGTCACCCGGGCCACAGTGGTCTCGTCGCCGACCAGCACCGCGAGCCGCAGGTCCGGGCCGAAGGGCTTGCTCACCGAGCGCACGAAGGCCCAGCTCGACGTCGCCCCGGCCAGCGGGTGCAGGGGTACGCGGGCCAGCTCGGCGGCGTGGTCGTCCTCGATCAGCAGCAGGTCCCGGCGGCCGGCGAGCAGCGCTCGCAGCGCGTCGGCGCGGGCGGCGGAGACGGCGGCGCCGGTCGGGTTCTGCGCCCGGCTGGTGACCACCAGCGCCCGCGCCCCGGCGGCCAGCGCGGCGGCCACCCCGGCCACCAGGGGGCCCTCGTCGTCCAGCGGTACGCCGATCGGGCGCAACCCCAGCGCGGCGACCAGGTCGAGCAGGTTGGCCCAGCCCGGGTCCTCCACCGCGACCGCGTCACCGGGACGCAGGTGTGCGCCGAGCAGCCGTTCGATGCCGTCCAACGCGCCGCCGGTGAGGGTGAGTTCCCCGGCCGGTACGCCGTCGGCGCTCAGCCGGACGCGAGCCTCCTCGGCAAGCTCCGGCAGCACCCCGGCGTCGGAATAGCCGATCGACGGGCGGTTGTCGGCGGCGAGGGCCGCCAGGTGCGGGCCGAGCGGGGGGAGCAGCCGGGGGTCGGGTTCGCCTCGGGACAGGTCGCGGGCACCGGGCAACGACGGAGGACGCAGCGCCGAGCGCCGGGCGGCCACCGGGGGACGCGGACGCACCCGGGTGCCGTGCCGCCCGGCGGTGGCGAGCAGGCCGCGCTGGCGCAGGTCCTGGTACGCGCGGGCGACGGTGGCGGGGCTGACGCCCAACTCGGCGGCGAGCACCCGGACCGGCGGCAGGGCGGCACCCGGCGGCAGGGCGTCCGTACGGATGCCCGACTCGATGCTGGCCGAAATATCGACGGCCGTCGTACCGGTGAGCTGATAGTGTGCTGACACAAACAAGAGATTGTACTAGAACAAAGGGGCGAGCGCATGTACCCACCCACCGCCCGGACCACACCCCACCGTTCCCGCGACAAGATGAGCTACGACCGGGCCGCCGCCCACGCGGTGCTCGACGAGGCGTACCACTGCGCGCTCGGCTTCGCCGTCGACGGCCAGCCACGGGTGCTGCCCACCCTGCACGTCCGCATCGGCGACACGCTCTACCTGCACGGCTCCACCGGCAGCCGTCCGCTGCTCGCGGCCCGGGGTGACGGGCTGGAGGTCTGCGTCGCGGTGACAGTGCTCGACGGCTTGGTCTACGCCCGCTCGCAGTTCCACCACAGCGCCAACTACCGCTCGGTCGTCGCGCTCGGCACCGCCCGACTGGTCACCGACGAGCGGGAGAAGCTCGCCATGCTCACCGCGCTTGTGGAGAAGGTCGGCACGGGACGCAGCACGGCCACCCGCCCGCCCAGCCGTCGTGAACTGGCCGAGACCGCCGTGCTGGCGCTGCCCCTGCACGAGGTGTCCGTCCGGAGCCGCAGCGGCGGGGTCCGCGAGGACGAGGCCGACCTGGACCTGCCGCACTGGGCCGGTGTCCTCCCGCTGCGGATGACCGCCGGGCAACCCGAGCCGGACGCCGGGGTCACCGCGCCACTGCCGGCGTACCTGCGGACCGCCCGCACGCCCTGGCACGACCCGGTGCCGCTGCACGGCGAGCACGTCCGGCTGGAGCCACTGGAGTTGGCGCACACCGACGAGTTGCACGCCGCCACGGCGGACGCGGAGGTGTGGCGGCACCTCAGCGTCGCGCCGCCCACCACGCCCACCGCGACGGCCGAGGTGATCAACACCGCCCTGGCCGCCCAGCATCGCGGCGAGCGGGTGGCCTGGGTGCAGCGCTGCGCGGCGACCGGGGCGGTGGTCGGCAGCACGTCGTACTACGAGATCGACCCGCAGCGGCGGTCGGTGGGGATCGGGCACACCTTCCTCGGCCGGCCCTGGTGGCGTACCGGGATCAACACCGAGGCGAAGGTGCTGCTGCTCAGCCGCGCCTTCGACGACCTGGGCGCGGTTCGGGTCGTCTGGCACACCGACATCCGCAACCTCCGCTCCCAGGCGGCCATCGAACGTCTCGGCGCGACCCGGGAAGGGGTGCTGCGGATGCACCGGCAACGCCCGGACGGCTCCTGGCGGGACACCGTGCAGTACGCGATGACCGTCGACGAGTGGCCGAAGGCACAGGCCCGGCTGCGGGAAAGACTTCTGCGGACGGCACCGGTGGCGTGATGATGGCGGACGTGCTGGGGATCACCGACATCTGGACGTACGTGCTGGGCACCGTGGCCATCATCCTGCTGCCCGGGCCAAACTCACTCTTCGTGCTCTCCACCGCGGCCAAACGGGGCGTCGCGGTCGGCTACCGGGCCGCCGGCGGGGTGTTCGTCGGCGACGGGGTACTGATGGTCCTCTCCGCCGCCGGAGTGGCGTCGCTGCTCAAGGCGTACCCCCCGCTGTTTTTGGTGATCAAGTACGCCGGGGCCGCGTACCTCGGTTATGTCGGGTTGACCATGCTGCTCGGCGCCGTGCGCCGCTGGCGCGACCGCAACGACCCGAGCACGCCGCGGCTCATCGACGCCGCGGAGCCGACGGCGCTGCGCAGCCCGTTCCGCAAGGCGCTGGTGATCAGCCTGCTGAACCCGAAGGCGATCCTGTTCTTCATCTCGTTCTTCATCCAGTTCGTCGACCCCGGCTACGCCTGGCCGGCGTTGTCGTTCCTGCTGCTCGGGCTGATCGCCCAGGTGACAAGCGCGCTCTACCTCACCGCGTTGATCTTCGCGGGCACCTTCCTCGCCGCGCAGTTCCGCCAACGCCGCCGCCTGGCCGCCGGCGGCACCACCGCCGTGGCAGCCCTCTTCCTGGCCTTCAGCCTCAAACTCGCCACCGCCACCGCCGGCTGATCCCCCCGGCGCACGTCGCCGCCCTCGCACGGGCCTGCGCTCCCGCACGGCGTTGGCCGGGCCGGCCCCGCATTGATCATGGGGTTATAGCCACTCGCCCCGGCGTGTCGGGACTATAACCCCATGATCAACGCGGGGGGCCGGGCCGGGGGGCCGGGCGGGGCTGGGCTGGGCTGGGTGGGGCGGGTTAGGTGCCGTCGCCGCCGGAGCCGCCTCCTCCTACGCCTGCGCCGCCGGCGGTGCCGCCCAGGCCGTAGCCGGACTGGACCGGCTCGTCGGGGTGGCGGCTGACGTGGGCGGACCCGGCGATCTGTGCGGACCAGTCGGCCTGGGCGGCAGCGGCGGCGTGCCTGTTGATCGCCTGGCGGATCCAGCCGTCGACGGTGGCGACCCAGTCCCGCCGGTCGGTGTCCTCGTGCCAGATCCGGAACCGACTGATGCTCTGGTGGGTGATCCCGGCCAGCGCCAACCGGCGGTCCATCCAGAGGATCGCCTCCAGACCCGCCGAGTTGGTCACGAAGATCACCTCCAGCTCGGTGATCGGCCCGGCGTAGAGCGGTCCCACCCAGTAGCCCCAGCGCTGGTGCAGCGGCAGGGTGTGCTCCACCCCGGGCAACCCGCCCTCCTGCAACCCGGACTGGCGGATCAGGAAACCGAGCGTGTCCAGCGCCGCCAGCACGTGCTGCTGGGTGGGGAGCGGATGTACGAAGACCGGCACCATGGCCCCCTGGTCGAGATCGGGATCGAGCGACACCTCGGTCCGCAGACCCATCCGCAGGCTGAGCAACGGCACCCCGCCGAAGATGGTCACCGGGGTCTCCCACGGCAGCGGCAGCGCGAAGTCGACAGCCCGCCGTCGACCGGCCGGCACGACGAAGCAGCCGGCGATCGGCAGTTGGTGGAACTGGACAAGACGCCGGGGAGCCGCCGGGTCGTCCGGTTCGACAGTGGTGACCAGGCCGAGCCGGATGTGCCGCACCAGTACGTCCTCCGGGCCGGCCGCGAGGGTCACCCGCCCGGGCAGGCGCAGGCCCGGGCGGGTGCTCGGGTTGGACAGCGTGGTCCGCACGGAGAGCCCGGTCCGGCCGGACTCCCGGGACACCCCTGTCAGCCGCACCGCGGGCCCCCCTTTCCGGGAAGGGGCCCCTCGGCCCCACCCGGCCCGCCTACCCGGTCGAGCTGACGTCAAGCCCGCCCGCGCCGAGCAGCGTCGCCGCGCGGACCCGGCCACACCGCACCGGCACGACCAGATCCGACAGACAGCGCCACCCCAGCCACACCGCACCGGCACGACCGGGCCCGACAGGTCAGCGCAACCGCCTCCCGCGCGGCACCGTGTCGGTCTCGTCGTCGAACTCCCCGATGACCTCCTCCAGGAGGTCCTCCAGGGCCACGAAACCGATCGGCCGGGCCGGGCCACCGCCGTTGCGCACCAGCGCGAGCTGCGACTGTCGGGCCCGCATCGCCCCGACCGCCTCGGTCACCGAGGACGTCGCGGGCAGCGTGAACGCGGGCGTCATCAGCTCCCCGGCGGTGGCGACCCGGCCGGTGGTGACCACCCGCACCGCCTCTCGGACGTGGACCAGGCCGCAGACGTCGCCCGCCTCGTCCAGCACCGCCAGTCGGGACCGACCGCTGTCCCGGCTGACCTGTTCGATTCGTTCGGCCGGGTCGTCCCGACGGACGGTGACCATCGTGGCGAACGGTTCCATCACCTGAGCCACGGACGTGCCCTGCAAATCCAGCATGCTGGTCAGCAACTGGTGCTGCTCGGCGCCGAGCAGCCCGTGCTCGCGGGACTGCTCCAGCAGGATCTTCAGCTCGTCCGGGCCGTGCACCTGGGCGAGTTGGTCCTGTTGGTTCACCCCCACCAGCCGCAGGATCGCGTTGGCCAGGGCGTTGAGCGCGGAGAGCACCGGCCGGGACACCCTGGCGAAGGCGCGGAACGGCAGCGCGAGCAGTGTCGCCGAACGCTCCGCGTCGGTGATCGCCCACGACTTCGGCGCCATCTCCCCCACCACCAGGTGCAGGAAGGTGACCACCCCGAGGGCGAAGAGCAGGGCGATCAGGTGACTGGCCGCGTCCGGCAGGCCCACCGCGTGCAGCAGCGGGCTGAGCAGGTGCTCGATCGCCGGCTCGGCCAGCGCGCCGAGACCCAGCGTGCACAGCGTGATGCCGAGCTGCGCGCCGGCCAGCATCAGCGACAGCTCCCGGACACCGTCCAGCGCGGCGCGTGCCGCCCGCCCGCCGTTCGCCGCCGCCTGCTCCAGGCGGTACCGCTTGCTGGCCACCAGGGCGAACTCGGCGGCCACGAAGAACCCGTTCAGTGCCAGCAGGATCCCCGAGCTGAACAGCGCGACCCCAGGGCTCACGGGCTCACCCCCGGCTCGGTCAGCTGCAACCGCACCGAGTCGGCCACGTGCCGGTCCACGGCCAGCACCTCGACCAGGGCCCGGGGCTCCGTCTCGTTGTCCTCGCCGTCGGCGCCCTCGGGCAGCAGGCTGATCTCCAGCCGGTCACCGACCTCCGGCACCCGGCCCAGCTCCCGCATCACCAACCCGGACAGGGTGTCGTACTCCGGGGCCTCGGGCAGCGCGATGCCGGTGCTGTCGGCGACCTCGTCGATCCGCCAGCGGGCCGGCACCACCCAGGAACCATCGTCCTGCCGGGCCGGCGCCCGGTCCGGCGGGTCGTCCTCGTCCCGGATCGGACCGACCAGTTCCTCGGCGATGTCCTCCAGGGTGATCACCCCGGCGAAGCCGCCGTACTCGTCGACCACGCACGCCATCTGGCGATGCCCGGACCGCAGCCGGTCCAGCACCGTGGGCAGGGCCAACGTCTCCGGTACGAGCAGCGGCGGCCCGGCCACCGCGCTCACCGGGGTGGTGGCCCGCTCCCCCGGGGGTACGCCGAGCACGTCGGCGATGCCGACGACGCCGAGCAGGTCGTCGACGCCCTCCGCGCCGCGCACCGGGAAGCGGGAGTGGCCGGTGTCGAGCAGCTCGACCACCCGGCTGACCGGCTCGTGCGCCCGTACGGTGTGCACGTCGACCCGGGGCACCATGGCCTCACCGGCGGTCAGCTCGCGGAAGTCCAGACCTCTGTCGAGCAGCGTGGACATCTCGGCGTCGAGGCTGCCCTCCTCGCGGGACTCGGCGATGATCTGTTCCAGGTCCGCCGGGGTGGCGCCGCTGGGCAGCTCCTCGATCGGCTCGATGCCGATCCGGCGCAGCAGACGCACCGAGGCCCGGTCGAAGAGCCGGATCACCGGCCCGGCGACGGCCAGGTAGAGCAGTGTGGATCGGCTCAGCGCCCGGGCCAGTTGCTCGGCCCGGGCGATGGCCAGGTTCTTCGGGGCCAGCTCGCCGAGCACCATCTGCACGACGGTGGCGATGACCAGGGCCAACGCCACCGACAACGGCAGGCTGACCGCCTCGCTGACGCCGGCCACGCCGAGCAGGTCGGCGAGGCCACCGCCCAGGTACGGCTCGGCGACGTAGCCGACCAGCAGGGCGGTGACGGTGATGCCGAGTTGGGCGCCGGAGAGCACGAAGGAGAGCCGGCTGGTGACGGTCAGGGCCCGGGCGGCGGCCTGGTCGCCGTCGTCGGCGAGCTGGCGCAGCTTGCCCCGGTCCACGGCGACGTAGCCGAACTCCTGCGCCACGAAGTATCCGGTGGCGGCAGTGAGAAGGATGATCAGAAGAAGGCCGACGACGATCAGCACCTGTCGCTCAGGGCTCCCGGAGTCGTCGGGACGGGAAGATGCCGGGCACGACCCGGCTGGCTTCTGCTGCCCTCCTGGGCAGAGGAGTCGATCATGCCGCTATTTTATCCGCGCTGGCTGGGACTCCGCTGGGGGTGGGCCGAAGGAGCAGCAACGTCCGGTTCGCCCGCCGTCACGCCGCTCCGGCCGACCCGCCACCCGAGCCGTGTTCGGCCAGCTCGTCGGCGTCGAGCAGACTCCGGCCCAGCCGCCCCGACCGGTACGCGGCCCGCCCGATCATCTGCGCCGACACCGGCGCGGTCGCCAACTGGAAGACCGCCACCAGCGCGACCATGCCCAGATCGGCCGGAGACCGCAGGCGCAACGCGATGCCCAACAGCAGCAGGAGCACCCCGAGCACCTGCGGTTTGGTGGCCGCGTGCATCCGGGACAACGCGTCCGGGAACCGCAGCACGCCGATCCCGGCGGCCAGGCCGAGCAGCGCGCCGGCCACCAGACAGGCGGCACCGAGCCAGTCCGCGATCGTCGCGATCACTGCTGCCCCCGGACGGCGAAGCGGACGAGCGACACCGAACCCACGAAGCCGAGCAGGGAGAGCACCACCAGCACGGGCAGCGTGGTGGCGTGCCTGTTGACCGCCGCCTCGGCGCCCACCGCGCCGACCATGGTGGCGAGCAGCATGTCCGCGGCGATCACCCGGTCGACGAGCGACGGACCACGGTAGAGGCGGGCCAGCGCGAGGAGCGCGGTCACCGACAGCAGGACGGTAAGGACGACGGCCAGGAACGTGGTCACGGGCTGGTACCCCTCTCGTATTCGTCGGTCTCGACGCGGCGCAGTTCGGCGCTGGAGCCCACCGCGCGGATGATGCGCCGTTCGACGGTGCGGGTGCGTTCCCGGGCCACGTCCAGGTCCGCCGGCCCGTGGGTGTCGAGCACGTGCAGGTAGAGCGTCCCGGAGTCCCGGTCCACCTCCAGGATCAGCGTGCCCGGCACCAGGGAGACCGCCTCGGCGGTGAGCGCCAGGTTCAGGTCGGTGGGCACCCGCAGCCGGACCGCGATGATGGCCCCCCGCGGCCGGTAGCCGGGCTGCACGGCGATCCGGGCGACGTGCAGGCTCGCGCTGACCAACTCCACGACGAACCGCGCCGCGAACACCAGCAGCCCGCGCGACCGCAGCCGACCGTCGAAGCTGACCGCCGGGAGCGGGAAGAAGGCCAGCACCGCGCCACCCACCAGCACACCACCTGCCGCGTTGGCCCAGTTGATGTCGCCCCAGAGCAGGTTCCAGACCACCACCAACCACCCGAGCGCCGCCGTCTGGTCCCGCCAGCGCCCGAGTCGGCCGCGCCCCGACGCCGGCGGCCCGGGAGCGTCGCGGGCCGACTCGGAGGGGCCGGTCACGGCACGCCGTCCGGCAGCACGGCATCGACGTACGGGGTACGCAGGCGCAGGTCGGCGGCCGCGTCGGCGGTGACGTCGAAGAGCGGACCGGCCAGCACGGTCAGCGCCAGCCCGAAGGCGACAAGGGCCACAGTGGCCCCGACCATCAGCTTCGGCAGCCGGACGGCCGGCTCGCTGGTGGCCAGTCGGGGCGCGCGCCAGAAGGCGATGTTCCACACCCGCGACGCCACGTAGAGGGTGAGCAGACTGGTCAGCGTGCCCGCCGCGACCAGCGCCCAGGGCAGCGGACCGCCGGCCGCCACCCCGGCCTGGAGGAGGCCGAGCTTGCCGAGGAAACCGGAGAACGGCGGCACCCCGGCGAGGTTCATGGCCGGGACGAAGAACAGGACACCGAGCAGCGGCGCCACCCGGGCCAGCCCGCCGATGCGACGCAGGTCGGTGCTGCCGGCACGCTCCTCGACCAGCCCGGCGACGAGGAACAGCGTGGTCTGGATGGTGATGTGGTGCACCACGTAGAAGATCGCGCCGGAGAGCCCGGCGGCGGTGCTCAACGCCACCCCGAAGATCATGTAGCCGATGTGGCTGACAAGTGTGAACGAGAAGAGCCGCTTCAGGTCGGACTGGGCCACCGCGCCGAGGATGCCGATCACCATGGTCAGCCCGGCGACGACCATGAGCAGCACGTCGGCGTGCCCGCCGGGAAACAGCAACGTCTCGGTGCGGATGATCGCGTAGACGCCCACCTTGGTGAGCAGACCGGCGAAGACGGCGGTGACCGGAGCCGGCGCGGTGGGATAGCTGTCCGGCAGCCAGGCCGACAGCGGGAAGACCGCCGCCTTGATCGCGAAGGCCAGGAGCAACATCAGCTCCAGGGCCAGTCGTACGCCGTCGGGCAGGTCGTCGAGGCGCCGGGCGAGCTGCGCCAGGTTGAGCGTGCCGGTGGCCGCGTACACCAGGCCCACCGCCGTCAGGAAGATCATCGAGGAGAGGATGCTGACCACCACGTACGTCGACCCGGTCCGGATCCGGGCCTCGGAACCACCCAGGGTGATCAACACGAAGCTGGCGGCCAACAGGATCTCGAAGCCGACGAAGAGGTTGAACAGGTCACCCGCCAGGAAGGCGTTGGTGACGCCCGCGGTGAGCACCAGGTACGTCGGGTGGAAGATCACCACCGGTGAACTCTCACCGGTCTCGCTGCGCCCCTGACCGATCGAGTACAGCAGCACGCAGAGGGTGACCGCCGACGAGACCACGAGCATCAGCGCGGCGAGCTGGTCGGCGACAAGCACGATGCCGAACGGCGCCGGCCACGCCCCGACCGCCACCACCACCGGCCCGTGCCGGTACGCCTGCACCAACAGCAGCACCGCCACGGTGAGGGTGCCGCTCAGACACAGCACGCTCACCACCCGCTGGAGTCGGGGCCGCGCGGCCAGCAGCAGGGTCAACGCCGCACCGAGCAGCGGCACCACCACCGGCAGCGGCACCAGCGTGTTCATCACGCCTGCTCCCCACGGCGCAGTCGACGGCGGGCAGGCTCCGGATCGACCTGCTCCGGGTCGACACCCGGCCCCTCCCCGCCGAGGTCGGCGGTGCCCACCTCGTCGCGCACCGCCCGGCGGATGATCTGCCGGTCCTCCAGGTCGTCGGGCACCTCGTCGTCGCCGGTCAGATACCAACTGCGGTACGCCACCGCGAGCAGGAACGCAGTCAGCCCGAAGGTGATCACGATCGCGGTCAACACCATCGCCTGCGGCAGCGGATCACTCATCCGCTCGATCGGGCCGGTCCCGACGATCGGCGCCGCACCGGGCCGCCCGCCCAGCAGGATCAGCAGATTCACCCCGTTGCCGAGCAGGATCACCCCGAGCAGGATCCGGGTCAGGCTGCGCTCCAACAGCAGGACCACCCCGCACCCCACGAGCACCCCGACAGCTAGCACCAACACCACCGTCGGCCCCGCGCCGGTCGCCGTCATGCCCGCTCGCCCTTGTCGACGGCCAGGCCGCCGGCGGCCGTCCCGGTGGCCTCGATGTGCCGGTCCACCTCGGCGCCGAGGCTGCGCAGGATGTCCAACACCAGCCCGATCACGACCAGGTACACGCCGATGTCGAAGAAGAGCGACGTGACCAGGTGGGCGTCACCGACCACCGGCAGGGACCCGTCGACCTTGGCGCTCTCCAGCACCGATCCGCCGACCAGCAACCCCACCACGCCACTGCCCACCGCCACGGCCAGTCCGGCGCCCAGGATCACCCCGGCGCCGATCGGGGCCGCCTCGGTCAACTCGTACCGGCCGCCGGCCAGATAGCGGACCACCAGGGCGAGACCCGCCACCAGGCCACCGGCGAAACCGCCCCCCGGCGCGTTGTGCCCGGAGAACAGCAGGAACAGGGAGAACAGCACCACGGTGTGGAAGATCAGCCGGATGACCACCTCCAACACGATCGAACGGCGTTCCTCGTGCAGGGTGGGGCCGCCCCGCAGCCACACCGGTCGACCGGGTCGATTCACCCGCGCATCCGACTCGGGTCGACGCGGTCGCGGCCCGGTGCGGGACCGCTCGAAGATCAGGCTGGCCACCCCGGTCGCCGCCACCACCAGGACCGCCAGCTCGCCCATCGTGTCCCAAGCCCGGATGTCGACAAGTGTCACGTTGACCACGTTGCGGCCGTACCCGTGGGCCACCGCCAGATCCGGAAAGGCGGCGGAGATGTCCGGTGCCCGGCGGGCACCGGCGGCGGTGAGGGCCAGGCCGGCGGCCACCACGCCCACCGCCACCCCGGTCGCCCGGCGGGTCCACCGGCTGCGGCGCAGCGGGCGGGCCGAGAACCGCTCCGGCAGGCGACGCAGCACCAACACGAAGACCGCGATCGTCGCGGTCTCCACCAGGAACTGGGTGAGCGCCAGGTCGGGTGCCCCGTACAGGACGAACAGCATCGCGGTGCCGTAGCCGGTCATCCCCACCAACAGCATCGCGGTCAGCCGGCGGCGGGTGCCGACCGCCAACACCGCGGCCACCGCGATCACCAGCACCACCACCGGTTGGAGCAGGCTGTCCCAGAGCGGGAGCCGAGCCCGCCACGGGCTGGCGGAGAGCATCGCCGCACCGGGCACCAGCACCAGGGCGACCAGGATGACGCCCAGATACTGCGGCAGGGAGCCGCGCTGCGTCGCCCCGGTGACCTCGACCGCCAGCCGGTCGAACCGGCCCACTACCCACTCGTACCCCTGGTTGCCGCCCACCGGCGAGCGGAGCCGGGCCAACACCGGGGTGAGCGGCCCGCGCACGGCGAAGAGCAGGCCGCCTCCGGCGAGCGCCAGCGCGGACAGGCCCAGCGCCGGGGTCGGCCCGGACCAGAGCGCCAGGTGCGCGTCGACCCCACCGAGCAGATCGGCGTACGGGCGCAGCAGGTCGTCCAGCACACTCGCGGCCGGGCCGGCGAGCAGACCGACCCCGGCCAGCACCGCCGGAGGCACCAGCATCGACGCGGCGATCGGGCCCGGTCGGGTCGGTGGCACACCCGGGCGGTCGGCGAACGCTCCCCAGAGGAAGCGTGCGCTGTACGCCACAGTGAGCACCGTCCCGGCGACCAGACCGGTGAGGAGCACGGGCTGGTCGGTGAACGCCCCGAACACCGCCTCCTTCGCGACGAAGCCGACAAGCGGCGGCACACCCGCCATCGACGCCGCGGCCAGCACCGCGACCACGAACAGCGGCGTCGACCAGTGCCGCAGCCCGGACAACCCGCCCAGGTCACGGGTGCCAGCGCCGTGATCGATGATGCCGACGACCAGGAACAACGCCGCCTTGAACAGGGCGTGCGCCAGGAGCATCGCGGTGCCGGCCAGGGCGGCGTCCGGGGTGCCGGAACCGGTCACCGCGACCAGCAGGCCGAGCTGACTGACCGTCCCGTACGCCAGCAACAGCTTCAGGTCGGTCTGCCGCAACGCGGCCCAACCGCCGAGCAGCATGGTGGCCACGCCGGCGATCTGCACCACCGGCCGCCACGGCCCGACAGTGGCGAGCACCGGCGCGAGCAGCCCGACCAGGTAGACGCCGGCCTTGACCATGGCGGCGGCGTGCAGGTACGCGCTGACCGGCGTCGGCGCCGCCATCGCGACCGGCAGCCAGGAGCTGAACGGCAGCACCGCCGACTTGGACAGCGCGCCGGCCAGGATCAACAGCACGGCGACCACGAGGTACGCGCCGCCGGGCGGTGGCTGGGCGGCGATCTCCGACCAGCGGTAGGTGCCGGCGTGCTCGCCCAGCATGATGAACCCGACGAGCATGGCCAGCCCGCCCAGCGTCGTGACGGTCAGCGCCTGCGCCGCCGCCCACCGACTGGCACGCCGCTCGGTGCTGTGCCCGATCAGCAGGTACGAGAAGATCGTGGTCAGTTCCCAGCCGACGTAGAGCAACAGCAGATCGTCGGCGAAGACCAGGACGAGCATCGCGCCGGCGAAGGCGACAAGGACCCCGACGTACCGTGCCAGTCCGGTCGACCCGGCGCCGAAGTAACGGGCACTGTAGACCAGCACCAGCGCGCCGACACCCCCGATGAGCAGCGTCATCAGCCAGGACAGCGTGGTGAGCCGGAACGCGATGTCGAGGCCCAACTGCCGGATCCACGGGTACGTCTCGACCACCGCCCCGCCGTCGCCGACGGCCGGGGTGTGGGCCAGCGCCCAGCAGAACGCGGCGGCCGGTGCCAGCGCCAGCGGGTAACACGCGCGTCGACCCCACCACCGGACGAACAGGGGTGCGACGAGGGCCCCCACGAGGTGAAGGACGAGCAGTACCAGCACCTGCGCTCCCGATCGAGTGGCCAGCGCCCGTGCAGCGGTGGCGCCCAGGGCCTGTTTCACAAGGGCGGTCGAGCCGAGGCGGAGTCCGGGCGGCGATCCGACAAGGCGCGGTTTCGTCCGGATACCGGTGTCGTATCCGGACGAGACCGCAACGCCGCCGGTCGTCGTCCGGGCCCGCCGCAGGCCGGCCAGTCCTTGTGAAACAGGCCCTAGCAGCGATCAGACGTCAGTTCGTCGCCCACCGTGCGGTTTTGCCGGAATTCACCCACAAAGCCCGAACCGCGGCTACCCGCCCGCAGGGTCAGCGGTGTAGAGCGTTGTTGCGGGGGTGGGGATTGTCGGGGGTGGGGCGGTCGTGGCCCAGCTCGGCGAGCAGGTCGACGCGGCCGAGTTGGCGTGCGACCCGGTCGACCACCCGCTCCGCAACAGCCAGCGACCGCACCGAGAGCAACCGGCCCCGGCTCTCGCGGCGCAGCACGAAATAGTGGACGGCGACGCGCACCTGGCCGCGATCGGCGGCGCTGGCCTGGGCGGTGCACAGGACCAACTCCCGCAGGCAGTGGGCGAGGCGCTCGGCAAGCGCGAGCTCGGGGCCGTGCAGGCCACCACGGAGGGCGGCAAGGTGGCTGTCGACCTTGCGAATCAGCACGTCGGTGCCGGGTTGGACGGTGTGCTGCTCGCCGGCCATCAAATCCCCCCACCCCGGTTCACGTTGGCAGTGAAGTTACTTTATGTTGCTCCTCAGAAGCAAGCAGTTAAGTGAGACTTAACGTATTAAGCGCACGTTCCATGCTTTTTGCTTTTGTCCGGCACATTCCACTGTCGGTCGGTCGTCGTTGTCGTACGTGCGGGGCAGGATGGACCGGTGACCGGGGCAGACGCAGACACCGGCGCGGTGCTCGCCGGCTTCGGCCCGGCCACCCGCGCCTGGTTCGAGGCAGCCTTCGCCGCACCCACCGCCGCGCAGACCGGAGCCTGGCGGTCGGTCGCCGCCGGCCGCAGCGCCCTGGTGGTCGCACCCACCGGTTCCGGCAAGACGCTCGCGGCCTTCCTCTGGTCACTGGACCGGCTGGCCCGCGAGCCCGCGCCGGCCGAGGCACGCCAGCGCTGCCGCGTGCTCTACGTCAGCCCGCTCAAGGCCCTCGCCGTCGACGTGGAGCGCAACCTGCGCGCCCCGCTCGCCGGCATCCGGCAGGCGGCCACCCGGCTGGGTGTCGCACCCCCCGACATCACCGTCGGCATGCGCACCGGCGACACGCCGGCCGATGAGCGGCGCGCCTTCGCCCGCACCCCACCGGACATCCTCATCACCACGCCCGAGTCGCTGTTCCTGCTGCTCACGTCCGCCGCCCGCGACTCCCTGCGCGGCATCCAGACGGTGATCGTCGACGAGGTGCACGCGGTGGCCGGCAGCAAACGCGGCGCCCACCTCGCCCTCTCCCTCGAACGCCTCGACGAGCTGCTGCCCGCACCGGCCCAACGCATCGGCCTCTCCGCCACCGTCCGGCCGATCGACGCCTGCGCGCAGTTCCTCGGCGGTGCCCGCCCGGTCGACGTGGTGCAGCCGGCCACCCCGAAGACCATCGAGGTCAGCGTGCAGGTCCCGGTGGAGGACATGACCCGCCTGGACGAGCAGGAGCAGCCACCGGAGGACGATCTGGGCGGCCCCGGGCCACGCCGCGCATCGATCTGGCCGGCCGTGGAGGAGCGGGTCTTCACCCTCATCGGGCAGCACCGCTCGACAATCGTCTTCACCAACTCCCGCCGCAGCGCCGAGCGTCTCTGCGCCCGGCTCAACGAGCTGGCCGCCGAGGCGGTGGCCGCCGACGCGACGGCCTCCCCAGCGGCGGCCGACGGCGGCCCGGCGCCCGGCGCGCAGCGGTGGGGTGGTCCGGCAGGTCCGCTGCGCAACCGGCCGCCGGCCGAGGTGATGGCCCAGGCCGGTGCAGCCACCGGCGCGGCGCCGGTGATCGCCCGCGCCCACCACGGCAGCGTCTCGCGGGAGGAACGCAAGCACATCGAGGAGGCGCTCAAGTCCGGCCAGCTCCCGGCGGTGGTGGCCACCTCCAGTCTGGAGCTGGGCATCGACATGGGCGCTGTCGACCTGGTGGTGCAGATCGAGGCGCCGCCGAGCGTCGCCGCCGGGCTGCAACGGGTCGGCCGGGCCGGGCACCAGGTGGGTGCGGTCTCCCGTGGGGTGGTCTTTCCCAAGCACCGTGGCGACCTGCTCTCCTGCGCGGTGGTCGCCGAGCGGATGACCGACGGCGCGATCGAGGAGTTGCACTACCCGCGCAACCCCCTGGACGTGTTGGCCCAGCAGATCGTCGCGATGGTGGCGCTGGAGCCGTGGCCGCTCGGCGACCTTGCCGTGCTGGTCCGGCGGGCCGCGCCGTTCGCCGAGCTGCCCGACTCGGCGCTGCACGCCGTACTGGACATGCTCTCCGGCCGTTACCCGTCCACCGCGTTCGCCGAGCTGCGCCCCCGGCTGGTCTGGGACCGGGCCACCGACCTGCTCACCGGCCGTCCCGGCGCGCAGCGGCTGGCGGTCACCAGTGGCGGCACGATTCCCGACCGGGGCCTGTTCGGGGTCTTCCTGGCCGGCGCCGAGCGGGCCGCCCGGGTGGGCGAGCTGGACGAGGAGATGGTCTACGAGTCCCGAGTCGGTGACGTGTTCCTGCTCGGCTCCTCCTCCTGGCGCATCGAGGAGATCACCCCCGACCGGGTGCTTGTCTCGCCCGCCCCCGGGCAGGCGGCGCGGATGCCGTTCTGGAAGGGCGACCAGTTGGGGCGGCCGGTGGAGCTGGGCCGGGCCATCGGCGCCCGGGTGCGCACCCTGCTGCGGCAGACCGACGAGGCCGCGCTGGCCACCCTGCGTGACGGTGGGCTGGACGACTGGGCCGCCGGCAACCTGATGGCCTACCTGCGCGAGCAGCGCGAGGCCACCCGGTCGCTGCCCGACGACCGCACGGTCGTGGTCGAGCGGTTCCGCGACGAGCTGGGCGACTGGCGGCTCGCCGTGCACAGCGTCCTCGGTGCCCGGGTCAACGGGCCGTGGGCGCTGGCCGTGGGCCGCCGGCTGGCCGAACGCTACGGGGTGGACGCCCAGGTGATGCCTTCCGACGACGGCATCGTGGTGCGCCTGCCGGACACCGCCGACGAGCCGCCCGGCGCCGACGTGGTGGTCTTCGAGCCGGACGAGATCACCCAACTCGTGGAGGAGTCGGTCGGCACCTCCGCGCTGTTCGCCGCCCGCTTCCGCGAGTGCGCCGCCCGGTCGCTGCTGCTGCCCCGCCGCGACCCGCGCCGCCGCCAGCCGCTGTGGCAGCAGCGGCAGCGCGCCGCGCAACTGCTCGACGTCGCCCGCGAGTACGCGGACTTCCCGGTCACCCTGGAGGCCGCCCGGGAGTGCCTACAGGACGTCTTCGACCAGCCGGCGCTGGCCGGGTTGATGCGTGACCTGGCCAGCCGGAAGGTGCGGCTGGTCGAGGTGGAGACCAACGCGCCGTCGCCGTTCGCGCGGTCGCTGCTCTTCGGCTACGTCGGCGCGTTCCTCTACGAGGGCGACGCCCCCCTCGCCGAGCGGCGCGCCGCCGCGCTCGCCCTGGATTCCACGCTGCTCGGCGAGCTGCTCGGCCGGGTCGACCTGCGCGAGTTGCTCGACCCCGCCGTGCTCGCCGAGACCGATCGGCAGCTGCGGTGGCTGACCGAGCAGCGCCGCCCGCGCGACGCCGAAGACGTCGTCGAGCTGCTGCGGGTCCTCGGTGACCTGAGCGACGCCGAGTTGACCGAGCGGGGTGTGCCCGAGACCTGGCTCACCGAGCTGGAGGCCACCCGCCGGGTGCTGCGCGTCCGGATCGCCGGCGAGCAACGCTGGGTGGGCGTCGAGGACGCCGCCCGGCTGCGCGACGCTCTCGGCGTGGCGTTGCCGGTGGGGGTGGCCGAGGCGTACCTCGCCCCGGTGGCCGATCCGCTCGGCGACCTGGTGGCCCGCTACGCCCGCACCCACGGGCCGTTCGCCGCGGCCAGCTGCGCGGCCCGCTTCGGGCTTGGCGTGTTCGTGGTCGAACAGACGCTGCGCCGGCTCGGCGCCACCGGGCGGGTGGTCTCCGGGGAGTTCACACCGGATTCGGCAGGCGCCCAGTGGTGCGACGCCGAGGTGCTACGGATGCTGCGCCGCCGCTCGCTCGCGGCGCTGCGCCGGGAGATCGAGCCGGTGCCGCCCCGCGCGCTTGCCACGTTTCTGCCCCGCTGGCAGCAGGTGGGTTCGTCCGCCCGAGGGGTGGAGGCGCTCGCCGCGACAGTGGAGCAGTTGCAGGGCGCGGCGGTGCCGGCGTCCGCCCTGGAGCGGCTGGTGCTGCCCGGCCGGGTCGCCGACTACTCCCCCGCCCAGCTCGACGAGTTGTGCGCCAGCGGGGAGGTGCTCTGGGCCGGGTCGGGGGCGATCTCCGGGGGCGACGGCTGGGTCACCCTGGCGTACGCGGACGCCGCGCCGCTGTTGCTCCCGCCACCGGACGAGGCGCTGACCCGTACCCCGCTGCACGACGCGGTGCTCGACGCGCTCGGTGACGGGCAGGCGCTGTTCTTCAGGCCGCTGGCCGACCGCGTCGGCGCGACCGACGACGCCGCCCTGACCGGGGTCATCTGGGACCTGGTCTGGGCGGGGCACCTCACCAACGACACCCTCGCCCCGTTGCGCGCGGTGCTCGGCGCCGGCGGCGCCCACCGCTCGCGGCCGTCCGCGCCGCGCACCCGCTACCGGCGCCCCGGTCGGGTGGCGCTGCCCACCCGGGGTGGCCCGCCGACAGTCGCCGGTCGCTGGTCGCGCCTACCGGAACGGGACGTCGACCCCACCCGCCGCGCCGCCGCGCTCGCCGACGTGCTGCTGGAACGGCACGGGGTGGTCACCCGGGGCGCGGTGATGGCCGAGCAGGTGGTCGGCGGCTTCTCGGCTGTCTACCCGGTGCTGTCGGCGCTTGAGGAGCGCGGCGCCGCCCGCCGCGGCTACCTCGTCGAGGGGTTGGGGGCGGCGCAGTTCGCGGTGCCCGGTGCGGTGGACCGGCTGCGCGCACTGGCCGATCCGATGGACGGCACCCGGGGTCGGGGCACGCCGGCCACCGTGCTCGCCGCCACCGACCCGGCCAACCCGTACGGCGCGGCTCTGCCCTGGCCGGAACGGGTTGTCGACTCCGGCGACGGTGCCGCACCGGCGACCGGGCACCGGGCCGGCCGCAAGGCCGGTGCGCTGGTGGTGCAGGTCGCCGGTGACCTGGTGCTGTACGTGGAACGCGGCGGTCGGACACTGCTGTCCTTCAGCGACGACACCGACACCCTCGCGGTGGCCGGTAAGGCGCTCGCCGACGCCGTCCACTCCGGCGCGTTGGGTGCCTTGTCGGTGGAGCGGGCCGACGGCGAGGCGGTGCACTCCTCGCCGCTGCGCGACGCGCTGACCGCCGCCGGCTTCCGGGCGACCCCCCGCGGCCTACGCCTGCGCGGCTGACCCGCCACCCACCCGCCGTCGGGGTGGGGTCCAGCTCCCGCCCGGCCACGCCCGGCCGCCGCACCCGGCCCGGCCCGGCCACCCCGCCGGCCGGGCCCACCCCACCAACGTTTGTCGGGCGACGCCGCGGAGACCTTGATGCCGGTGAGTCATCAAGATGACTCACCGGCATCACGCTCAGCAGAACGACATGCCCCCTGCCGCGTCGAGGTCGGGCTCGGTGCTCAGCGCAGACCGTTGAGCACCTTCTCGTAGCGCGGGCGGTCGGCGACCGGGGTCTTCGCCTCCAGGTAGTTGAGCACCACCGCCCCACGCCGGTACGACTGGCCGCCCCAGGTCTCCGCGATGTCACCGGCGCTCGTCTCGTCCGGGAAGACGTACACAGTGACGGCGTCGGTGGCGATCAGCTCGGAACAACCCAGGCCGAGACCGTCCGGCCCGCAGTCGACCGAGCGGTCCAACGGGCGCGGCACCTTCAGGCCGGCGGCCCGGAACGCTTCGACGACCTGCTTCGCCCCGGGCGCCCCGGTCGGACGTTGGGGCAGCACCACCGGCGGTGGGCTGCCCGGTCGGCGCTGCGTGGGCCCCTGCGGGGGGACGGAGGGTCGGGCCGGCGGGGGTGCCGCGCTGCCGTTGCCGGGCGGGGCTACCGAGGGTGTCGGCGCGCTCGGCGCGACGGCGGCCGTCGGGGCCACAGCGGGCGACGCGGACGAGGCGGTGGGGGCCGCGCTCGACGGGTCGGCTTCGTCACCGCCGCAGCCGGCGGTGAGGGCGACGGCGGCCAGCAGGACCACGACAGCGGGCAGGCTCCGAGGGGTCACCAGGGCAGTCTGCCCGGCACCGCTCGACGGCGGGAGTGGCCGGTCGGTCAGCGCGCTGTCCCATATCCGCCATCCGCCGGTGCGGGACGGCATCCCGCCGCACGACGAGCTGGTCCTGGAGCGGCGTGCGCCGACGCCGGGGGTTAGCCTGCGGGCATGCCCGCCACGCCCTGGATCTCGTTGACCACCGACTATGGCCTCACCGACGGCTTCGTGGCCGCCTGCCACGGGGTGATCGCCCGACTCGCGCCGGCCGTCCGGGTCATCGACGTGACCCACCTGGTGCCGCCGGCGGACGTACGGCGGGGCGCTGCCGTGCTGGCGCAGACGGTGCCGTACCTGCCAGTGGGTGTGCACGTGGCGGTCGTCGACCCGGGGGTGGGTACCGCCCGGCGGGGAGTCGCGCTGGCCACCCCGGGTGGGCTGCTGGTCGGTCCGGACAACGGGCTGCTGCCCGACGCCGCCGCCGCTCTCGGCGGGGTCACCGCCGCGGTGCTGCTGACCGAGCCGCGCTGGCTGGCCGACCGGGTGTCCGCCACGTTCCACGGGCGGGACGTCTTCGCGCCCGTGGCGGCCCGGCTGGCGCTCGGCGCGCCCCTGGCCGAGGCGGGGCCGCCGGTCGACCCGGACGACCTGGTCCGGCTGCCGACACCGACGCTGACCTGGGACGACGACGGCTTCACCGCGGAGGTGTCGACGGTGGACCACTTCGGCAACGTCCAGTTGGCCGCGCCGGCGCACCTGCTCGACGCGCTGCCGGCGGCGCTGCGGGTGGGGCCGCCCGGTCCGGAGCCGACCCGGCCGGCCGTCCGGGGCCGGACCTTCGGCGACGCCCCGGCCGATGGCCTGGTGGTGTACGTCGACTCGGCCGGTCTGGTGGCTATCGCCGTCAATGGCGGGCGGGCGGTGGACCTCCTCCGGGTGGCCCCGGGTGACGTCCTACGGGTTTCCCGCTGATATTCGACTGTGGAATGCTGCCCCGGTGGGTGAACAAGTGGTTCCCGTGGGCTGTCCCTGCTGCGCATCCCGGACCGGTGGGGGGACCTGCCCGGTCTGTTTCTGGACCGACGACGGCCAGACCGACGCCGACGCCGACGCGGTCCGGGGTGGCCCCAACGGCGATCTGAGTCTCTCGCACGCCCGACTCAACTACGCCGTCTACGGTGCCAGCCACCCGCGCTACCAGGACATGGTGCGCCCGGCCCGCCCCGACGAGCGCCCCTGAGGGCACCCGGCGGGGCGAGCGTGGGTCAGCAGACCGGCACGACGCCTCCGTACACCGTCGAGATGTACGCGTGGCTGACGTACTGGCCGGTGGCCAGCCGGTCCCAGCGGGTGGTGGTGCCGTAGGGCCCGGCCACGGCCTGGCCGGTGACGTAGCACTGGATCGGCACGGTGGCGAACCGGGCGGCGAGGCCACGGCTCGGATACGACGTGCTGGCCCCGGTGCGGATGGTGAGTGGCCCGTCACCGACCACGCCGCGCAGTCCGCCACCGGTCCACAGGTAGGCGACGTCCACCCACGCGTTGGTGGTCAACTGGAGACCGTCCCAGAAGGTGCCGTCGGCCAGGTCGATGGCGGCCGGGTTGAGCACCGTCCTCCCGAACTGGTCCCGCCCACCGTTGAAGCCGGACTGGTAGGCGGCCTGCGCCTCGGGTCGGCCCTGCCCCAGGATCTTCCAGTTCTCGCGCACCGCCGCCGGGTTCCAGTAGTCGTCGCGGGTGTTCCACGGGCCGACGTCCCAGACCGGGGCGTACTCGCAGCGGGAGCCGGTGCTGGTGCAGACCCGCACGGAGTAGTCGCCCGAATTGAGCGGGGACAGGCTGCGCCGCGACGGCAGGGCCACGAAGTGGTCCCGGGGCTGCACGGTGCGGCCGTTGGCGGTCTGCTCGCCGACCAGGCCGATGCGGGTGGCGTACACCCGGTAGGTGAGGCCCGGCGTGGCCTCGGCGACGGCGGCGGCCGTGTCGGCGGTGAGCTGGATGGCGCGTACCGTCGCGGTGGCGCCGCCGGTGGGCGCGGTGAGCACCACGCGGCTCTGCACCCGGCTCACCGGACTGTCGAAGGCCGCGCCGGCCGTGGCGGACCGCCACTCGGTCCAGCCGCTGGACCGCCAACCACGCACCTGGGCATCGACTGTGGCGCCCGCCGGCACGACGGCACTGACCTGGGCGCGGACCCGGTTGGCCGGCCGGCTGAGGGTCCGCGGAGCGGTCAGCAGCATCCCCTCCGCGACCGCGCTGTGCGGGCTGCGGGGGCTGCGTCCGGCGGACCGGGCCTCGCGCAGCCGCAGCCCGGCGGCGGTACGCCGGACGTTGACGTCGTCGCGGTCGACGACGGACAGGTCCGCGTTCCACCGCTCGCCGCCCGGTGCGGCGGCGGTGAGGATGGGCAGGCTTCCGGCGGCGGATGCGGCCGGAACGGGGTTGGTGGGTAGGAGCGTGGCGACGAGGGCGAGGGTGAGGGAGGCGACGAGGGAGAGGGATCGAGTACGACAATGCAGCCGTGACATAGGCATTCTCCTCAGAACCCCCTGACCCTCGCATGTCCGGAGATCAGGAGGAACCTGTGTACAAATAGCGACACATGCGAATCCTGCTCGAATGAGGGAGAATGGCGGGGTGCCCGAAGGCGACACCGTCTGGAACACCGCGCGCGTGCTGCACCGCGCGCTCGCCGGCGCGCGGATCACCAGCAGTGACTTCCGGGTGCCGCGGTTGGCGACCACCGATCTCAGCGGCTGGGCCGTCCGCGAGTCGGCCAGCCGGGGCAAGCACCTGCTGCTGCGTCTCGCCACACCGGACGACGCGCACTGGACCCTGCACTCGCACCTGCGGATGGACGGTGCCTGGCGGGCGTACGCGCCGGGAGAACGCTGGACCGGCCGGCCCGCCCACCTGATCCGGGTGGTGCTGCGCAGCCCCGGCGCGGTCGCGGTGGGCTACCACCTGCACGAGATGACCCTGGTGCCGACCGCCGAGGAGGACCAGGTGGTCGGGCCCCTCGGCCCCGACCTGCTCGGCCCGGACTGGGACCCGGCCGAGGCGGTCCGCCGACTCGCCGACCACCCGGAGCTGACCATCGGCGAGGCGCTGCTCGACCAGCGCAACCTGGCCGGGGTGGGCAACCTCTACAAGTGCGAGGTGCTGTTCCTGCGCGGTGTGTCGCCGTGGACGCCGGTCGGCGAGGTGCCCGACCTGCCCGGCCTGGTGAGCCTGGCGCAGCGGCTGCTCGCCGCCAACCGCGGCCGGTGGACGCAGAGCAGCACCGGTTCGCTGCACCGGGGGCAGACCAGCTACGTGTACGGGCGCCGCGCCCAGCCCTGCCGCCGCTGCGGCACCGCGATCCGCAAGGAGGAGCTGGGTGACCGGGTCACCTACTGGTGTCCGGTCTGTCAGCCCGAGCATCCGGGCCCTGCCGAATCCGGCTGACCAGGGCGCCCGTCGGCCAAGGTCACCACAGATACGGACGATTGGGTAATTCCTATCTGGCCGTCGGAGTCGCATGCTGCGGTTGAGTGCTCACCGATCGTCAGCAGAGCGCCGAGGCAGCCACGCCGGGGTGGCGACCCTCGCGCTCCGACCCGGGGAGAGTCATGGCGCTGTTCCGCAGACTCCGCTCCACCTTCTTCGAACGGGCCACCCGCGCCACCGACGGCCAGGCCAACGGCCGGGCGGCGTCCGTGCCGGCCGCGCGTACCGCCGTGGCGACCGCCCCGGCGCCGAGCCTGGACCCGGCCGTGGTGCCTCGCTGCTTCGGCCCGGTGCCGAACTTCGCCCACAGCCCTCGCCCGACTCTCGACGCCGACGGGCGGGTGCTGCCCGGGACCGGGCTGCGTAAGTTCGTCGACCCACTGCCCATCCCGGGCCAGCCGGCCGGCAGCGACCTCGGCGGCCACCTGCCGGTGGCCGCGCCGGACACGATCAGCTATCCGGGTTGCGACTACTACGAGATCGGCGTGCAGGAGTACGCGCAGCGGCTGCACCGCGACCTCCCCGCCACCCGGCTGCGCGGCTACCGGCAGCTCAACCCGGGCACCGATCCGACCGGTCACAACACCATGGCACCGCCCGGGCGGCCCTGGCACCTCGGCCCGATGATCCGCGCCCGCCGGGGCCGACCGGTCCGGGTGAAGTTCATCAACCAACTCCCCACCGGCCGGGCCGGTGAGCTGTTCCTGCCGGTCGACGACACGATCGAGGGAGCCGGCCTCGGCCCGCTGGACGGGCCCGCCCCGTTCCCGCAGAACCGCGCGGTGCTGCACCTGGCCGGGGCACAGACCGGCTGGACCAGCGCCGGCAACCCGGGGCAGTGGATAACTCCGGCCGGGGAGATCACCCCGTACCCGAACGGTGTGGGCGTGACCCACGTGCCGGACATGCCACCGCCGGGCGCCGGCGCCACCACCCTGTACTACCCGAACGAGCAGAGCGGCCGGCTGCTGTGGTGGCACGACAACACCCTCGGCCTGGCCCGGCTCACCGTCTACGGCGGGCAACTCGCCCTCTACCTGCTCACCGACCCGGCCGAGGACCAACTCGTCGCCGACGGGGTGCTGCCGGCCGACCAACTGCCGCTGGTGATCGAGGACAAGACGTTCGTGCCGGACGACGCCCAACTCGCCACCGAGGACCCGACCTGGGACCGGGACCGCTGGGGTGCCCGGGGAAGCCTCTGGCACCCGCACGTCTACCAGCCGCGGCAGAACCCGCACCGGTCCGACGGACGCAACCCCACCGGCCGGTGGGACTACGGCCCCTGGTCGCGCGACCCCGCACCGGGCGACACCCGCACCGACGGCTGGGTCGCCAACCCGCACCACGACCCGGTCGACGCGCCGGACGAGCCGCCGTCGCGCCCCGGCGTGCCGCACCCGTCCGCCGTCCCCGAGGCGTACGGCGACACCCCGCTCGTCAACGGCGTCGCGTACCCGTACCTGGAGGTGGCGCCGCGGACGTACCGGTTCCGGATCCTCAACGCCTGCCTGGACCGCAGCCTCAACCTCCAGCTCTACCGGGCCTGCTCCGACGCGGCCATGTGGGCGGCCGACGGCACCCTCGCCGACGCCGACGCCGGGGAGGTGCCGATGGTGCCCGCCGTGCGGGCGGCGGACCGGCCGACGGGGTGGCCGACCGACGGGCGCGACGGCGGTGTGCCCGACCCGCGCGCCGCCGGCCCGGAGTTCGTCCAGATCGGTAACGAGGCCGGGCTGCTGCCCGCCCCGGTGGTGCTGCCGAACCGGCCGGTCGGCTACCGCTACGACCGGCTCGACCCGACAGTGCTCAACGTCGACGGGCACACCCTGCTGCTCGCCCCGGGTGAGCGGGCCGACGTGCTCGTCGACTTCTCGGCCGTGCCGCCGGGCAGCACGCTGATCCTGTACAACGACGCCCCGGCGCCGCTGCCCGGCTTCGACCCCCGCTACGACCAGCACACCGACGCCCGGGACCGGACGGCCGAGGGTGGGCCGCCGGGCACCGAACCGGGGTACGGCCCGAACACCCGCACCCTGCTCCAGTTCCGGGTCAGCGGGACACCCGCGCCGCCGTACGACCTGGGTCGGCTACGCGACCGGCTGCCCCTGGCGTACGGGGCCAGCCAACGCCCGCCGATCGTGCCGCAGCCGGCGTACGATCCGGCGTTCGGCACCCGCACCGCGTCGACGACCACAGTGCCGGTGCACGCCACCTCGGTGACGATCACACCGACGGCCGGCGCGAGCCCGGTGACACTGCCGATCGCGGTCAAGGCCGCACAGCACGTCTTCGAGCCCGACCACGGCCGGCTGGCCGGCCGACTCGGCGTCGGACACCCGCACGCCGGGCCGCTCGGCCCGCCGGCCCTGCCCCTCGGTCCGACCGACCCGGTCACCGAGGTGCTCTTCGCCACCGACCCCGCCGTGCCGCTGGGCAGCGCGACCGACGGCACCCAGCTCTGGCGGATCAGCGGCACCGTGCGGCAGACCGAACCGCTGCATTTCGGGTGCTGCGACGTGCAGGTGGTCAACCGGGCCGGTTGGGACGGCACGCTGCGGTTCCCGCACGGCACCGAGTTGGGGTGGAAGCAGATCGTCCGGGTCAACCCCCGCGAGGACGTGGTGGTGGCGCTGCGCCCGGTCGCCCCGACGCTGCCGTTCAAGCTGGGCGACAGCGTCCGGCTGCTCGACCCGGGCCGCCCGGCCGGCGCCCGGACCGGGTCGACCCCGATCAGCCCGGTGGACGGGCGACCCGCCACAGTGGTCAACCACCTGGTGAACCTCGGCTGGGAGTACCACTGGCACAGCCAACTCGCCGGCCACCGCGACGGCGGGATGACCCGACCACTGGTGCTGCGCGTCACGCCGAAGGCACCGACCGGGCTGACCGCCACGCCGGTGCCGGGCTCGGCCACCGCACTACCCGCGATCGGGTTGACCTGGACCAGCAACGGCGGCCGACCACCGGCCACCAGTCACCTGCTGCAACGGGCCACCGACGCGACATTCGACGGCGAGGTCACCACGATCACCGTCGCGGCGGCAGCCACCCGGTACACGGACGCGTCGGTGACCCCCGGCGTGACCTACCACTACCGGATCCGGGCGGAGAACGCGGTCAGCTACTCGTCCTGGTCGAACGGCGTACCCGCCTCGGTGCACCTGGCCGCGCCCAGCGGACTGGTCGCCGCGCTGCCGCCCGCCGCGCCGCTGCGCGTGGCCCTGCGCTGGACGAACCGTTCGTTCGCCACGGGCATCGACGTGCAGCGGGCCACCAACCCGACGTTCACCAGCGGCCCGGGCACCACGGCGATCGGTGCCGGCGACAACCATCTGGACGTCACCATCGCGCCGGACACCACCTACTACTACCGGGTACGCACCACCTATCTGGGTGCCGCCTCGGCCTGGTCGACCGTCGCCACTGTGACCTCCCCACCCGCGCCGGGCACCCCGAACGAGGTGCGCGCCACCGCCAACGCACCGGGGCCGGACACCGCGACGGTGATCCTGGACTGGGCGGCGAGCACCCCCGCCGGCCCGGGGTCCGGGTTCATCGTGCAGCGGGCGCTGGACCCGGCGTTCGACCGGGAGGTCGCCACCTTCACCGTGACCGGGCGCAGCTTCAGCAACACGGGACTGGCCCGGGGCGTCACCTACCACTACCGGCTCCGGTCGTTCAACGTCGTGGGCAGCTCGCCGTACACCGGCCCGATCCTGGTCACGACGCCGCCGTGACCGGCGGGTGGGTTTCAGCGGGTGGGTGCGCGAAGCGGGGTGCCGACGGTGCGCAACTCGGCCAGGGCCCCGGCCACCCCGTGCAACAGGTCGGTCGCCTCGGTGAGTCGGTCCGCCGCCGGGTGGGTGGGCTCCGGTCGGGCGTCCTCGGCCAGATAGCCGGCGGCGGCCACCACCAGTCGTTCGTAGGCCGCGACCCCACCCTCCAACTGGGCGGTCAGCACGCCGTGCGCGTCGGCGAGCGGTGGGCGGGCGTCGGCCGGCGCGAGCCGCAGCGCGCGTTCGACGCTTGCCACCCGCGCGGCCAGGTCGCGCAACGAACGGTCGGCGGCGGCTGCCTCCAGCACCGCCGGCTCGGCCAGCCCGGTGAGCCGGGGGGCCATGCCGGCCAGGGTGAGCGCCGCCCGGTCGAGTCGGGCCCACTGCTCGCCCGCGCTGGTGCCACGCAGGGCGATCCGGGAGCGGACCCGGCGCACCTCGGCGAGCACCCCCGGCCCGACCGGCAGCCGTTCGACGGCGGCGATCAGCCGGGCTCGGGACCGGGCTGCCGCCTCCGCGGGGTCGAGCGCGGGAGGTGCCGGCTGGGCGGCCAGGGCGCGCACGTCGATCCAGCGCCAGACGGCGAGTGCCACCGCACTGCCCGCGGCGCCGGCCCAGGCCGCGTCGGGCAGACCAAGGCCGGCGTACGGAGTCAGCACCGCCGCCGCGCCGCCGAGCCCACCGGCCAACACGCTCCACCGTCGGGCGGACCGGCGCAGCCGACCCAGTTTGCGGAAGTACCGCGTCCGCTCGTCTGCCACCCTGACCTCCTCGGTCCGGTCGTTCAGCCGGCGGCGGTCGGGTCGCCGGTGCCCCGCTCGCGAGCCATGCTGGCGCGCAGCTCGTCCAGCCGGGCGGCGGCCGTCGGGTCGGCCTTCTCGGCCTGCGGCACGGCCGGTCGCTGCCCGGCCCCGCCGAGCTGCTCCCCCGCCATGCTGGACCGGATCTGCTCAAGCCGGGCCGAGCCGGCCGAGTCGATCGTCGCCTTCTGGATCTCCAACATCCGGCCCTCGACGGAGTTGCCCGCCAGCTCGGCGCGACCCATCGCGTTGGCGTAGCGCCGTTCGATGCGGTCGCGCACCTCGTCCAGTGACGGGGTGTTGGTGGGCGCGGTCAACGACGACATCGACTCCAGCGAGCGGGCCACCGTCTCCTGCATCTTGGCCTGCTCCAGCTGGCTGAGCAGTTTGGTGCGCTCGGCGAGCTTCTGCTGGAGGATCATCGAGTTGTTCTCGACCGCGCGGCGGGCCTGGGCGGCGGCACCCAGCGCCTGGTCGTGCAGGGTCTTCAGGTCCTCGGTCGCCTGCTCGGCGGAGACCAACTGGGTGGCCAGGGTCTGCGCCGACTGCTCGAACCGCACCGCCTCGGCCTCGTCACCCTTGGCCCGGGCCTGGTCGGAGAGCACCAGGGCCTGCCGGGCGTTGCCCTGCAACCGCTCGACCTCGGTCATCTGCCGGGACAGCTTCATCTCCAGCTGACGCTGGTTGCCGATCACCGCGGCGGCCTGCTGCACCAGCGCCTGGTGCTGCCGCTGGGCATCCTCGATGGCCTGCTGGATCTGCACCTTGGGATCGGCATGCTCGTCGATCTTCGCACCGAAGAGTGCCATCAGGTAGTTCCAACCCTTGACGAACGGGCTCGCCATCTCCGCGGTATCCCCTCAGTAGCGTCGCTCCACCACGGCCGGCCAGGCCCGACGGGCCGACCGACCACCACCGCCGGTCTCCATCGTCCCAGCCGGACGCCAACGAGGCATCCGTACCGGGCGGTCGACAGCACCGGCAGCTCCTGTGGGCCACCCTACGCGGCCGGAGCCAGCCCACCCATGGTCAACCGGACGACGGTCTCAGGCGGCGCAGACCACGTCCCGGTCGCGCTCGGTCGGGCGGACACGGGTGCTGCGCAGCGTGGCCTTGAGCGGCGAGTCCTGGCGGACCGAGACGGCGACCTTGCCATCGGAGGTGACCTGACGGACGCCCCGGCCGGTGCTCTTGGCCGCGGCCTCGGCCGGCTCGTCCTGCATCGAGACGAGGACCCCGGGCATCTGCTCGGCGAGCGCCACGGTGTCACTCACCTCACGCAGAAGCTCGGACAGCCGGGCACCCAGGGCGTCGCAGATCGCGGCGAGCAGCTCGCTGGATGGCTCCTTGTGCCCCCGCTCGATCTCGGAGAGGTAGCCGAGGCTGACGTTGGCGGCGGTGGAGACCTCACGCAGCGTGCGCTGCTGGCCCTGCCGGCGCGCCCGCAGTGCGTCACCGATCACCCGGCGTAGCAGGATCATCGCACCTCCCCCTGAGGGATACCTCGCGCCCGGCGCTGAGCGGCCGGCCGCGGCGGACCGCGCCGACCCCGAAACGTCGGAGCCTTCCCGCAACCGTACCTGCTACGAGCCCCGCCGACATCCCGCCCCGCCCGTCGGTTCGCCGAGACGGCCTCACTTCGCGCGAAACCGACAGCTCCCGCTGCCCCGGATGCCCCGGATGTCCCGACCAATTCGCGGGCAGCGCGGCCTGCGCGCTGTCGGCGGCGTGGACCGGGCGTCCCCCGGCTAACTCGCGGGCAGCGCGGCCTGCGCGCTGTCGGCAGCGTGGATCCGCTCGGCGAGCAGCCGCAGCGCCTCGACCACCGCCGCGGAACGGACGTGGTCCCGCCCGCCACCCAGGTCGAGCTGTCGGACCTCGGCGCCGTTCGGGCCGGCGACCGCGACGTAGACCAGGCCGACAGGCTTGCCGTCCTGCGGGTCGGGGCCGGCGACACCGGTGGTGGCCACTCCCCAGTCCGCGCCGCAGCGCTGGCGCCCACCCGTGGCGAGCGCCGCCGCCACGTCCGGGTCCACCGGCCCCCGCTCGGACAGCAGGTCGGCGGGGACGCCGGCCAGGGTG
This sequence comes from Micromonospora sp. NPDC049230, assembly GCF_040647875.1. Lineage (NCBI taxonomy): Bacteria > Bacillati > Actinomycetota > Actinomycetes > Micromonosporales > Micromonosporaceae > Micromonospora > Micromonospora sp. NPDC049230. The sequence continues at coordinate 59,821 of NZ_JBEZCZ010000002.1, forward strand.
CCCTTCAACTCGGTGGCGTAGACCACGAAACCGCCCCGGTAGATCCCGCTGACCCCGGCGATGTCCACGATCGATGCGGCAAGCAGCCCACCGGTGAGTGATTCGACGGTGGCCAGGGTTTCGTGCCGCTGGGCGAGTCGGTGCACCACACCCGCCGCCGCACTGCCCACCTCGGCATCGTCCGCCGCACCACCCGCCGGCCGTTCCAGACCCGTGTCCCGCTGCATCAACCATCCCTTCCCCACACACCAACCCCCAACCCCCAACCTGCCCCTGCCCAATCGCGTCGATCATGAGGTTAGCGGCGCGACACGCCGTTCCGGATGGCAATAACCTCATGATCAACGAAGCGAAGCGGGGCGAAGGGGGGCGGGCGGGGCGGGGACGGTTTAGCGGGGGTGGCGGAGGCGGAGGGCTTGGGCTATGTAGTCGAAGCCTGTCGCCACCGTGACCAGGACGGCGGCGCCCATGATCCACGGGCCGACGGCGGCGAGGACGGCCGGCATCGGCCAGAGGTACCAGGCGATCGCGAGGATCTGGAGCGCGGTCTTGACCTTGCCGCCCCGGCTGGCGGCGATCACCCCGTGCCGGATCACCCAGAACCGCAGCCCGGTGATGCCCAACTCGCGGACGAGGATCAGCGCGGTCACCCACCAGGGCAGCCGGTCGTACCAGGACAGCAGCACCAGGGCAGCCCCGGTGAGCGCCTTGTCGGCGATCGGGTCGGCCACCTTGCCGACCGAGGTGACCAGCCCGAACCGGCGGGCGATCCAGCCGTCCACCAGGTCGGTCGCCGACGCCACCGCGAAGATCAGGCAAGCCGCCATCCGCCAGCCGGAATGGGTCATCCCGGACATGATCACCGAGGCGGCGAAGACCGGCACCAGCGCCAACCGCAGGGCGGTCAGCGCGTTGGCCGCGTTGAGGACGGGCACCACGGCGACCACCCGGGCCGGAGTCGATTCCGTCGCCCCGGTCACCGCCGCACTCCGCTCGGGCCGTCGTGGCGTTCCCGGCACCGCACCACTGGGCTCCCCCGCTCCGCCTGGGCCCACCGTCACCGTGCCGCGCCGGGCGCCGCCGAGATCATCTCATCCGGCACCGCCAGCAGGTCGACCCCTTCGGTGCCGGTCACTGTCGCGCGTACCAGATCACCCGGTCGCAGCGCGGCGAGGTCGACCCCACCCTCGGCCGGGGCGACAAGGGTGGTGGAACCGTCCACCTCCGGCGCCTGGTGCGCCGCCCGACCCTCCACCACGCCGTCCGAGATCGAGTCGACGAGCACCTCGACAGTCGAACCGAGCCGGTCCTCGGCCCGCTGCGAGCACAGCTCGTCGGCGAGCGCGCTGAGCCGGTCGTAGCGCCGCTTGATCGTCGCGGCGGAGACCTTGCCGGGCAGGCCGGCGGCCTCGGTGCCGTCCTCGTCGCTGTAGTCGAACATCCCGATCGCGTCCAGCCGGGCCTCGGTCAGGAACCGGACCAGCTCGTCGACGTCGGCGCGGGTCTCGCCGGGGAAACCGACGATGAAGTTGCTCCGGGCGCCCGCGTCCGGTGCCAACGCGCGGGCACCGGCGAGCAGCTCCAGGAACCGGTCGGTGGAGCCGAAACGCCGCATCCGGCGCAGCACCGGCTCGCTGGAGTGCTGGAACGACAGGTCGAAGTACGGGGCCACGCCCGGGGTGTTGGCGATCGCCTCGACCAGCCCGGGTCGGGTCTCCGCCGGCTGGAGGTAGCTGGCCCGCACCCGGACGATGCCGGTCACCGCGGCGAGCTGCGGCAGCAGCTTCTCCAACGCGCGGGGATCGCCGAGGTCCTTGCCGTACGAGGTGGAGTTCTCACTGACCAGCACCAGCTCCCGGACGCCGGTCTTGGCCAGCCACTCCGCCTCGGCGAGCAACTCGTCCGGGGTACGCGAGACGAACGCCCCACGGAACGCGGGGATGGCACAGAACGCGCAGCGCCTGTCGCAACCGCTTGCCAGTTTCAGCGAGGCCACCGGGCCGGTGTCCAGTCGGCGGCGCAGCACCTGGCGCAGGTGCGCGGGGGTGTGCTCGTCGGTGTCGACGACGGTGCGGCTCACCGTGCCGTGCCCGGGCAGCGACACCGTGCTGTCGCGGCGCTGCACCGGGGTCAGCGGCAGCAGCTCACGCCGGTCCCGAGGGGTGTGCGCGGTGATCTGCTCACCGGCGACGACGGCGTTCAACCGGGCGGCGATGTCCGGGTAGTCGTCGAAACTCAGCACCGCCTGCGCCTCGGGCAGACTGTCGGCCAGCTCACGACCGTACCGCTCGGCCATGCAGCCGGCCGCGACCACCTTGGCGCCGGTCCCGGCGGCGGCGAGCAGCGTCTGGATGGAATCCTGCTTGGCCTTCTCCACGAAACCGCAGGTGTTGACGACCACCACGTCGGCGCCCTCGCCGTCGGTGGTCACCTGCCAGCCGTCGGCGTGCAGCCGTGCGGCCAGCTCCTCCGAGTCGACCTCGTTGCGGGCGCAGCCCAGGGTGAGCAGGGCGACGCGACGGCCCTCGGCGTGGTCAGAAGGAGAAGGAGAGGTGGCAGACACCATCCGAGGGTACCGGGCCGGTCGGGGAAGCCCACGCACGCGGGGCTGCGGCGACGACCGGGCACCGAATCGGTGTGCCCGGTTTCCGGCAGCGGTCAGCGGGCCACGGCGCCGATGCGGGTCAGCGCATCGAGCAGGAACACCTCGGTGCCGGCCAGGCCGGTGGAGCAGAACACCGAGATCTGGTCCGCGGTGGTCCGGCCGGGGACCGCCCCGGCCAGGATGCCGCCCAGGTCACGCAACCGCCCGGCGTACGGGGGTGTGGCCGCGAGCATCGGCGGCTGGTAGTCCGCCGCCTGGGCTGGCGAGTCGGTGGCCAGCAGGTCGGCGACGTCCAGCAGGTCGGTGCCGAACTCGCTGCGGTCCCGCTGCTTGAAGCCGACCGCGTTGAGGTGCGTGCCGGGGCTGAGGTCGGCGGCGCGGAGCACCGGGGTCGGGCTGGTGGTCGCGAGCACCACGATGTCCCGCCCGGCGACGGCCGCGCCCGGGTCGGCCACCGTGCGGGCCGGCACGCCCAGCTCGGCACGGATCCGGGCGGCGAGGGCGTCCCGCCGCGCCGCGGCGCGGCTGTGCACCACCACCTCCCGCAGGGAACGCACGGCGGCGGTCGCCCAGACCTGGGTCCAGGCCTGCCGGCCGGAGCCGATCACGCCCATGGTGGCCGCGTCCGCACGGGCCAGGGCGTCGACCGCCAGGGCCCCCAACCCGCCGGTACGACGGGAGCCCAGCTCCTCGCCCACCGCCACCGCCCGGATCGCCCCGGTACGCGCGTCGTGCAGCACCACGACCTGCTCGCTCTGCGGATGGCCGAAGGTGTCGTAGGAGCGGAAGCCGTACCACTCGCCGACCAGGTGCCCCGCCGTGAGCACCAGCCGGCCACCGCCGAGCGGGGCGGCGGCCCGGGGTGGGGCCACGAGGCGTCCCTCGTACGCGGCCAGAAGGGCGGCACGCATCGCGTCGACAGTGGTGGCGGCGTCCAGTGCGGCGGCGACGTCCCGGTCGGCATAGATCAGCGTCATGGCGGCCATCCTGCAAGTTAGAGTCAAGTGCAGGTCAACACGGGGTGGTGGGAGTCACCGGGCCATCGGCTCTCGACCCGTCCACCCCGACGGTCGACAGGTGCTAGCGTCGGCTTCGGTGGCCCGTGGCCACCCCGGACGAGTGGTGGGCGTACCCGGTAAGGCCAAGACGCCCCGCGACGCGCAGACCCCGACTCGTCCCGGCCCGGCGGCCCGGGCACTCCCGTGTGAGGTAACGATGGCCTGGCTGGTGCTGGTGATCTCTGGCCTGTTGGAGACGGCCTGGGCGGTGGCCCTGGACCGTAGCGCCGGCTTCAGCCGGCTGGGCCCGTCCGTGGTGTTCGCGGTGACGCTGGCCCTGAGCATGGCGGGGCTGGCCTACGCGCTGCGCGAGATCCCGGTCGGCACCGGTTACGCGGTCTGGGTCGGCATCGGCGCGGTCGGCACCGCGCTGGTCGGGATGCTGGCGCTCGGCGAGTCGGCGAGCCTGCCCCGGATCCTGTGCCTGCTGCTGGTGGTCGCCGGCGTGATCGGCCTGAAAATCTTCCACTGAGGAGTTACCTCGGCAGGCGTGGTCACCACCCACAGTGGGTAGTGATCGATTCGTCACGACAGGCTCTCACCCGGAGGACGACATGGCCGACCTGCCCAGCACCGCCCGCCCCCGCGCCAACGCCGCCCGCATCCTCACCATCGTGGGTTTCGTCTTCGCGGTTCTCGCCCTGCTCATCTCCCCGATCATCTTCGGCGTGCTCGGCATCGTCGCGGGCATCGTCGGCGCGGTGCTGGGTGACAAGCCCCTGGGCTGGTACGCCGCGGCGGCCAGCGTCGTCGGCGCGATCATCGGCACCGTCATCGCCGCCGCGCTGCTCAACTGAACGCTCCCCGACTCGCGGGCCCGCCGGATTCCGGCGGGCCCGTCGCGTTTTCCCGGTCGGTCGCGTTTCCCCGGTCGGTCGTTGCGCCGGTCAGTCCACGTCGCCGCGCAGGCCGACCAGGACCTCCTCTAACTCGTCCGGCTTGACCAGCACGTCACGCGCCTTCGACCCCTCGGACGGCCCGACCACCCCACGGGTCTCCATCAGGTCCATCAGGCGGCCCGCCTTCGCGAAACCGACACGCAACTTGCGCTGGAGCATCGACGTCGAGCCGAACTGTGAGGTGACCACCAACTCCACCGCCTGCACCAACAGGTCCAGGTCGTCGCCGATGTCCTCGTCGATCTTCTTCTTGCTCTCCTGTGCGGGGGCCAGCACGTCCTTGCGGAACTCCGGCTCACGCTGGTCCTTGCAGAACTTCACGACGTCGGCGATCTCCCGCTCGGTGACCCAGGCGCCCTGGATGCGGACCGGCTTGGAGGCGCCCATCGGCAGGAAGAGCCCGTCACCCCGGCCGAGCAACTTCTCCGCGCCCGGCTGGTCGAGGATGACCCGGGAGTCGGCGAGGGAGGAGGTGGCAAACGCCAGTCGGGACGGCACGTTCGCCTTGATCAAACCGGTCACCACGTCGACCGAGGGGCGTTGGGTGGCCAGGACCAGGTGGATGCCGGCCGCGCGGGCCAACTGGGTGATCCGGACGACCGAGTCCTCCACGTCGCGGGGCGCGACCATCATGAGGTCGGCCAGCTCGTCCACGATGACCAGCAGGTACGGGTACGGGCGCATCTCCCGTTCACTGCCCGGCGGGGCCTTGATCTCGCCGTTGCGGACCTTGCGGTTGAAGTCGTCGATGTGCCGGACCCCGTTGGCGGCGAGGTCGTCGTAGCGCATGTCCATCTCGCGGACCACCCAGTCCAGCGAGTCGGCCGCCTTCTTCGCGTTCGTCACGATCGGGGTGACCAGGTGCGGGATGCCCTCGTAGCCGGTCATCTCGACCCGCTTCGGGTCGATCAACAGCAGCCGCACCTCGTCCGGGGTGGCGCGGGTGAGGATGGACACCAGCAAGGTATTGAGGCAGCTCGATTTACCGGCGCCGGTGGCCCCGGCTATCAAAATATGAGGCATCTTCGCGAGGTTGGCCACCACGTAGCCGCCCTCGATGTCCTTGCCGAGCGCCACCACCATCGGGTGGTGGTCGCTCGTCGCCGCGTGTGAGCGCAGCACGTCGCCGAGGGCGACGTTCTCCGGGTCGGTGTTCGGGATCTCCACGCCGACCGCGCTCTTGCCCGGGATGGGGCTGAGGATCCGTACGTCCGGCGACTTCACCGCGTACGCGATGTTGCGGGAGAGCTGGGTGATCCGCTCGACCTTGACGCCGTGCCCCAACTCGACCTCGTAGCGGGTGACGGTCGGGCCACGGGTGAAGCCGGTGACCGCGGCGTCCACGTCGAACTGGTCGAACACGCCGGTCAGCGCGGCGATCACCTCGTCGTTGGCCTTGCTGCGGGTCTTCGCGGCGGCACCGGCGCTGAGCATGTTGGGCGGCGGCAGGGTGTAGTCCCCGGCCAGCCCGGTCAACGCGAGCTGCTCGGCCCGGGTCGGCGCGGGCGAGTGCTCCGGCGGCTCGACCGGCGGCCGGCGGCTCGCCGGCACCTTCGCCGGGGCCTTGCGCGGCAGCACCATGGTCTCCTGGAGGTCCGCGCCGTCGGGGTCCTCGAAGTCGTCCGGGTCGAGCGGTGCAGGCGTCCGCTTCGCCGGTCGCCTACGCGCCGGCTTCGCGGCCGGAACGTCTTCTTCCTCGTCGGTCTCCGGTGCGGCGACCAGCCCACCGGCGAGCAGGCCCAACCGCTCCGGGATCTTGTTGATCGGTGTCGCGGTCACCACCAGCAGACCGAAGAGCAGCAGCAGGATCAGCAGCGGCACCGCCACCCAGGCGGTGACCGCGCGCTCCAGCAGCCCGCCGATGCCCGCGCCGACCAGGCCGCCCGCGAAGTCGCGCTGGAGCGGGTTGGCCGGGGCCTGCCCGATGTGCAGCAGCGCGGCGGTCGAGACGAGCAGCGAACCCCAGCCGATCAGGCCGCGGCCCCGATGCTCCGGATCGGCCGGCTGACGCATCAACCGCCACGCCCCGATCATCAACAGCACCGGTACGACAACCGAGATCGCGCCCAGGAAGAGCCGGATCGTGTCGGCCAGTCGCGTGCCCACCGGGCCCGCTCCGGAGAGCCAGAGCGCCACGGCGGTGAGCAGGGCGAACCCGAACAGCAACAGCCCGGCGCCGTCCCGGCGGTGCTCCGGGTCGAGGTCGCGGGCGGAGGCGGCCTGTCGACCGGCCGCCCGCACCGCCCAGCCCATCCCGTGGGCCACGCCCATCCACAGTGCGCCCACCGCGCGACCCACGTAGACGGCCGCGCCGGGTCGCGCCGGCGCGGTACGACGCCGGACCGGTGCCCGGGTCTTCTTCGCCGGTTGACGGGCACGACTGTTGGTGCCACCGCGCGGCGACGCGCCGCGCCGCCGGCTCGCCTGAGAGGTACGGCCCGCCATAGAGTCACGGTAACGGTGGGGCCGGGCAGATCCCCGCTTTTCCGGGTCGTGTCCGCGCGTCGAAACACGGGCCCCGCCGCCGGTCGTGATATCCGCCTCAGAAGGGATGCCCCATGGCGTCGCCGGAATTCGAGGGCGATCCGGACGACCCGCTGGCCGGGCACCCGGGCGCGCTGCGCCCACTGACCGGCGAACTGGTCGCCGCGGTGCTCGCCGCCCGCGGTCGGTCCGTCGACCTGACCGCGGCCGGCGAGTTGGTGGGCCACTTCGACGACAACATGATCTGGTTCCTCCGCCTCGGCGGGGACGGCGAGCTGCTCCAGGTCCGCACGATGGTGACTCCCACCTTCGGCATCGAGCAGGTGCCCGCCCTGTACGCGTTCTGCAACTCGTGGAACCACGACCGGCTCTGGCCCAAGGCGTTCGTGCACGTCGACGACGACGGTCGGGCCCGGGTCTACGGCGAGGTGGTCACCGACCTGGAACGCGGGGTGACCCCGCACCAACTCGACCAACTGCTCGACTGTGGCATCTCCACCGGCTGCCAGCTCGCCGTGGCGGTCCGTCGGCTGCCCGGCGCGGTGCTGTCGTGACCGGCCGGGACGAGTTCACCGGCAGTCGCACCGGCCGGGCCGGCGGGTCCGGCAATCCGGATCCCATCCGACGGCCGCCCGTGCAGCGGGACCCGACGCTGGTGAGCGCGCTCGCCGACGCACGGGACCTGCCCGACGGACCAGCCCGGCTGTTGGCCCTCGAACGGCTCGCCGAGCGGGCCGACGCGTCCGGGGACCTCCGGTCCGCCCTGGACGCCAGGTTCGCGCTGATCGAGGCGTACCTGTTGCACGGCGAGCGGTGGCGGCTGGTCGAGCCGGTACGCCGGTGCCGAGCCGCCGCCGACTACCGGCCCGAGCTGCTCACCGAGGACGAGGCTGCCCTGCTGCTGCGCCTACAGCGGTACGCCGTGGAGGCGCTGCTCGGCACCCCTCGGGTGGGGTTGGACCAGACCCGGTCCCTCCTGGACGACCTGGCCCACCGGATCGGGGCGGACGGCCCCGAGGCGGCGACCGTCGCGGAGCTGCGCTGCCGGATCGCCGACCACCTCGGCGACGAGCCCACCGCCCGACACTGGTACCAGCGGTGGGCGGGCGCTGTCGGCGGGCCGTCCGGTGGCTGCCCCGGTTGCGCCCCGGCCCGCCGCGCCGAGCTGCTCGCCGGCTGGGGCGAGTGGCGGGCCGCGCTGACCGAGCTGCGGGCGCCCACCGACGACGCGGTGGGTTGCACCGACCAGCCCGAGCGGGCGCTGGTGGCCGGTCTGCTCCCCGAACTGCGCGTCGGCGAGGCCGAACGGGCCGCGGTGGCGCACGTGCGGGCGTACCGGCGGCACCGACACGAGCGCGCGGCCTTTCCCCACCTCGCCGCACATGTGCGGTTCTGCGCCCTCGGCGGGCACCTGGAACGCGGGCTGAGCATTCTGGCCGAGCAGCTACCCCGGTTGGACCGACCCACCGACGACCTCGCCGCGATGGAGTTCGCCGCTGCCGGTGCGCTGGTCTGCGCGGTGGCCGTCGAGGCCGGGCTCGGCCTGCGCACGGTGCCCCGCCCGGCCTACGGTGGCCGGCCGGCCACCGACCTGGACGTGGCCACCCTCGGCGCGCTGCTGCTCGCGATGGTCAACGAGCTGGCCGGCAGCTTCGACGCCCGCAACGGCACCGGCCACCACTCCGGACGGATGGCCTCCTGGCTCGCCGAGCGCCCGCTGGCGGCTCCGGTGCCCCTGCCCGCCGACGACGGGCCCGCCGACGCTGACACCGGCTATGACGGTTTCGGCGACGCTGGCACCGGCCACGACGGTTTCGGCGACGTCGGATCCGGCCACGACGTGCCCGGCGACGACGGTTCCGGCGACGCTTCGCCCGGCGGCGCGGAGCGCGACTCCGAGACCGCCGCCGACGACGAGCGGGAGCTGGTGACGCTCACCATCGACCTGATCACGGCCGCCCTGGACCGGCGCGGGGCCCGGTACGTCGTGGAGGAGGGCGACCGGGTGGTCGGCCGGTGGGACGGGGTGGTGATCCAGTTCCGCCGGGCCGGCGAACGCGGCGAGGTGCTGCACGTCCGGGCCATGGCCACCCGGCGGCTGCCGGCGACCCGCCGCGCCGAGGCGTACGCCTTCTGCAACGCCTGGAACCACGACCGGCTGCTGCCCAAGGCGTACGCGCACGATCTCGGCGACGAGTTGGTGCTGGCCGGCGACGTGGCCACCGACCTGACCCACGGGGTGGCCCCGGCGCAGCTCACGGTGCTGGTGGACGCCGCCGTCACCACCGGCGTCGCCTACGCCGAGGCGGTCGCCGCGCTGCCCTGACACCCCGGGCGCGGCGACGCCGGCCCACTCCGAACGGAGTGGACCGGCGTCAGCGGGACGAACTCAGACCTCGACGACGGTGGGCACGATCATCGGGCGACGACGGTACTTGTCGTTGACCCACCGCCCCACGGTCCGGCGGACGATCTGCTGGAGCTGGTGCGGGTCGGTGATGCCGTCCGCCGCGGCCCGGTTGAGCGCCTCGGTGACAAGCGGGACCACCGGGTTGAACGCCTCCGGGTCCTCGGAGAAGCCCTTCGCGGACAACGTCGGGCCGGCGACCACCTTGCCGGTGACCGAGTCGACGACCACTGTGGTGGCGATGAAGCCGCCGTCACCGAGGATCCGCCGTTCGGTGAGCAGCGACTCGCTGACGTCACCGACAGCGAGGCCGTCCACGTAGACGTACCGGCTCTTCACGTGCCCGACCAGGCTGGCACGGCCCTCGACCAGGTCGACGACGTCGCCGTCCTCGCAGATCACCACCCGGTCGGCGGCGACCCCGGACTCGATGCCGAGGCGGGCGTGGGCGCGCAGGTGCCGCCACTCGCCGTGCACGGGCATCAGGTTGCTGGGCCGGACCACGTTGAGCAGGTACAGCAGTTCCCCGGCGGGGGCGTGCCCGGAGACGTGCACCTTGGCCACGTCCTTGTGCACGACGACCGCGCCGGCCCGCGCCAGGCGGTTGATCACCCGGTAGACCGAGGTCTCGTTGCCCGGCACCAGCGAGGACGCCAGGACGACCGTGTCGCCGGGCGCGATCGTGATGTGCCGGTGGTCGCCGCTGGCCATCCGGCCCAGCGCGCTCATCGGCTCACCCTGCGAGCCGGTGGACATCAGCACGATCTCGTCCGGCGGCAACGTGGTCGCCTCGTCGATGCTGATGACCAGGCCATTCGGGATGTTCAGCAGGCCGAGGTCCCGGGCGATGCCCATGTTGCGAACCATGGACCGGCCGATCAGCGCGACCTTGCGGCCGTGCTCCGCAGCCGAGTCGAAGACCTGCTGTACGCGGTGCACGTGCGAGGCGAACGAGGCCACGATGATCCGGCCCTTCGCCTTCGCGAAGATCGAGTCGAGCACCGGCCCGATCTCCCGTTCCGGGGTGACGAAGCCGGGGATCTCCGCGTTCGTGGAGTCGGAGAGCAGCAGGTCGACGCCCTCGGCGCCAAGCCGGGCGAAGCCAGCCAGGTCGGTGATCCGGCCGTCCAGCGGAAGCTGGTCCATCTTGAAGTCGCCGGTGTGCAGCACCAGGCCGGCGGGGGTGCGGATGGCCACCGCGAGGGCGTCCGGGATCGAGTGGTTGACCGCGAAGAACTCACACTCGAACGGGCCGAGCCGCTCCCGACCGCCCTCCCGCACCGTCAGCGTGTACGGCTGGATCCGCCGCTCGGCCAACTTCGCCTCGACCAGGGCGAGGGTGAACTGTGAGCCGACCAGCGGGATGTCGGGTTTGTGGGCGAGCAGGTACGGCACCGCGCCGATGTGGTCCTCGTGGCCGTGGGTCAGCACGATCGCCTGGACGTCGGCGAGCCGGTCCAGAATCGGGCCGAAGTCGGGCAGGATCAGATCCACGCCCGGTTGCTCGACGTCGGGGAAGAGCACCCCGCAGTCGACGATCAGCAACTTGCCGTCGTACTCGAAGACGGTCATGTTCCGACCGATGGCGCCGAGCCCGCCGAGCGGGATGATCCGCAGGCCACCTTCGGGCAGCGGCGGGGGTAGTTCCGCCTCGATGTGCGCCTCGGTCACTCGTCCACCTCATTCTGCGACGCCGTCACTCGGCGCCCATCGTGTCGTTCGATCATTCGGGCAGCTCCAGGCCCGCTGCCGCGAAGTCCGCGCGCAGCTGGGCGATCTCGTCGTTGGTGGCGTCCACCAGCGGGGGTCGCACCGGGCCGGCCGGCAGACCCAGCGACGCCAGGCCCGCCTTCACCAGGATGGTGCCCTGGGTACGGAAGATGCCGGTGAACAGCGGCAGCAGCCGCCGGTGCAGGGCAAGCGCGGCCGGCATGTCCCCCGCGTCGTACGCCTCGATCATCTGTGCGGTCAGTGCCCCGGTGAAGTGCGTCGAGGTCCCGACCACGCCCACCGAGCCGACGGCCAGCGCCGGCAGGGTGAGGGCGTCCTCGCCGCAGTAGAAGGCGAGGGCGGTCCGGCTGGTCACCCAGCTGGTGGCGGTCAGGTCACCCTTGGCGTCCTTGACCGCGACGATCCGGCCGTGCTCGGCGAGCCGGACCAGCGTCTCGGTTTCGATCGGCACACCGGAGCGGTGTGGGATGTCGTACACCATCACCGGCAGGCCGGTGGCGTCGGCGACGGCGGTGAAGTGCCGCAGCAGACCGCTCTGCGGCGGTTTGTTGTAGTACGGGGTAACCACCAGCAGACCCTGCGCACCCGCCTTCTCGGCGGCCGAGGACAGCTCGATGGTGTGCCGGGTGTCGTTGGTGCCCACCCCGGCGATGACCTTCGCGCGGTCTCCGACGGCCTCCACCACGGCCCGGATCAGGCGTTCCTTCTCCGCGTCGGTGGTGGTCGGCGACTCGCCGGTGGTGCCGTTGACCACCAGCGCGTCGTTGCCCTGCTCGTCGACCAGGTGGCTCGCCAGCCGGGCGGCGCCGTCGAGGTCGAGCGAGCCGTCGGCGGTGAACGGGCTCACCATGGCCGTGAGAACCCGGCCGAAGGGGCGGGACACCGGTCGGGCCGCGGCGTCGGGGTGGTCGTGCGTCATACCCTCCAACCTAGCGGACGACCAGCCGGGGCCCGCCAGGGAAGGGCTCAGGACGCCTCGTGCGGGCTGGCCGCCACCTCGGTGCCGTCCGGCAGCGTGGAGATCACGAAGTCGGCGAACACGTTCGGGGCGACACCCTGGAGCTGGCGCAGGCACTCCACGGCCAGCTCACGGATCTCCACGTCGGCGTGCTCGGTGGCCCGCATCGCGACGAAGTGCCGCCAGGCCCGGTAGTTGCCGGTGACCACGATCCGGGTCTCGGTGGCGTTGGGCAGCACCGCGCGGGCCGCCTGCCGGGCCTGCTTGCGGCGCAGCGTCGGGTTCGGCTCGTCGGAGAAGCGCTGCTCAAGACCCTCCAGCAACTCCGTGTACGCCTGGACGCTCGCCTCGGCAGCCGCCACGAACTTCTTGTGCAGCTCCGGGTCGTCGGCGATGACCGCCGGCTCGACCATTGCCGCGTCCCGTTCCGGGACGTAGCGCTGAGACAACTGGGAGTACGAGAAGTGCCGGTGCCGGATCAACTCGTGGGTGAAGGAGCGCGACACCCCGGTGAAGTAGAAGGTGACCGAGCCGTGCTCCAGCACCGACAGGTGCCCGACCTCAAGGATGTGCGCCAGGTAGCCGGCGTTGGTGGCGGTCGCCGGGTTCGGCTTCTTCCACGACTGGTAGCAGGCCCGGCCGGCGAACTCGGCGAGCGCCTGACCACCCTCCGCGTCGGTCGACCACGGCACGTCGTCCGGGGCCGCGAACTGGGTCCACGCGATCAACTTGACCTGGGGCTGCACCATCTCCGGCATGCCAGGGACTGTAGTGGCGCGGCCCCCTGCGGCCCAACTCAGGCACGCCCCCTGCAATGTCGATCACTCCGGCAGTGGTGCGGCTCCGGCCTCCGGGGTCGGGGTGCCACCCACCCATCGGGTTGATCGACTCGGCTTCCTGAAACTCGGGGTGTCCGGGCCCGGGTGCATGGCCCGGTTTCCGGAAACGCGAATCGATCATGGGATGGCGGCGACGCGCTCAGACGTAGAGCGAGGTGAACGGCGCCCAGGGCAGGTTGCGCAGCACCGAGAAGGCCAGCCACACGCCCAGGAAACCGACGATGACCTTCGAACTGATCTGCAGCTCCGGCAGTCGCCAACCGAACGCCTGGTTGCCCGCCCAGGCCACGAAGAGGTACGCGAGGAACGGCAACGCGAAGACGAACAGGAAGTGGTGCCGGGCAGCGGCGGGCAGGTCGGCGTGCAGCACGTACCAGAGTGCGCGGGTGCCGCCGCAGCCTGGGCAGTCGAGCCCGGTGGTCAGCTTGAGCAGACAGGTGGGCGCGGCATCCGGGGCGGCGTGGGCCGGATTGCTGAGCAGCGCATAGCCCATGCCCGCGGCGACGCAGCCGACCGCGGCGAGCGGCACCGCCCAGCGCGGCGAACGCTCGTAGAGGCGCAGCACGAACCGGGTGAGCCGGTCCGGCTCCGGCACCGGGTAGCCACCGGGCGGGGTCATCGGCCAACCAGCCGAGCCGGCGCCGTCGGGACCCACACCAGCCGGACCCACTCCGGCCGGCTCGGTCGGGGCGGTGTGCACCGCCCCGGGGGCGGGCTGCTGGTCGAACGGACCGGGAACGCTCGTCACGCGCTCACGGTACACCGGGCATGCCGGCCAGGGCAGCGTTGAGCGGACCGGCCAGGTCTCCGGTCTGCGGCGGTGCCACCGCGGCCAGGCCGAGCCAGCCGGCGAGCCGGTGCAGCTCGGCGGCGAGCGCCACGGCGGTCTCCCCCGGGTCGGCACCGGGTTCGAGCCAGGCGGCCGGCACCAGCAGCACCCCGGACTTGCGGTCGGCCTTCAGGTCGACCCGGGCGGTGAACCGGTCGCCCTGAAGAAACGGCAACACGTAGTAGCCGTAGACCCGCTGTGGCGCGGGGACGTAGATCTCGATCCGGTAGGTGAAGCCGAACAGCCGCTCGGTGCGGGCACGTTCCCAGATCAGCGGGTCGAAGGGGCTGACCAGCGTGTTGCCGCGAATCCACCGGGGCAGCCGGGCGGACGCGTGCAGCCACGCCGGCTGACGCCAGCCCGCCACGGTGACCGGCACCAGCTCGCCGGCCTCGGCCAGCTCCGCGACGGCCTGCCGGGCACCGGCCAGCGGCAGCCGGAAGTAGTCGCGCAGCTCCGGCTCGGCGGCCACCCCGAGCGACCGCGCGGCACGGGCCACAAGCGTGCGGTACGCCTCGGCGTCGCTCGGGGTGGGCGCGGCCAGCACCGCCGCGGGCAGCACCCGCTCGGGCAGGTCGTAGCGGCGGGCGAAGGAGGTGCTGCGTTCCGCCGCGGCCACCTCGCCGGCCCAGAAGAGGAACTCCAAGGCCTGCTTGACCGCCGACCAGTTCCACCCCCAGTTGCCGGTCTCCCGGGGCGCGTCGTGCTCGATCTCGGCGGCGGTCAGCGGACCTCGGGCGGCCACCTCGGCACGGACCCACGCGACCAGCTCCGGCTGCTCCTGGGCGATCCGCCGCATGCCGCCCCAGGATTCGCTGTGCGCCCGGGCCATCCGCCAGCGCAGCATCGGATGCAGCTCGACCGGCACCAGCGACGCCTCATGACCCCAGTATTCGAACAACTCCCGTGGGCGCCGGTAGGCGGCCTGGTCGAGCAGCGTGGTCGGGTAGGGCCCGAGCCGGCTGTAGAGCGGCAGGTAGTGCGCCCGTTGCAGCACGTTGACCGAGTCCATCTGGATCAGGTTGACCCGGTCGAGCACCCGACGCAGGTGCCGGCGGGTGGGCACGCCGGCGGGCGTCGGGTCGGCGAAGCCCTGGGCGGCGAGCGCCACCCGGCGGGCCTGGGCGAGCGAGAGTGATTCCGGTGCGGCCATCGTCGGCGACCTTAATTCATCGGTACGACGCCGGTGCGGGAAGTTGGACGGGAGGGCCAGCTGGGCATAGAACGGTGCAATGCTGACCATCCGCCGGGAGGAGCCGGACGACGCCGAGGCGGTCGCCCGGGTGCACGTGCACGGCTGGCAGGCGGGCTACGCCGGCTTCATGCCCGACGAGGTGCTCCAGCGGCTGAACGTGGCGGCCTGGGCGCAGCGCCGCCGCGACGTGGGCACCGCCGACCCGGAGCATCCGTTCACCACAGTGCTCGGCGAGGTGGACGGAGCGGTCGTCGGCTTCACCACCTTCGGGCCGTACCGCCGCAACCAGGACCGGGACGACCTGGACCCGACGGTCGGCGAGGTGGTGGCGCTGTACGTGGAACCGGCCTGCTGGGGTGACGGCACCGCCGTCGCCCTCCTGTCCGCCGCCCGGGTCGGGCTCAGCGAGCGGGGCTGGACCGCGTACCGCGCGTGGGTGTTGGCGGACAACCGGCGGGCCCGCCGGTTCGGCGAGCGGGCCGGGCTGTCAGCGGACGGTGAGCGGTCGACCTATCATGTGCCGCTCGCCGGTGGGCAGCCCCCGGTCAGCCTTGTCGAGCTGCGCTACGCCGGACGCCTCGACACCTGACCCGTGCGGGGTCAGCCAACGACGGATCGGCAGGAAGGCCAGCAGCGCAAGGCTGATCCACACGTAGGCGTTGCTGCCCAGGAAGCCGTCGACGCCGGTGAAGTCCTTCTCCCAGAACCAGACGGTCCGGCTGATCAGCAGCGCGTACCCGATGGTCGCGGCGACCAGCAGGACGCGCCGGCGACGGCCGGCCGGCGCGGCCATCGCGTTGTCGACGAGCAGGATCAGCGCGGGCAGCAGCCAGATCAGGTGGTGCACCCAGGTGACCGGGCTGACGAGGCACATCACCGCGCCGGTCAGCGCCAGGCCGGTCGCCTCGTCACCGACCGCGACGGCGGCCCGGGACCGCCACGCCCACAGTGCCAGGGTGCCGAGCACGAGCAGCAGCCAGAGCACTGTGCTCGGGTGCTGCGGGTCGAGCCGGGCGACCACCCCGCGCAACGACTGGTTGGAGACGAAGGCCAACTCGCCCACCCGCCCGGTGTTCCACAGCGCCTCGGTCCAGAACTCCCGGGACGCGTCCGGGAAGAGCGCGCCGGCCAGCAGCGACACCCCGGCGGCCGTGCCACAGGCGGTGAGAGCCGCCCGCCAGCGCCCGGTCACCAGCAGGTAGACGATGAAGACGCCCGGGGTCAGTTTGATCGCGGTGGCGAGCCCGATGCCCACCCCGGCCCACCGGTTGCCGGCCGGCAGCAGCCGCAGCAGGTCCACCGCCACCAGGAAGAGCAGCAACGTGTTGACCTGGCCGAAGTTGACGGTCTCCCGCATCGGTTCGAACGCGGCGGCCAGGCAGAGCGCCACGGCGAGCGCGAACCACCGGGTCCAGCCGGCCCGGCGGGCGATCGGGTCGACAAGCCACCAGATCAGCACCGTGGTGCTGACCACGCTGGCGAGCACGCTCACCACGATCGCGGCCGACCACGGCAGGTACGCCATCGGCAGCATGACCAGCGCGGCGAACGGCGGGTAGGTGAAGCCGTACTGGGTGCCCGGCTTGAGGTAGTCGTAGATCTCCCCGCCGTCGTGCACCCACCAGGTCAACGCACCGTAGTAGACCTTCAGGTCGAAGAAGCCGTGCCGTACCGCCGCGACGGCGAGGAACGCGGTGACCGCCGCGGCGAGCACCACCACCCCGGCGACCTGCACCGTCGTCCTCCTGGCACCCTGCGCCACCGTCGCCCCCCTCGCCCTGCGTAGGCTTCCGTCCCATGGCTCTCGGGTACGTCCGCCCGGCGCGTCCTGAGGACGCCGGCGAGATCGCACGCATCCAACTCGCGACCTGGCGGGTCGCGTACCGCCGGATCCTTCCTCGGCACGTGCTCGACAACCTGGACGAGGCGTTCCTCGCCCGGCGGTGGAACGCCGCGGTGCTGGAGCCGCCCTCCGGCGCGCACCGGGTGCTGGTCGCTGTCGAACAGGCCGAGCAATCGTATCTGGTGGGGTTCGCCGCCTCCGGGCCGGCCGACGCGGAGGCGCTGGCCCCGGGCGAGCCGGCCGAGGCACTCGGCCCGGACGTGGCCGCGGTGACCGACCTGCTGGTGGAGCCGCGCTGGGGTCGGCGTGGGCACGGCAGCAGGCTGCTCGCCGCCGCCGTCGACCTGTGGCGGGAGGACGGCCTGAGCCGGGCGGTGGCCTGGGCGTTCGAGGGCGACGAGGCGACCCGCAAATTCCTCACCAGCACCGGCTGGGAGCTCGACGGCGCGGCCCGCGCGCTGGACGTGGACGACATGCTGGTCCCCCAGGTGCGCCTACACGTGGGCGTCCCGGCCGAAAAGGTCCCGACCGAGTAACCCGACAAGCCCCCGCCCCGCCCGCCCCCGCCCGCCCGGCCCACCCCCGCCCGTCGATCATGGAGTTGTGGTGGGCGAAAGCTCCACCTGCGCCCCTTTTGTTAGGCACCACAACTCCATGATCGACGCAGGCCAGGGCAGGGAGTGCACGATCGCGGGGTCAGCGGGCTTGTTCGGCGATCACCTCGTCGTCGTCGAGGGCGCCGGTGGGGTGGAAGCCCAGCGCGGTGTAGAGGGCGGCGGCCTGGGTGTTGTCCGGGTGGTACGAGAGGCGGACCGGGGGGTTGCCCTCCCGGGTGGACAGCCAGCCCGCCAGGGTCCGCACCGTCGCCCGGCCCACGCCACGGTTCTGTTCGGCGGCGTCGATCAGCATTCCGCCGATCCAGTGCGAGCCGTCGTCGTCCACGCCCCACATGACGTGGCCGACGACTGTCTCGTCGGCGTACACCGCGAGCGACGTCCACACCTCGGAACGCAGACTGAGCAGCAGGTAGCGGGCCCCCAGCGCGGCCACGAACCGGCGTTGGTCGTCGCGCGGGGCGACGTCGGCCACCGCCCGCCAGTTGTCGTCGTCGACCGGGCGCAGGGTGACTCGCCTCCCGAGCCGGTCCAGGTGTCCCCCGTTGATCATGCGGCGGATGCTACCCGGCAACGCGGTGCGGCGTCGTGAGCCTGGTCGGCGGACGGTGGCGGGGGAACGGAGCTGTCAGTCGAGCAGGGCGTCCAGGGCGACGGTGAGGCCGGGGCGGTTGCGCACCGCGCGGACGGCCAGCAGCACGCCCGGCATGAACGACACCCGGTCGTACGAGTCGTGCCGGATGGTCAGCGTCTCGCCGGTGGTGCCGAACAGCACCTCCTGGTGGGCGACGAGGCCGGTGGCGCGCACCGCGTGCACGCGTACCCCCTCGATGTCGGCGCCGCGCGCACCCGGCACCTCGTCCTTTGTGGCATCCGGCACCGGGCCCAGGCCGGCGTCGGCGCGGGCCTTGGCGATCTGCCGGGCGGTGTGGGTGGCGGTGCCGCTCGGGGCGTCCAGCTTGCGCGGGTGGTGCTGCTCGATGATCTCCACGGACTCGAAGTACCGGGCGGCCCGTGCGGCGAACTGCATCATCAGCACCGCGCCGATGCCGAAGTTCGGGGCGATGACGACGCCCACCCCGGGCCTGTCGGCCAGCCAGCCGCGCACCTGCTCCAGCCGCTGCTCGGTGAAGCCGGTCGTGCCGACCACCGCGTTGATGCCCTGCTCGACGCACCACCGGAGGTTGTCCATGACGACGTCCGGGGTGGTGAAGTCGACGACCACGTCGGCGCCGGAGGCGGCGGAGAGGTCGTCGCCCTGGTCGATCGCCGCGACCAGGGTGAGGTCGTCGGCGGCGTCGACAGCCTTGCAGACCTCGACGCCCATCCGGCCCCGGGCACCGAACACGCCGACCCGGGTCTTCTCCTGCTCGTCAGTCACGGGGCACAACCTATCCCAATCGGGACGGGCCCCTCTGGCCGGATCCGGTGCGCTCCACCGGCCGGGACGCCCCCGACCGGGACGCCCTCGACGCGCCGGGCGGCAGACCTCAGACGGTGAAGTCGCCGGCGCCGAACGGGCCGACCACGGCCAGCGACATCGGGCGGCTGAGCAGCTCGGCGGCGAGGACGTTCACGTCCTGCACGGTGACGTCGTCGACCCGGCGGAGCAGCTCGTCGACAGGCATCAGGTCGCCGTAGAGCAGCTCACCCTTGGCCAGTCGGCTCATCCGGGAACCGGTGTCCTCCAGGCCGAGCACGAACGCGCCCTTGCTCATCCCCTTGCCCCGCGCCACCTCGGCCTCGGTCAACCCGTCGGCGGCCACCCGGGCCAGCTCGGCGCGGGTCAGGGCCAGCACCTCGTCCACCTTGCCCGGCGCACAGCCGGCGTAGACGGCGAACAGGCCGGTGTCGGCGTACTGGCTGGCATAGGAGTAGACCGAGTACGCGAGGCCGCGCTGCTCGCGGATCTCCTGGAAGAGCCGGCTGGACATGCCGCCACCGAGCACGTTGTTGAGCACCCCGAGGGCGAAGCGCCGCTCGTCGAGGCGGTCGATGCCGGGGCAGCCGAGGATGATGTGCGCCTGCTCGGTCTCCTTCGGCTCCACAAGTGTGGTCGCCGGCTTGGTGCGTACCGCCGGGGTGGCCGCCCGGTGCGGCGCCGGCGTGGCCGGGTCGCTGTCCAGCGGAGTGCCCTTCACGGCCTGCCGGACCATCTTGACCACAGCGGCGTGGTCGAGGTTGCCGGCGGCGGCGATGACGATCTGCGGCGCGGTGTAGCGGCCCCGGTAGAAGCCCTGGATCTGCTTGCGGGTCATCGGCGTGACGGTCTCGGCGGTGCCGGAGATCAGCCGACCCAGCGGGTGGTCGCCGTAGACGGCCTGGACGAAGAGGTCGTGCACCTCGTCACCGGGCTCGTCGTCGTGCATGGCGATCTCTTCGAGGATCACGCCGCGCTCGGTCTCGACGTCGGCGGGCTCCAGCAGCGAGTCGGCGACCAGATCGCACATCACGTCGACCGCGAGCGGCAGGTCCTCGTCGAGCACGCGGGCGTAGTAGCAGGTGTATTCCTTCGTGGTGAACGCGTTCGTCTCACCACCCACCGCCTCGATCTGCGAGGAGATCTCCAGTGCGGTGCGCTTGTGGGTGCCCTTGAAGAGCAGGTGTTCGAGGAAGTGCGCGGCACCGGCCTGCGGGCCGCTCTCGTCCCGCGAGCCGACCGCCACCCAGACACCGAACGAGACACTGCGCATCGTCGGGATCGCCTCGGTGAGCACGCGCAGGCCGCTGGGCAGCACGGTACGTCGTACCGTGCCGCCCAGCGGGTCGTCGCTGAGCGTCCGGGTCACCGCGCGGGCGGTGCCGCCGGAGCGGCCCGCCCCATTGCCCCGGGACGCAGCCACCCCCCGTCGATCCGGTGGAAACGGCGCGCTGATGGCCCGACTCACGTCTTGCTCCCGGTTCGACGAGGGGTGGGTGATGCGATGGACGACGGTCAGCTGTGCCGGGTCCGGCGGCGCGGACGCTCGCCGCCCTCGCCGCCACCCTCGCCGCCGCCGTTGCCGCCCTCGCCGCCACGCTCCGGGCCACGGCCACCTCGGTCGCCGCCCCGGTCGCCGCCACGCTCGCGGTCGCCGCGGTCACGCGGACCCCGGTCGCCCCGGTCCCGACCAGCCGGCCGGTCGCCGCCGGCGGCCTCACCGGCGGCCGGAGCCTCGGTGCCCTCCGGGCGGACCTTGTCCAGGTAGATCTTGCCGCGGGCGTCGATGTCCGCGATCTCGACCTCGACCCGGTCACCGACGTTGAGGAAGTCCTCGACGCGCTCGACCCGCTTGCCGTCGCCCACCTTGGAGATGTGCAGCAGGCCGTCACGGCCCGGCAGCAGCGAGATGAACGCACCGAACGCGGCGGTCTTGACCACCGTGCCGAGGAACCGCTCGCCCTGCTTGGGCAGTGTCGGGTTGGCGATGCCGTTGATCCGGTCGACGGCCGCCTGGGCCGACGGGCCGTTGGTGGCGCCGACGTAGATCGTGCCGTCGTCCTCGATGGAGATCTCGGCGCCGGTCTCGTCCTGGATCGCGTTGATGGTCTGACCCTTCGGGCCGATCACCATGCCGATCTTGTCCACCGGGATCTTGACGGTGGTGACCCGCGGCGCGTAGTCCGACATCTCGGCCGGAGCCTCGATCGCGGCCTTCATGACGCCGAGGATGACCTGCCGGGCCTCGTTCGCCTGCTGCAACGCGGCGGCCAGCACGTCCGACGGGATGCCGTTGAGCTTGGTGTCGAGCTGGAGCGCGGTGACGAACTCCGGGGTGCCGGCGACCTTGAAGTCCATGTCACCGAACGCGTCCTCGGCACCGAGGATGTCGGTCAGCGTCACGTACTGGGTCTTGCCGTCCACCTCGTCGGAGATGAGCCCCATCGCGATGCCGGCGACCGGCGCCTTCAGCGGGACACCCGCGGAGAGCAGACCCAGCGTCGACGCGCAGACCGAACCCATCGAGGTGGAGCCGTTGGAGCCGAGCGCCTCGGAGACCTGCCGGATGGCGTACGGGAACTCCTCGCGCGACGGCAGCACCGGGATCAGCGCGCGCTCGGCGAGAGCGCCGTGGCCGATCTCGCGACGCTTCGGCGAGCCGACCCGGCCCGTCTCACCGGTCGAGTACGGCGGGAAGTTGTAGTTGTGCATGTAGCGCTTGCGGTTCTCCGGGGACAGCGTGTCCACCATCTGCTCCATCCGGAGCATGTTCAGAGTGGTGACGCCCAGGATCTGGGTCTCGCCCCGCTCGAACAGCGCCGAACCGTGCACCCGGGGCAGCACGCCGACCTCGGCGGTCAGCGCCCGGATGTCGCGCGGGCCACGCCCGTCCATGCGGACCTGCTCGCGCAGCACGCGGTTGCGCACCTCGGACTTGGTCAGCGACCGGAAGGCGGCGCTGAGCTCCTTCTCCCGGCCCTCGAACCGAGCGCCCAGCTCCTCGGCGACGCGGGCCTTGACCCGGTCCAGAGCCTCCTCGCGGTCGGCCTTGCCGGCGATGGTGATCGCCTCGGCCACCTCGCCGCGAGCCAGCTCGGAGACGGCGTCGTACACGTCATCCTGGTAGTCCAGGAAGACCGGGAACTCGGTGACCGGCTTGGCGGCGACCTCGGCCAGCTCGCTCTGCGCGCGGCACAGCTCACGGATCGCCGGCTTGGCGGCCTCCAGGCCGCTGGCGACGACCTCCTCGGTCGGGGCGGTGGCACCGGCCGAGATCAGGGCGACGGCGTTCGGGGTGGCCTCGGCCTCGACCATCATGATCGCGACGTCGCCGTCCTCGAGCGTGCGGCCGGCCACGACCATGTCGAAGGTGGCGCGGGCCAACTCCTCCAGGGTCGGGAAGGCGACCCACTGGCCGTCGATGTGGGCGACCCGGGTCGCACCGATCGGGCCGGAGAACGGCAGGCCGGACAGCTTGGTCGACATCGAGGCGGCGTTGATCGCCACGACGTCGTACGGGTGCTGCGGGTCGAGCGCGAGGATGGTCTCGACGACCTGGACCTCGTTGCGCAGGCCCTTCACGAAGGACGGGCGCAGCGGCCGGTCGATCAGCCGGCAGGTGAGGATGGCGTCCTCGCTGGGCCGACCCTCACGGCGGAAGAACGAGCCGGGGATGCGGCCCGCGGCGTACATCCGCTCCTCGACGTCGACGGTCAGCGGGAAGAAGTCGAACTGCTCCTTCGGGTGCTTACCGGCGGTGGTGGCGGAGAGAACGACCGTCTCGCCCAGCTGGGCGATGACGGAACCGGCGGCCTGGCGAGCCAGCCGGCCGGTGGAGAAGGTGATCTCGCGGGTGCCGAAGGACCCGTTGTCGATCACGGCGGTGCGGGATTCGGTGCCGAGTTTGGTCTCGGTCATGTGCTGTCGTGCTCCTTCGCGTCGTGGGCCCACGACATCGGGGAGCTGCTCAGCCGGCCGGTCTTCGATCGAAGCGCCCGGGTGGCCGGCGTGATGCCGGGTTCCCGGGGGCCACTACCGGAGACCGGTACGCTGACCGGCTCCCTCTCGGGTGGTCGCGCGGCCCGTGTTTCTTTCAGGTGGGACGCCGTACGGGGGAGCAGCCGAGCGGCCACTCCCCCGTCACGTCACCGGCGCAGGCCGAGCCGCTCGATGAGCGACCGGTAGCGGGCAATGTCCTTCTTCTGCACGTAGTTGAGCAGCCGACGGCGACGGCCGACCAGCAGCAGCAGCCCACGGCGGCTGTGGTGGTCGTGCTTGTGCACCTTCAGGTGCTCGGTCAGCTCGGCGATCCGCTTGGTGAGGACCGCGACCTGGACCTCCGGCGAACCGGTGTCGCCCTCGGCGGTCGCGTACTCCGCGCGGATGCTGGCCTTGGCTTCCTGGTCGAGCGCCATGTTCTCCCTGTTTCGATGGGTTGATCAAGTAGGTGTCCGTCGTCCCGATGGACCGGGAACGGACCGGTACCTCGCACCCGCGGCGTCGAGCAGGCACGCGAGGCCCCACGCCGGTCACCCGACGTTTTGCGCAAGACTACCAGCACTCGCCGGTAACACCCGGCGAAGGGCCTTGGCGGGGCCTCGTCAACCCACGACGATCAGGCCAGCGCGCGCCGGGTGCGCTCGACGTCCTGGTTCATCTGGGTGATCAACGGTTCGATCGAGTCGTACCGGATCTGACCGCGCAGGTGCGCCACGAAGTCCAGGGCCAACCGCTCGCCGTACAGGTCGCCGGAGAAGTCCAGCGCGTACGCCTCCACCCGCCGCTCCCGCCCGGAGAAGGTCGGGTTGGTGCCCACCGACACGGCCGCCAGCAGCGGCTCGTGCTGCCCGCGACGGATCAGCCGGGCGGCGTACACCCCGTCGGCCGGGACCGCCGCGTACCGGTGGCAGAGCAGGTTGGCGGTGGGGAAGCCCAGCTCCCGCCCCCGCTGGTCGCCGCGGACCACGACGCCCTCCACCCGGTGTGGGCGGCCGAGCGCGGCGGCGGCCGCGCCGACGTCACCCGCGTCGACGCAGGAGCGGATGTACGTGGAGGAGAAGACGGTGCCGTCCTCGATGACCAGCGGGCTGCCCTCCACCGCGAAGCCGAAGGTCTGCCCGAGCCGCTCCAGCAGCGCCACGTCACCGGCCGCCCGGTGCCCGAACCGGAAGTTGCCGCCGACCACCACGAGCGCGCTGTGCAGGTGCTCGACCAGGACGTCGTGCACGAACTGTTCGGCCGGCAGCCGGGAGAACTCCGGAGTGAACGGCACCACACAGAGCACGTCCACGCCGAGTTGCTCGATCAGCTCGGCCTTGCGGGCCTGCTCGGTGAGCACCGCCGGATGCGAACCGGGGCGGACCACCTCGGCCGGGTGCGGGTCGAAGGTGACCACCACCGACTGCACGCCCAACTCCCGGGCTCGGGCCACCGTGTGCCCGATCGTCGCCTGGTGCCCCTTGTGCACGCCGTCGAAGACGCCGATGGTGACGACCGAGCGTCCCCACCCACCGGGCGCCGCGTCGTAACCCCGCCACCGCTGCATGCCGTTCCTCTCTGGTGTCCCCAAGACCGCCGGCCGGGCCGGCGGGCCTGCCTTCCGACCCGTCAGGCCGGGGCGAGCACGATCTCCGCCCGGGCCCGCCCGTCCCGCTCGCTGACGATAGCGATCAGACCGCCCGCCGGCCCGAAGACGGCGTACGGCCCGGTGAGGCCGGCCGGGTCCAGTGGCCCGCCGTGGGCGAGCACCTTCGCCTCCTCGGGAGTGGCCTCCCGGCGCGGGAAGAACCGGTCGGCCGCCGCGTCCAGCGGCAGGTTCACCACGTCCGGGACGCGCTGTTCCAACTCGTCGAGGGTGGCCGCCTCGGCCAGGGTGAAGCCGCCGACCGCGGTGCGCCGCAGGGCCGTCAGGTGGCCACCGACACCGAGCGCCAGGCCCGCGTCGCGGGCGATGGCCCGGATGTACGTGCCGGAGGAGCAGGTCACGTCCACGTCGACGTCCACCACGTCCGGCTCGGTGCGGCGGATCGCGAGCACCTCCAGGCGGGAGATGGTGACCCGCCGCGCGGGCAGCTCGACGCTCTCCCCGTCGCGGACCCGCTTGTACGCCCGCTGCCCGTCGATCTTGATGGCGCTGACCGCGCTCGGCACCTGGTCCACCTCACCGCTGAGCGCGGACAGCGCCGAGGAGATCGCGTCGTCGGTGACCAGGCCGGCCGGGGTGGTGGCGATCACGTCGCCCTCGGCGTCGTCGGTGACGGTGGCCTGCCCGAGCCGGATGGTGCCGGCGTAGCTCTTGCCGGCGCCGATCACGTAGGTCAGCAGCCGGGTGGCCCGGCCCACACCGATCACCAGCACACCGGTGGCCATCGGGTCGAGGGTGCCGCCGTGCCCGACCCGCCGCGTCTTGGCCAGCCGGCGGATCCGCGCCACCACGTCGTGCGACGTCATGCCGCCGGGCTTGTCGACAACGATCAGACCATCGGTGCTCACGTCGGCCAAGCCTGCCAGATGGCCCGCGCCCGGGAGTGCGTGGGCGGGCCCGGCGTGGCCTGAGCCGGTTCGTCGGGACAGGGCGTCCGTTCGGCGGGCAGCAGACCGACCCCTGCGGATGCGAAGATCACCCGCCCGCTGTCGCCGCCTTGGAATCAGGATCGCCGATGACCTCCGACCGACCTCCGGCCCACGAGCACCGCGCTCGCGTCGACCTGCCGCGGTGGATGCGGGATCCGACGCCGGAGCGGCGGACCCCGGCGCGCTACCTCGACGACCTGATCGAGGGCTCGCCGGCACTCCGGGCCGCCCGCCGGACGGTGTGGCACTGGCGCGGCCGGACCAGATGGAGCGAGTCGCATCCGAACGTCGTCGCCGTGCTGTCGTTCGTCGTCGCCGCGATCCTCGGGACCGCCCTGGTGACGGGCGCCTACTATCTGCTCGCGCTGGCCACCAGCGGCGACTACTGACGGAGGACCGATGGAGAACACGCCACCGGGCGAGCCCACACCGACGGGCACGCCCGATCCGCCAGCGCCGCGCACACCGGTCGCGGAGGTCAACCCGGTGCGGCTACCGGAGTGGATGCGGTCGTCGCAGACCGAGCACCAGCCCATCGGATGGGACCGAGTCCGCTTCTTCTCAGCCCGGCACAACGGGGCGGTGCTGCTCGGCCTCGGCCTGGTGCTGACCCTGCTGATGGTCGCCGGCGGGGTGGTGTTGGTGGGTAGGGTCGCCGACGGTGTCCGCGTGGCCGCCTCGGCGAGCCCCACGCCGAGCCCCACCCTGCCGGTCAGCCGGGTCGGTGAGCCACAAGACCTGTTCGCGGGCTCGCCGGCGGCCTCCTTCGCGCCGGGTGCGGAGGCCGTGCGAATGCCGGCCGCCAAGGGCACCGGGCCGTTCACCGCCGCCCAGGTGCGGACCGCGCTGGAGTCGGTACGCGAGGCGTTGATCCAGAGCCGGCTCGACACCTCGATGTTCATGGGTGATCCGGAGCCGTTCCTGAAGCTGCTCGCCCCGGACGTTCGCGAGCGGCTCCGGACGGACTTCACCAGCAACGCCTTCCTGCGGTACGCGACCCGGATGGCGTCGCCGTCGGACTGGGAGCCCGGCACCCGGGCCGACGGCCGGGTCAGTTACCGGGCCACCGAGGCGAGCGGCATCCGGCTGCTGGAGGTGTCCACGGAGTTCGTGTGGGCGTACCCGTTCGAGGTGGACCGGCGGGCGCCCGCCGGCGCCGGCCTGGTGGCGTTCCGCGACCGCGTGGTGTGGCAGGTGCCGCACCCGGACGACGTGCCGGCCTCCGCTCGGGGCCTCTGGATCGCCTCGGCGAAGGCAGTGACCTGGAACGCCGAGTGCGCCCAACTCACTCAGGGCTGGGTGCAGGTGCGGTCCTGGGTGGCCGGCGTGCACCGGGAACAGCTACCGGCTGGCGACCCGGGCACCATCTTCGACCTCGACGCGCCCGCGCCGACCAACACGCGCTGCTGACCGGCCGGCCCGGCGCCCCGGTCAGCGGACCGCTCCGGTCACCGCCCAGCCGCCGCTGCGCAGGCGCAGCAGCAGGGCGACCAGCCGGATCACCACGAACAGGGTGAGCCCGGCCCAGATGCCGCCCAGCCCGAGGTCGAGGGCGTACGTCAGCCAGATCGCCGGCAGGAAACCGCCGAGCGCCGCCACGATGGTGAGGTTGCGCAGGTAACGCACGTCCCCCGCGCCGATCAGCACACCGTCGAGGGCGAACACCACCCCGGCCAGCGGCAGCATGAGGACGAACCACGGCCAGGCCGTCAGGGCCTGTGCGCGTACCCCGGCATCGGAGCTGAACCACGACGGAACGACGCCGGCGCCGGCGGCGACGAGCAGCGCGAAGCCGATGCCGCAGATGCCGCCGAGCAGCCCGATCCGGCGGGCGAGCGCCCGCGCGCCCGCGTCGTCGCCGGCGCCGAGCGCGGCCCCGACCAGCGACTGCGCGGCGATCGCGAGGGCGTCGAGCACCAACGCGGTGAAGAACCAGAGTTGCAGAGCGATCTGGTGGGCACCGACGGCGGCGGCACCGAACCGGGCGGCGACGGCGGTCGCCGAGAGGAAGCTGGCCTGGAACGCCAGCCCACGGATCAGCAGGTCCCGGCTGAGCACCAACTGCTGGCGGATCACCCGGGGCCGGGGCCGCAGCGACACCCGCTCGGCGACCAGCGCCGCGGCGAAGAGCGTCCCGCAGAGCGTCTGCGTGGCGACGTTCGCCACCGCCGAACCGACCAGACCCAGCCCGCCGGGATAGACGAGCAGCGGGCAGAGCAGCGCGGAGAGCAGGTTGGGGCCGAGCACGAAGAACAGCGGGCGGCGGGTGTCCTGCACGCCGCGCAGCCAGCCGTTGCCGGCCGCGGCGAGCAGCAGGCCGGGGGCGCCGAGGGCCGCGATCCGCAGCCACTGGGCGGCGGCGTCGGCCACGTCGCCGGCACCACCGGCGAGGGTACGCGCGAGCGCTCCCCCACCGACCTGCATGCCGATCGCGATCAGCAGACCGACACCGAACGCCAGCCAGGACGACTGGACTCCCTCGGCCACCGCGGCGGCCCGGTCACCCGCACCGAAGCGGCGGGCCGAGCGCCCGGTGGTGCCGTACGCGACGACGGTGCCCACCCAGGCGGTGAGCGTCATCACCGTGCCGCCGACGGCGAGCGCGGCGAGCGGCACCCGACCGAGGTGGCCGACCACCGCCGTGTCGACAAGCACGTAGAGCGGCTCGGCGGCGAGCACCACGAGCGCCGGCAGGGCGAGCGCGGCGATCCGCCGCGGCGAGGCGGGTCGGTGAGCGGTGGCGGCGTGGTTCATCGCCGCCGATCCTGGCATGGCTACGGTAAGGAGCACAAGACTGCTGGCGACTTACGGACCCACCTCTCGACCGACCCGGCGGATGGCACAGGGGATCGAGGCCGGGACGCGCTCCCTGTCGCCGGCATCCCGGTTTGCGGCGCTCACTACCCTGTCCGAGGCCCCCACGCGGGGGGCACCACGACAGCGATGGGCCTTATGACAGTGAGCGACAGTTATCCTTCGCCCGACCCGAACGTCACCCCCTGGAGCGGCCCCCCGGCCCCGCAGCAGGGTGGCTACCCGCCGTACGGACAGCCACCACCCCAGCCGTACTACGGCACACCACCGCCGCCGGCGCCGGCGCCGAACAGGGGCCTGATCATCGGGCTGGTCGCCGGCGCGGTGGTCGTCATACTCGCCATCTGCGGCGCGGGAATCGGCATCCTTGTCGCCTACGGTGGCGACGAGTCCGAACGGGGCACGTCCTCCACCCCCACTCCCGGCACCGGCAGCACTCCGGGCCCGGGGGCCGCCCCCACGCCGGGGCAGGCGGATCAGCCGAACAACAACTCGATGACCGCCCGCTACTCCAGCGACCTGGCGAACGTCTGCGAAGGCAGCCCGATCCTGAACGCGGCACCCTACGGTGGCCCGGTCGGCGCCAAGGCGTACACGTTCTCGAACAACCCCGACCGGCCGACGTCCTGGTCGTCGACGTACGTCCGGTCGGACAAGTCCTACTACGCCAAGGGCGCGGACTACCAGAAGGTGTCGGTGGTCGGCTGCCTGAAGTTCGTCGAGGGCAGCCAGGGCGCCCCGAAGAAGTGTCAGTACCGGGACAACGCGGAGAAGCAGGTCAGCGTCGACTACGTCTCGTCGCGCTACACACTGACCTTCTACGCGGCCAGGACCGCCGAGAAGATCGGCGACGGCGGCACAGTGACCGCCCCGACGAACAGGTGCCCGAGTTTCATCTCGTACGACAAGACCACAATGCGGGCGTACGCGGCACCCGACTCCGGCACCATCGAGGCGGCCCTGGACACGTTCCTGTCCTGAACGACTCGGCCCCCACTGGTGGCCGGACGGTGACGCCGTCGGCGCGACGCATCGACGGCGTCACCACCTGTCGAGATGAGTCACTGCCGGGTGTCCATCGACGTCTGCAGCGCGCGGCGGGCCTGCTCGCGGGCGTCGTCGGTGGTCGTCTCGGGCTTGGGCTTGGTCGGCATGGTGGTGGTCCTTCCAGGGCGCGGGCCACCGACCCTGCGGCAGCCCTTCACGGGCGGTCGTGCTGAGCGCCCACGGCGGTCCGGGATTACCGGAGCAGCCGGCTGGGCAGCGTGAGCCCGGGTCGATCCGACCCTGAAGGGAGGCGGCACGAGGTGTGGCACCACCACCCATGACCTGCGCCGCTACGCGACGCCGGCCTCCTCCCAAGTTATCGTTCAGGTTCACATGCTGCGCTCGTTTCCCGCCATTTGGACGGGCGGCAACCCGGCTCAGCGGGCCAGGAAGTGCCAGCCCAGCCACCACCAGAACCCGAACAGACCGATTCGGCCCACCGGCACCGGGCCGACCTCGTACCGCATCACGTACGCGCAGACCTCGCCCAGTGTGGGAATGCGGGAACCCTCCCGCCGGGCCATCCACTCGACCACCGCGAAGAGCGCCAACGCGGTGAGGAAACCGCCGATCGCGAGCGCCCGCATCATCGCCGCACCAGCCCCCAGAAGGCGGCCAGCCAGGCGAACCACGCCGCAGAGCGGGTCAGCTGGTCCTCCAGGAGAGGATCGGCCAGCCGGGAGAAGGTGGGGAAGTCGTCACCGACGGCAAGCACGAAGGTCACACCCTCGAAGACGCCGAAGACCACCACCGGCACCGCCCACCAGACCGCCCCCGAGCCCAGCCGGCGCGGCGCCGGTCGACGAGGCACCCGATTGCTCAGACCGAGCCAGATCAGCACGCCACCGGTACCGAGGGTGAACAGATTGGCCTCGGTGGAGAAGGACGCGAACCGGCCGCCGACGAGCGACAGACAGACGAGGACGGGAACGGAGACGGCGGGCCGGTCCCAGGCACGGGGGGCCTCCACGGTGAGATCGTGCGGCTGCTCCATCCCGCGATTCTTCCCGCTATCACGGAGCGCCGGAAGACCAACACTCCCCGGAGCTGACCCTGATCTTCCGGACCGGGCGAGCGACGGCAGCCGTAGGAGGGCGTCAGCCGATCAACGCCGCGTCCAACTGACCGCGAATCGACTCGATCACCTGCTCTGCGGTGCCCCGACCGGTGAACCCGGCCGCGAACGTGTGACCACCACCGCCCAGCGCGACAGCGACCCGACTGACGTCCACCGCACCCTTGCTGCGCATCGACACCGCCCACTCGGCGGGCCTGGTCTGCTTCACCACGCACGCCACATCCGCCTCGGCGGTACACCGCACCGAGTCGATGAGCGCCTCCAGCACGTACGGACGCTGGTCGTGCCGGGCCAGGTCGTCAAGCGTGGCGAAGGTCCAGACAAAACCTCGACCGCCAGCAGCCGACGGCTCCAGCCGGGCCCGGCCGAGCACCTCACCGAAGAGCCGTACCGCCCCGAACGGGCGGGTGTCGAAGACCCGCCGGGAGATGTCACCGGGTGAGATGCCGGTCGCCAGCAACCGGGCAGCCATCTGGTGCACCGCCGGGGTGGTCGCCGCGAACCGGAACGACCCGGTATCCGTGGTCAGTGCCACGTAGAGGCACTCCGCGATGGCCGGATCCACCACGACCCCGAGCCGGGCCAGCAGTTGCTCCGCCACCACCGACGTCGCCGCGGCGCCCGGGTCCACCAGGTTGACAGTGCCGAAGCCGGAGTTCGAGGCGTGGTGATCGAGCACCAGCGCCGCACCCGCCGACGACAACCGCCCGGCCAGCTCACCGAGGCGCGACTCGCTCGCCGCGTCGAAGCAGATCACCAGGTCCGGTGCCGGGTCGGCGGCGTCCGCCGGGACCAGCAGGTCCAGCCCGGGCAGCCCCCGGAACGGCTCGGGCACCTCCGGTGGCCCGGGGAACGTCGCCTGCACCTCGCGGACGCCGAACTGCCGCAGACCCAGACCGAAGCCGAGCATGCTGCCCAGCGCGTCGCCGTCCGGGTTGACGTGGCAGATCAGCAGCACCCGGGCGTTCGACGGGAGAGCCCGCACCAGCGCCTCGGCGGCAGCCCAGTCCGTCTCGGCGGGGCCGACCTCGGCCGCCCCGGCGAGCGGGACGCTGGCGGTGCTGGTCACCGCGTTTCCCCACCCCGCGGGGCCCCCGTGACGTCAGTGGCCGCTTCCGCCTCGTCACCCTCGTCCGTCTCGTCGTCGACCCGGTACGGCTGCGCCTCGCCCGCGTACTTCGCCTGGGCGGCGAGCCGCTGCACCTCCGCGTCGGCGTTGCGCGCGGCGGCGAGCAGGTCGTCGATGTGCTTGACCTGGTCCTGCACGTCGTCCAGGACGAACGTGAGGGTCGGCGAGTGCCGCAGCCCGAGGGCCTTGCCGACGGTGCTGCGCAGCAGCCCCTTGGCGCTCTCCAGCGCCGCCGCGGTGTCGGCCTGGGCCACCGCGTCACCGAGCACCGTGTAGAACACCGTCGCGTCCCGCAGATCCGCGGTGATCCGGGCGTCGGTGATGGTGATCATCCCAAGCCGCGGGTCCTTGATCTGGCTCCGCACCACCGACGCGACCAGCTCACGCACCCGTTCCGCGTGCCGGCGTACCTTGGCCGGATCAGACATCTCGCCACCTCCACGGCGTCCTGCTCCCGGTCGGTCGGCGACCCGGGGCCGCCGGCCGACCGGCCAACATCTCGAACACTACCTTCGCGGCCGCACCGGTCGCCCGGCACAGCCGGCTCCGGGGTCAGTCGTCGTCCACGCCGTACAACCGGCGCCGGACCGACAGCAGCTCGACCTCGGGGCGACCGGCCACCAGGCGCTCACAGGAGTCGAGCACCTCGCGGACGTGCGCCGTCTCGGCGGCCACCACGGCCACCGCCAGTTGCGCTCGACCGTGCAGGTCGAGCGCTCCCACCTCGGCAGCCGACACCTCGAAGCGGCGCAGCGCCGCCACGATCGGCCGTACGTATGATCTCTTGGCTTTGAGCGACCTGGAGTCGCCCGGCAGCAGCAGGTCGAAGACCGCGGTTCCGGTGAACATCGCCCCGGACGATACCGCCAACCCACCCCGCATGATCAAGGGGTTTACGCCGTCCGGCGTAAACCCCTTGATCAGCGTGTCACTGCCGGATCAGGCGCGAACCTTCTCCCGCATCTCGAAGGTCTCGATGACGTCGCCGACCTGGACGTTGTTGTAACCACCCAGGGTCAGACCACACTCGAAGCCCTCGCGGACCTCGGTGGCGTCGTCCTTGAACCGCTTGAGCGAAGTGATCGTGAGGTTGTCCGCCACGACCGTCCCGTCCCGAAGCAGTCGAGCCTTCGCGTTGCGTCGGATGACGCCCGACCGGACGATGCAACCGGAGATGTTGCCGATCTTGGACGAGCGGAAGACGTCGCGGATCTCCGCGCTGCCCAGCTCGGCCTCCTCGTACTCCGGCTTGAGCAGGCCCTTGAGCGCCGCCTCGATCTCCTCGATGGCCTGGTAGATGACTGTGTAATACCGGATCTCCACGCCCTCGCGGTCGGCCATCTCACGGACCTTGTTGGAGGCCCGCACGTTGAAGCCGATGATCGTGACCGGCTCGGACGAGGCACTCGCGAGCATGACGTTGCTCTCGGTGATCGCGCCGACGCCCCGGTCGAGGACCTTGAGCTGGACCTCCTCGGGGATGTCGAGGTTGAACAGCGCGTCCTCCAGGGCCTCCACCGAACCGGAGACATCGCCCTTGAGGATGAGGTTGAGCGACGTCTTCTCGCCCTCCTTGAGCTGCTCCATGAGCGTCTCAAGAGTGGCCCGACCACGGGAGTTGGCGAATGCCGCCGCCCGCCGCCGCGCCTGGCGCTGCTCGGCGATCTGCCGCACGGTGCGGTCGTCCGCCGCGGCGAGGAACGTGTCACCCGCGCCGGGCGGCGCGGTCAGACCCAGAACCATGACCGGACGCGCCGGCCCAGCCTCGGAGAGCTGGTTGCCGTTCTCGTCGAGCATGGCCCGGACCCGGCCGTGGGCCCCACCGGCGACGATCGAGTCGCCAGCCCGCAGGGTGCCCTTCTGCACGAGCACCGTCGCCACCGCACCGCGGCCCTTGTCCAGGTGCGCCTCGATGGCCACACCCTGCGCCGGCCCGTCGATCGGAGCGGTCAGCTCCAGCGACGCGTCGGCGGTCAGCAGGACGGCCTCGAGCAACTCCTCGATGCCGATCCCGGGCTTCGCGGCCACGTTGACGAACATGGTGTCGCCGCCGTACTCCTCGGCGACCAGGCCGTACTCGGTCAACTGCTGGCGGACCTTGTCCGGGTTGGCCTCCGGCTTGTCGACCTTGTTGACCGCGACCACGATCGGCACGTCGGCCGCCTTGGCGTGGTTCAACGCCTCGATGGTCTGCGGCATCACGCCGTCGTCGGCCGCGACCACCAGGATCACGATGTCCGTCACCTGGGCACCACGAGCACGCATGGCGGTGAACGCCTCGTGACCCGGGGTGTCGATGAAGGTCACCGCGCGGTCCACACCATCGTGCGGAACGTGCACCTGGTACGCACCGATGTGCTGGGTGATGCCACCCGCCTCACCAGCGACGACGTTCGCCTTGCGGATCGCGTCGAGCAGCTTGGTCTTACCGTGGTCGACGTGACCCATGACGGTCACCACCGGCGCACGGCTGACCAGACGCTCCTCGGCCACCTCCGCGTCGAGGTCGATGTTGAACTGCGCGAGCAGCTCGCGGTCCTCGTCCTCCGGGCTGACGATCTGGATGTCGAAGCCCAGGTGCTCACCCAGCAGTTGCAGGGTGTCGTCAGAGCAGGACTGGGTCGCGGTGACCATCTCGCCCAGGTTGAACATCTCCTGGACCAGCGAACCCGGGTTGGCGTTGATCTTGTCAGCGAAGTCCGACAGAGAGGCGCCACGGGAGAGCCTGACGACCTGACCCTGACCCCGGGGAGCACCCGAGCTCATGGTCGGAGCCGACAGGTTGTCGAACTCCTGTCTGCGCTGCTTCTTGGACTTGCGACCGCGCGTCGGCCGACCACCCGGACGCCCGAAGGCACCCGCGGCGCCGCCGCCACGGCCACGACCACCCGCACCCGGACGACCGCCGCCACCGGAGGGAGCACCCGGACGGAAACCGCCACCGGGAGCACCGCCACCGCCGCCGGGACCGCCACGGTAACCACCGCCACCGCCGGCACCCGCGCCGCCACCAGGGCCGCCGCGGTAACCGCCACCGCCACCGGCGCCACCGCCGGGACCGCCACGGAAGCCACCGCCGCCGCCACCGGGACGACCGGCACCGCCACCACCGGGGCGACCAGCGCCACCGGGACCGGGGCGACCAGCAGCCGGACGCTGGCTCGGCATGGACGCCGGGCTGGGCCGCGGCGGCATGGAGTTGGGGCTCGGCCGCGGCGGCATGCCCGCCGGGCTGTTGGGCCGGGGGCCACCCGCGCCGGCGGCCGGGGGCCGCTGCTGCTGGCCACCCTGGATGCCGAACGGGTTGTTACCGGCGCCACGCGCCGGCGGACGACCACCGGGCCGGGCACCCGGACCGGGAGCCGGCGTGCTCGGACGAGCGGCCGGCGAACCGGGACGGGGCGGCATCGCCGCGGGACCCGGCCGAGGACCGGGACGGTTGCCGCCGTCGGCCGGAGGCTCCCGGCGAACGGGGTTGTCCCGCTGCTGCTGGCGGGCGGCCTGCGCGGCCTTGACCGCGGCCTCCTGCTCAGCCTTCAGCGCGGCGGCGCGCGCCTCGGCGGCCGCCACTTCGATGTCGTGGGCACTCGCCGGCTTGGCGACCGGAGCCGCGGGCTGCGGTGCGGCGGGCACCGGGCCCTTCGGCTTCGGGCCGGGCGCCGGCGCGGCCGGCCGCCGAGGCGGCATCGGCTTGGCCGAGACCCGGGGCGCGCCCGGGGTCGGGGACAGCGTCGGGGTCGGGTTGGAAGCCGGCGTCGGCGCGGGCGCCGACGGGGCGGCCGGTGCCGGAGCACCGGCGGACGCGACGAATGCGTTACGCAGCCGTCGGGCGACGGGCGCCTCGACGGTGCTGGACGCGGACTTCACGAACTCGCCCATTTCCTTCAGCTTGGCGAGAACGGTCTTACTCTCGACCCCGAGCTCTTTTGCAAGCTCGTGAACGCGGGCCTTGCCTGCCACTGCACTCCTCACTCCGAGGTCGTGCGGGCAGCACCCGCAGCGACCTCACTCGTGCACTTGAAGCCTGGTCATTTCAGGGACTTCATCGTGTGCTCATGTCGGTCGTCCTACCCTGCTAGCGACCCTCGCCCGGTCGGGCTGACCGGACGTAGTGGTTGGCGCATCGACGTGCTCCGCCAGCACACCGTGGTCAAGGACCTCGGTGCTGCGCAGCGCACGCCCGAAGGCGCGGCGGCGCACCGCCAGCGCGAAGCAGGCCGGATCCGGGTGCATGTTCGCTCCCCGACCCGGCAGCCTGCGGCGCGGATCAGGTCGGAGACTGAGACCAGCCTCGTCCCTGACCGCGATGATCCGCAGCAATTCGCTGGCCGGCGCACGTTGCCGACAACCCACACAGGTGCGTTCCGGCGTTGTGCGTCGTACCACTGGAAGAAGTCTACCCCTAGCTGCCCGAGATCGCGCCGCCCGGCTCCCGCACGTGATCGGCTGACGCACGGGCGGCCGGGGCGGTCTGCTCCGCATCCGACCGAATGTCGATCCGCCAACCGGTCAATCGGGCCGCGAGTCGGGCATTCTGCCCCTCCCGGCCGATCGCGAGCGAGAGCTGGAAGTCGGGAACTGTCACCCGGGCGGCCCGATTGGCCAGGTCGACCACCTCGACCCGCAGCGCCTTGGCCGGCGACAACGCGTTGCCGACGAAGGTGGCCGGGTCGTCCGACCAGTCGATAATGTCGATCTTCTCACCGTGCAACTCGCTCATCACGGCCCGCACCCGCTGACCCATCGGGCCGATGCAGGCGCCCTTGGCGTTCACCCCGGGGGTCGTGGATCGTACGGCGATCTTCGTGCGGTGACCTGCCTCACGGGCGATCGCGCCGATCTCCACAGTGCCGTCGGCGATCTCCGGCACCTCCAACGCGAACAGCTTCTTGACAAGCGCCGGGTGCGACCGGGACAGGGTGATCTGCGGCCCGCGCATGCCCTTGGCCACGTGCACCACGACACAGCGGACCCGCTCGCCGTGGGCGTACCGCTCGCCGGGCACCTGCTCGGACTGCGGCAGCACGCCCTCCAGCTTGCCGAGGTCGACGCTGACGATGCCCTTCTCGGTACGCGTCTCGTGCGCCTGCACCACGCCGGTGACCAGGTCACCCTCGCGGCCCACGTACTCACCGAAGTGCACCTCGTCGGTGGCCTCCCGCAGACGCTGGAGGATCACCTGCTTGGCGGTCATGGCGGCGATCCGGCCGAAGTCGTGCGGGGTGTCGTCCCACTCCCGCACCAGACTGCCGTCGGAGTCCATCTCCTGCGCGTACACCAGGGCCGCGCCCGACTTGCGGTCGATCTCCACCCGGGCGTGCGGTTCGGCACCGTCGGTGTGCCGGTAGGCGGTCAGCAACGCGGTCTCGATCGCCGCGAGAATCGTGTCGAACGGGATCTCCCGCTCGCGCTCGAGTGCGCGCAGCGCCGCGAGGTCGATGTTCACCTCTCCTCGTCCTCCACATCATCTTCGTCGTCGATGTCGTCTGAATCGTCGATCTCGTCTGAGTCGTCGATCTCGTCTGAGTCGTCCGCGTCGTCGAACTCTTCGTCCGGCTCGCCGAGTTCGGCGAGCCGGGTGAACTCGACCTGCACACGGCCGGGGCCGAGCTGGGCGTACGTCCAGGAGGCGCGACCGCCGTCGGCCTCCAGCTGGACGCCCTCGTCGTCGGCCGCGACCACCCGGCCGGTGAGCTGGCGGTCGCCGGCGGGCTGCTCGCCACGCTGGCCGGGCAACGCGGCCGCGCCCCGAGCGGTGACCTTGACCAGCCGGCCCACGTTGCGCCGCCAGTGGCGGGGCAGGGTGAGTGGCCGGTCGACGCCCGGCGAGCTGACCTCCAGCTGGTATTCCCCGGCGACGATGTCGCCACCGGTCTCCTCCGCGGCGTCCAGGGCGGCCGAGACCGCGCGGGAGACGTCGGCCACGGCGTCCAGGTCGATCCCGCCGTCGGTGTCCACCATCACCCGCACCACGTGCCGGCGACCGGCCCGGGAAACCGTCAGGTCCTCCAGGTCGTAGCCGGCGTCGTTGACCACCGGCTCGATCACGGCCCGCAACCGCGCACGCCGCGCGGCGAGGTCACCGCCGCGGGGACCCGCGCCGTCACGGGGTCGCCCAGTCGACCTGGTGGCACGGCCACGCTGCGTCATCTCCGCACCCTCTCCCTGGTCGACGGTGATCGGTCGTCCCGACATGCCGGCACGCCACCGGAGCGGACGCGCCGGTGGCTGCGCAGAGCGTAACGCGCCTGCCCGTCGGTGGGCCGGGCGGCGCACCGACGGCGGTGGCCCCCGGACCGGCGGGCATGGTGTTGACTTGCCGGGTGGGGACCGGCAGAACGACACAGCGCGACCAAGCATCAGGACATTCCCGGCGAAAGCTCTTGCGCGCCGGGGCGCTGCTGGCGCTCGGCGGTGCCGCTGCGCCGCTGACCGGCTGTGATCTTTTCGACCGTGACGATCAGCCGGCGCCACCGCCGGACCCGCTGCGGCCGATGGTGGACGAGTCACTCGCGCTCGCCGCCGCGTACCAGGCGGGCGCGACAGCGCACCCCGACCTGGCCGGGCGGCTCGGCCCGATCGCCGAGGCGCACACCGCGCACGCCGTCGAGCTGGCCCGGGTGATCGGCGTCGCCCTGCCGACGGCGGCCGCCACACCGACCACCGCCCCCGCCGCCGACCAGGCCGGCGCGCTCGCCGCCCTGCGCAGGCTGGAGAAGACCGCCCAGCAGTCGGCCACCGCCGCCTGTGCCGCGGCGAGTGCGGAACGGGCCGCACTGCTCGGGTCGATAGCCGCCGCCCGAGCCACCCACCAGGAGGCACTGAAGTGAGGCAGCCGTCCGCCGGGGAGGCGCTCGCCTCCGCCCTGTCCGCCGAGTACGCGGCCATCTACGCCTACGGCCGGATCGGGGTCCGACTCACCGGGGCGGCGCGGGACGCCGCACACCAGGCCGAGGCCGCGCATCGGAGCCGGCGCGACGCGCTCGTGGTGCAACTGAGCGCGGCTGGCGGCGTCGTGCCGCCGGACCGCGCCGGGTACGCGCTGCCGTTCCCGGTCACCGACCGGGCCAGCGCCCTGCGGCTCGCCGCGGAGGTGGAGGAGCGCACTGCCGCGCACTGGCGCTCGGCCCTGGCGTCCACCACCGGAGCAGAGCGCAACCAGGCGCTGGCCGCCCTCGTCGAGTACGCGGTGCGGGCCACCCGGTGGCGCAGGACGGCCGGGCTGACCCCGCTGACTGTCCCATTTCCCGGTCGGCCAACCTGAACCGTTCCGCTCCGGTTGCGGTACGCATACCAGGTATGCATACTCCGTTGCCATGTCCATCCGTCACGGGTTGCTCGCCCTGCTCGAACGCGGCCAGATGTATGGCTACCAGCTGCGCGCCGCGTTCGAGGAGTCGACCGGCTCGACCTGGCCACTGAACATCGGGCAGGTCTACACCACGCTGTCCCGGCTGGAACGAGACGGTCTGGTGCGCCCGCTGCCGGAGAGCGAGGCCGGGCAGCGCCCGTACGAGATCACCGACGCCGGCCGGGCCGACCTGGCGCTGTGGTTCGCCACGCCGGTCAGCCGGAACGACAGACCCCGCGACGAGCTGGCGATCAAGCTGGCCCTGGCGTTGACCACCCCCGGGGTGGACGTCCGCTCGGTGGTGCAGGCCCAGCGCAGCGCGACGATGCGGGCTCTACAGGAGCTGACCCGGCTCAAGTACGGCAGCGACCGGCCGGAGGACCTCCCCTGGCGCCTCGTACTGGACTCGATGGTCTTCCAGGCCGAGGCGGAGGTGCGCTGGCTGGACCACTGCGAGACCAGTCTCGTGCGGCACCAGCCCAGCGGCCCGGCGCCTCCCCCGTTACGGGTGGGTGATGCCGACGCGCGGGACGGGGCGCGCTGGGCCGGCGAGGAGGCACGACGGTGAGCGGGCCGGACGACGCGGTGCTGGAGCTCCGCGCCGTCCACCGCACCCACGGTGCCGGACCGGCGGCGGTGCACGCGTTGCGCGGGGTCAGCCTGGTCGTCCGGCCCGGCGAGCTGGTCGCCGTGATGGGCCCGTCCGGCTCCGGCAAGTCGACGTTACTGGCCCTCGCCGGTGGCCTGGACCGCCCGACCCGCGGCGAGGTCCGGGTGGAGGGGCAACCGCTGGGGGCGCTGGACCGTCGCGGTCTGGCCCAACTGCGCCGCCGTCGGATCGGGTACATCTTCCAGCAGCTCAACCTCCTGGGCAGTCTGAGCGCGCTGGAGAACGTGGCGCTCCCGCTGGAGCTGGACGGCACCAGCGGACGGCGGGCTCGCAGCCTGGCCATGGCCGCGCTCACCGAGGTGGGTCTGCCCGCGTTGGGTGACCGCTTTCCGGACCAACTCTCCGGCGGGCAGCAGCAGCGGGTGGCCATCGCCCGCGCGCTGGTGGGCGAACGGCGGCTGGTGCTCGCCGACGAGCCCACCGGCGCACTGGACTCGCAGACCGGTGAGGCGGTGCTGCACCTGCTCCGCCGCCGGATCGACGCGGGTGCCGCCGGGGTGCTCGTCACCCACGAGGCGCGGCACGCCGGCTGGGCCGATCGGGTGGTGTTCCTGCGCGACGGCGTCCTGGTGGACACGACGGCGCCGCTGGGCAGCGTCGACCAGTTGCTGTCCGGCAGCGGCCGGTGACGATCCGCCGTGCGACGCGGGCCCCCGCTCCGGTCGACACCGCGACGGCACGGCCGGCCGCGCCCCTCGCCCCGGTCGGCCGACGGCGGTTCGCCGAGCTGACCGGCTCCTGGCGGACGGCGCTGCGGATCGCCCGGCGGGAGTCCCGCCGGGCCCGACGCCGGACCGCCCTGGTGCTCGCGATGATCGCCCTGCCGGTGGCGGCGCTGGCCTTCCTCGCGGCGAGCTACGACATGGCCGGGCTGACCCCGGCCGAAGGGATCGATCGTCGGCTCGGCGTGGCCGACGCGGAGTTGCGCTGGATCGCCGACGCGCCGGTGCGACAGGACGAGGGCGGTAACACCTGGTACGTCCAAGACGGCGAGCAGCAGCCACCCCACGCGAGGGCCACCACCGCCCAGGTGAGCGCGCTGCTGGGACCGGGCAGTCGGGTCACCGAGGTGCGCACCCGCATCCCGCTGACCCTGCGAGGCCCGCGCGACGACGAGGACGTGCAGGGGCGGGTGCTGGACCTCGGCGACCCGTTGGCCCGCGGGCTGGTGCGGTTCCGGGCGGGCCGGGCACCGCGGCAGCCCGGCGAGGTCGCGGTGAGTCCGGCGGCGCTACGCCGCCTGGACCTGCGCCTCGGCCGCGCCGTGGCCCTCGCCGACGGGAGCCGCGCGTACACGGTGGTGGGGGTCGTCGAGTTTCCCGACGATCTCGGAATGGTGGTGGCGCTGCATCCGGGTGCGGCGCCACCGACCAGTTTCAGCTCGGCGACCAACTGGTTGGCGGACGTGCCCGGCACCGTCGATGCCGCGCTGGTGTCCCGACTCAACGAGCGTGGGGTGGTGGTCACCACCCGCGCGCCGGCCGACGACCGGAAGCGGACGTGGCTCGGCCCGGTCGACCCGAGCGGCACCGGCGACCTGAGCACCGGTGTGCTCATCGCCGGCCTCGGGCTGTTGGAGGTCGTGCTGCTTGTCGGCCCGGCCTTCGCGGTCGGCATCCGTCGCCGACGGCGGGATCTGGCGCTCGTCGCGGTGGCCGGTGGGGATGCCGCCCAGCTCCGCCGCGTCGTGCTGGCCGACGGCGTGGTGCTGGGTGTGCTGGGCGCCGTCGCCGGCCTGCTGGTCGGCGTCGCCGCGGCGTTCGCCGGACGTCCGCTTGTGGAGCAGTACGTCTTCCACGCCCGCTTCGGTGGGTACCGGTGCTGGCCGATCGCGCTGGTGCTGCTCGGTGGGGTCGCGGTGCTGGCCGGGGTGCTCGCCGCGCTGGCACCGGCCTGGACCGCCGCACGACAGGACGTCAGCGCCGGGCTCGCCGGGCGGCGTACCCCACCGGTGTCCAGGGTCCGGTGGTTGGCCCTCGGTCTGTCGCTGGTGGGCGGCGGGGCGGGGTTGGCGGCGTTCGGGGCTGCCCGTACCACCCCGGCGGTGATCCTCGCCGGCCTCATCCTCGGCGAGTTGGGCCTGGTGTGCTGCACGCCCACGCTGATCGGCGCGCTCGCCCGGCTGGGCCGGGTGTTGCCGTTGGCACCGCGAATCGCACTGCGCGACGCCAGCCGCAACCGGGCAGCCGCGACGCCCGCCATCTGCGCCGTGATGGCCGC
The DNA here is from genome assembly GCF_040647875.1 of Micromonospora sp. NPDC049230. Lineage (NCBI taxonomy): Bacteria > Bacillati > Actinomycetota > Actinomycetes > Micromonosporales > Micromonosporaceae > Micromonospora > Micromonospora sp. NPDC049230. The sequence goes on from NZ_JBEZCZ010000002.1 coordinate 101,585, forward strand.
GGTCGCCAGCAGTGTGGCGCTCGGTGGGTTCCTGGCCAGCAACGATGCGCGGGAGTCGCGCGCCTACCGGCCGTCGGTGCCGACCGGCAACGTGCTGGTCTACGCGAGCGAACTGGCGCGGCCACCCACCCTGGCCCAGGTCGCCACAGTGGCCCGGGAACAGTTGGGTGCCGACACGATCGCCCCGATCAACTCGGTGAGTTGCGCGTCCGGGACGGGTTACTGCGATGTCACACCGGCGCTCCCACCCGCGCAGGTCTGCCCCTGGCAGCCCGGGGTCGATCTCTCCGCGGCGCAGCGTCGACAGGCTCGGGCCGACCCGCGTTGTCGGATCAGCGCGCTGGGCTACGACGGCGGCTACGTGCAGACCGGAGTGGATGACGGAACCGCACTGCCGCTGCTCACCGGCGCTGACCCGGCGACGACCGCCGCCGCCACCGCCGTGCTGCGCGCCGGGGGCGTGGTGGTGACCGACCCGCGCTACCTGCACGACGGCCTGGTGACGGTACGGGTGAACCACGTGGATTCCGGGACCGACGGGTCGACCACCGCCGACCTGCCCGGGTACGCGCTGAGCGGGGTGGTCGTCCAACCCCACCTGCTGCTCTCCGCGTCCGCGGCCCGGCACCTCGGCCTGACCTGGTCACCGGCCGGTTGGGTGATCGGCACCCCGACCCCGCCGGACCCGCGTCAGGAGCGACGGTTCACCAGCGCACTGCGGCCCTTCGGCACCTTCATGGTGGCCGTGGAGTACGGCGGTGGCCCCCGCGACATCTCACCGTTGCTGCTGCTGCTCGCGGCGGCGGCCGGGGTGATCACGGTGGGGGCGGCAGGGATCGCGACAGCGCTCGCCGCCGCCGAGGGGCGCGCGGAGCTGACCACACTCGCGGCCGTCGGCGCGGCACCGGCGGTACGCCGCATGCTGGCGATCTGCCAGGCCGGCATCATCGCCGGTGTCGGTTCGGTGCTCGGCATCGTGGCCGGCCTCGGCACCGCCGCGATCGTGCTGGTCTCGGTCAACCGCGAGTACGCCAACGACTGGCCGGCATCCGATCCGTACCCCCTGCTGGTGCCCTGGCCCGTGCTCGGGGTCCTGGTGCTGGTGCCGGTGGTGGCGATGCTCGGGGCGGGCCTGTTCACCCGCGCCCGGCTGCCGATCGAACGGCGGCTGGACTGACGCCGAAGCGGTGGCCGGCCGGCTGACGATCCGGGCGCGTACGGGGGTGCCGCCGGGGCCGGGCAACCGGCAGACTGATCGGCGTGTCAGCGCTGGGAAACATCACCCGTCGAGTCGGTCATCACCGCTGGTTCGGCGCCGCCGCACGCCTGCTGGTCCCCGCCGACCGGGTGGTCGGTCGACTCACCCGGGGGCGGGTGGTCGCGCTCGGCCTGATCCCGTCCCTGGTGATCACGACGACCGGCCGCCGCTCCGGCAAGCCCCGCAGCAATCCCCTGCTCTACGTCCCCGACGGCGACACGTACGTGGTGATCGGCTCCAACTGGGGGCAGACCCAGCACCCCGGTTGGGCGATGAACCTGCTCGCCGATCCCACCGCCGCGGTGCAGTTGAAGGGCCGGCTGATCCCGGTGCGGGCCGACCTGGCGTCCGGCGCCGAACGGGACCGCCTGTGGCAGCTGCTGGTGACCGAGTGGCCCGCGTACCGCACGTACGTGCGACGGGCCGGTGGCCGGGAGCTGCACATCTTCCGGCTCGTGCCGACCGGCCCGCCGCAGGCCGGCTAGGGCGGGCCGCCCACGGCGGGCCCGCGAGCGGCCCGGGCCACGTCAGAGCCCGCCCGGCACACCGATCAGCGAGCCGATCAGGTAGGTGGCGCCGGCGGCCGCGGCACCCAACAGCAGTTGCCGCAGCCCGCTGGTCCACCACGGACGTTGGGTGAAGCGGGCCACCACCGCGCCGGCGGCGAACAGCCCGAGCCCGCCGACGGCGAGGGCCAGCCACAGCTCGGTGGCACCGAACAGGTAGGTCAGGAGCGGCACCAGGGCGCCCATCGAGAAGAACAGGAACGACGAGATCGCCGCCGCCCACGGGCTGGGCTGGTCGTCGGGGTCGACGCCCAACTCCTCCCGGACATGCACCCGCAGCGCCTCCTCCGGGTCGCGCCGCACCGCCTCGGCGACCTGGGTGGCCAGATCACGGGGCAGGCCCCGGGCTACCCACGCGTCGGCCAACTCCCGGGCCTCCGCCTCGGGGTGCCGTTCCAGCTCGCGTCGCTCCTTGGCCACCTCGGCGGCGACCTGCTCGTTGGCGGAGCGGACGCTCGTGTATTCGCCGAGCCCCATCGAGATCGCACCGGCGACCAGGCCGGCGGAGCCGGTGAGCACGATGCTGCGGGGCGACACCCCGCCGCCGCCGACGCCGGCGATCAGGGCGATGTTGGTGACCAGACCGTCCATCGCGCCGAAGACCGCCGGACGCAGCCACCCGCCGGACACGTCCGCGTGGTGCGCCTCACGCAGCGCCGCTGGGGTGTCGGTCACGGCAGTGTCAAGATCTCGTGACCGTCCTCGGTCACCACGATGGTGTGCTCGAACTGGGCCGTCCACTTCCGGTCCTTCGTCACCACGGTCCACCCGTCGTCCCACATGTCGTACTGGTAGGTGCCGAGTGTGATCATCGGCTCGATGGTGAACGTCATGCCCGGCTCCATGATGTCAGTGGGGCGCGGGCTGTCGTAGTGCGGCACGTAGAGACCGCTGTGGAAGGCCTCGCCGATGCCGTGGCCGGTGAAGTCGCGGACCACGCCGTAGCCGAACCGCTTGGCGTACGACTCGATGACCCGGCCCACCACGTTGATCTGCCGACCCGGGACGACCGCGCGAATGCCGCGCATCATCGCCTCGTGGGTCCGCTCGACAAGCAGCCGGGCCTCCTCGCTCACCTCGCCGACGCAGAAGGTGGCATCGGTGTCGCCATGCACCCCACCGATGTACGCGGTCACGTCGACGTTGATGATGTCGCCGTCGGCCAGGACCGTGGAGTCCGGGATGCCGTGGCAGATGACCTCGTTGAGGCTTGTGCAGCAGGACTTCGGGAAGCCCTTGTAGCCAAGTGTCGACGGGTACGCGCCGTGGTCGCAGAGGAACTCGTGCACCACCTTGTCGATCTCGTCGGTGGTCACGCCGGGTTTGCAGTGCTCGCCGGCGAGCTGGGTCGCCTGGGCGGCGAGCCGGCTGGCGATCCGCATCTTCTCGATGGTCTCCGGCGTCTGCACGTGCGAGCCGCGCCACTGGATCGGGCGCTCCTTGCCCACGTACTCCGGTCGGGCGATCTGGGGTGGCACCGGACGCGTTGGGGAGAGCGCGCCTGGCGTCAGCGGCGGACGGACGGTCATGCCATCAGCCTATCGCCGGGGCCGCTGGTGACCCGCGCCACGGGCGCGGGAAGGGGGTTGTTGCCCTGCCCGGTCGGCTGTGCCATGGTGGCAGCGTGGATCAAGGGGGAGCACCACCCGTCTTCTCCGCCAGCGCGGAGATCGACGGTGACCACCTCCGGGTGGTGGTGGCCGGTGAGGTCGACATGGCGACCGCCGACACCATGCTCCAGACCGCGTTGCGCGAGCCAGCCCGGCGGATCACCCTCGACCTGAGGGCCGTCACCTTCTTCGACTCGGCCGCGATCCACGCCCTGGTCCGGCTCGCCCAGCAGTTTCCGGGCGTGCTGACCGTCCTGCCGTCGCGGCAGGTCCGCCGCGTGTTGGAGATCTCCGGCCTGGGCGAGCAGAGCTGGCTCCGGCCGGCCTGAGCCGGCTGGCCGCCGGGCCGGGCCATCAGCCGCCCCCGGGCGCGCGGTCAGCCCCGCAGCTCCCGGCGCAGTGTCACCTCGGTGCCCTCCTCGGTACGCCGCACCGACAGCTCACCCAGCGCCCTGATCAGCGCCAGGCCACGCCCCCGGAAGCCGGAGCCTGTCGACTCACGCCACTGCCCGCTGTCGCGCACAGTGGCCGTCACCGTCCGATCCTCGATGGCCACCGTCACACTGATCGTCGGCTCGGCGGGGTGGATCGGGTGCTCGATGGCGTTGGCCGCGGCTTCGGAGACCGCCACGGTCAGGTCGAACACGTCCGTCTCGTCGACCGCGTGCGCGACGAGGAAGTCCTCCAGGCGCTTGCGCAGCACGCTCAGCCGGGTCGGGTCCGCCGGCAGCCGCAACGCGAAACGGTTCAGCTCGGCCGCCTCCAGGGCGAGGACCGCCACGTCGTCGCGGCGCGGACGCCCGTCGACCCGCTCGACGACAGCGTCGATCAGGTCGACCACGTGCTCACTGGGGGTCGCCGCGTCGACGCGCAGTTGGGCCAGCGCCGCGTCCATGCCGAGCTGACGGTCCTCGATCAGCCCGTCGGTGTAGAGCAGCAGTCGGCTGCCGGCAACCAACTCGCCGTCGACCGCCTCGTACGTCGCGGCGGGGATCGCGCCGATCGGTGGGCCGAGCGCACTGTCGTGCAGGAACGACACGTCACCTCCTCTGATCACCAGCGGGGACGGGTGCCCCGCGCTCGCGTACCGCAGCCGGCCGGTGCGCGGGTTGAACAGCAGACAGACCACAGTGGCGAACGAGCGCCCCTCGGTGAAGCCGACCAGCCGGTTGAGCCGGGTCAGCGACTCGGCCGGGTCGTAGCCCTCCAGCAGGTACGCCCGCAGCGCGTTGCGCAGTTGCCCCATCGCCGCCGCGGCCTGGACGCCCTTGCCGACCACATCGCCGATGACCAGCACCAGGTCGTCGTCCTCGACGTTTATCGCGTCGTACCAGTCGCCGCCGACCTCGACGTCCGCGGTGCCGGGCAGGTACCGGCTGGCCAACACCGCTCCCGGTAGCTGCGGCAGCGACCGGGGCAGCAGGCTGTGCTGCAGGGTGGTCGCGATGCGGTGTTCGGCTTCGTAGAGCTGCGCGTTTTCCAGTCGTACCCCGACCAGCCGGGCCAGTTGGGTCAACGCGGCCTCGTCGGTCTGGGCGTCGTCGCCGGCCGGACGCCAGACCCGCAGCTCGCCCAGCGGTTCGCCGGCGGTGCCGGTCAGGTCGGCCACGAAGGACGGGTCGGCGGCGGTGGCGCCGCCGGTGTCCGCCTCGGACCGGGCCCCGGCGGCGGACACCACCACCCGCGCGGCCTCGGCGAGGCACAACGCGTGCCGGGCGGCGACCTGGAGCACGTCGGCGGTGGACCGGGCGGTGTTCACCGCCACCGCCGCGTCGGCCAGCGCCCGGAGCCGACGGATGACCTGGCCGCGGAGCTGACCCAACTCGACGTTGGCCCGGACCCGGGCGATCAGCTCCTGGCCGGAGAACGGCTTGGTGAGGTAGTCGTCGGCGCCGGCGGAGAGACCGGCGACGGCCTCCGCGGAGCCGGCCCGCGCGGAGAGCAGCACGATCGGCACATGACGGGTACGCGGGTCCGCACGCAGCGCACCGACCAGCCCGAACCCGTCCAGTCGGGGCATCATCACGTCGCTGAGCACCAGGTCGAACCCGCCCTCACGTGCCAGCGGCAGGGCGGCCAGCCCGTCGCTCGCGGTGACCACCTCCCAGGTCGGGGAGAGCAGTCGGGTGACGTGCTCGCGCAGGTCCACGTTGTCGTCGACGACCAGGATCCGGCCGGCCGGTGCGCCGTTCGTCGGTCGGCCGGCGACGTCGGGTGTCGGCTCGACGCCGGTCCAGAGCGCGGTCTCCGCCACGTAGAGCCGGGCCTGCTCGGGCTCGCCCGGATGGAACGAGTCGACGGCCGCGACCCGGTCCGCGGGCAGGTGTACCGACCCGAACGGAACTGTCACAGTGAAGGTGCTGCCCTCGTCGACCTGGCTGACCAGCCCGGTCTCGCCGCCGTGCATCTCGACCAGCTCCCGGACCAGCGCCAGGCCGATCCCGGTGCCCTCGTGGGTGCGGACGCGGACGCCGGGCACCCGGTGGAACCGCTCGAAGACGTGCGGCAGGTCGTCCGGCAGGATGCCGACGCCGGTGTCCGTCACCTCCAGCCGGGCCATGCCGTCCACCGCCCGGATCCGCACCCGGATCTCGCCGTCGAAGGTGAACTTGACGGCGTTCGACACCAGGTTGAGGACGATCTTCTCCCACATGTCCCGGTCGACGAAGACCGGCGCCGGCAACGGTGGACAGTCGACCACCAACCGCAGCCCGGCCCGGTCGGTCGCCGAACGGAAGGTGCCGGCCAGCCGGGCGGTGTAGCTGGCGAGGTCGGTGGGCTGGTAGCGGGCGGCGAGGCGACCGGACTCCAGCCGGGAGAAGTCCAGCACTGTGTTGACCAGTTTGAGCAGGCGCAACGCGTTGCGGTGCATCAGGGTGAGCCGGGCGGTGTCGGCCGCGGGCAGTGCCGGGTCGGCCAGCATGTCCTCCAGTGGGCCCAGCACCAGGGTCAGCGGGGTACGGAACTCGTGGCTGACGTTGGCGAAGAAGTTGGTCTTCGCCAGGTCCAGTGCGGCCAGCTCGGCGGCGCGGGCCCGCTCCTGCTCGTATGCCCGCTGGGTGCCGGCCGCGCGGGAGATCTGGGCGGCGATCAGCTCCAGGAAGTCGCGGTAGTCGGCGCCGAGCGGAAGCTGGCGGGCCACGCCGACGACAAGCGCGCCGACCGTCTGGTTGGTCGCGGTGAGGGGCAGCACGAGGGCCTGGTCGGCGGCGTCAGCCGGCGGCGGGTCGAGCAGGTCGGCCACGTCGACGGTCGCGGGCGCGGTGTCGGCGGTGACCCGGGCCAGCAGCTCGGCGGTGTCGCCGACCGCGGCCGGGGCGGTGCCGGTGGACCCGGCCAGGGCGAGACGGCCGCTGTCGTCGGCCAGGTAGATCAGGGCGAAGGGCACGTCCGCCCGGTGCCGGCCGAGCACCTCGGCGACGGTCCGGCCGAGTTCGGCAGCACTGCCCGTGTCGTTCAACTCGGCACCCAGCTCGGCGAGTGCCCGCAGCCGGCGCTCGCCGAGCACCCGGCCGGTGGTTTCGTTGACGATGCAGTAGACGCCACTGACCGAGCCGTCGGCACCCCTGATCGGGTCGTACGAGACGTCGAAGTAGGTCTGCTCGACGAAGCCGTGCCGGTCCAGCAGGAAGGGGTGGTCTTCACCGCGGTAGGAGCGCCCGGTGCTCCGCACACCGTCGAGCAGCGGGCCGAGCACGGCCCAGGTCTCCGCCCAGTGCTGCCGGGCCGGTTGGCCGAGCACCTCCGGATGTTTGCCGCCGATGGTCGGTCGGTACGCGTCGTTGTAGAAGGCGAGCTGCTCGTCGCCCCAGAACATGACGATCTGCGCACTGGAGGCGAGCATCATGCCGACCGCGTTGGAGAGCGCCAGCGGCCAGCGGGCGGGCTCGCCCAGCGGGCTGGTGGACCAGTCGACGCCGCTGATCAGCTCGCCCATCTCGCCGCCGGCCGCGAACGCCGCCGCCAGCATCGGAGGAGCCTGCGGACCGGGCGCGAAGAAGCGCCCGATGTCCGCACCCCCCTGGGCCGAGCTCATGAAGCCTCCCGCTCCGGCCGGCACCCCGCGACCGTTGATCTTTACCCGCCGTGCTTCGACTTGTACCCCAGCGGACCAGCAACGTAACGCAAGACGACGGTCGGGCGCTGTTTACCTACGCGCGAGCCGTCGGGCACCGGACAGGGTGGGCGCGCCCCGCGACGAGCGGTGGTCGCCGGGGTGCCCGACCAGTCAGAAGACCGGCAGACCGTCGATGCTCGTGGCGTTCTTGGTGGCCCGATAGACCGCCAGGTCATCCGCGCTGCGGCGGGAGTGTGAGGTGAGTAACAGGTCGCGCTCGGCGCGGAAGTCCATCAGTGGCACCGCGTAGCCGCAGGAGTCGCTGACCCGTTCCACCTCGACGGTGATCACGGCCCGGACGGCGTGCACGTCCGGCGGTGCGGGAAACTCGGCCAGCCGGTCGGCGAAGGCGTCCTCGGTGACCGCGACGCTGTGGCCCCGGCCCTGCAACCGGACGATCTTCGGTGGGCCGTCGAAGGCGCAGAACATCAGCGTGATCCGGCCGTTGTCGCGCAGGTGGGCGATGGTCTCCGCCCCGCTGCCGTGATAGTCGAGGTAGGCCACCCGGTGCGGGCCGAGGATCACGAACGTGCCCCGCATGCCCTTCGGTGACACGTTGACGTGCCCCTCGACGTCGGACGCCGCGGTGGCCACGAAGAAGACCGGCTGGCCCGCGATGAAGTCACGTAGTCGACTGTCGATCTCCGGATAGACCTTGCCCATGCGCCGATCCTCCCACCGGCCCCATGATCCGGCCGGGGCGACCTACGTCACACCGCCGGCCCGGACCAGCGCGGTGATCGGACGGGGGTCCGGCTCGTTCTCCGGATGCCACTGCACGCCGAGCACGAACGGCTGCGCCGGATCCTCGACCGCCTCGACCACGCCGTCCTGCGCCCACCCGGTGGCCGCGAGTCGACCCGGGTCGGCGACCGCCTGGTGGTGGTACGAGTTGACCCGGTCCACCCCGGCCAGCACCCGCGCGGCCAGACTCCCCGGCGTGAACCGCACCGCGTGGGTCCCGTAGACGCCGGGCGCCGGACGGTGCCCCTCGTGGCCCACCACGTCGGGCAGGTGCTGGTGCAGGGTGCCGCCGTAGGCGACGGCGAGCAACTGCATCCCCCGGCACACGCCCAGCACCGGCAGTCCGGCGGCGAGCGCGGCGGCCAACAGCACCAGCTCACCGGCGTCCCGGTCGGGCCGGTCCTCGGTACGCGGGTCGGGCTGCTGGCCGTACCGCCCCGGACCCACGTCGGCGCCACCGGCCAGCAGCAGCCCGTCCAGGACGGCCACCACGTCGCCGTCCACGTCGTCGGGCGGCAGGACCACCGCACGGCCACCCGCCGCCGTCACCGCCCGCGCGTACGCCTCGGGCACCAGCACGGCCCGCACGCCCCGCCAGGCCGCCCAGTCGACGGGTTCGACATACGAGCTGATCCCGATCAGCGGCCTCCTCACAGGGGTGTGACGTACGCGCCGGTGATGCCGCCGTCGACAACGAACTGCGCGGCGGTCATGAACGAGGCGTCGTCGCTGGCCAGGAACGCCACCGCGGCGGCGATCTCCTCGGGTTGCCCGAAGCGCCCCATCGGCACGTGCACCAGCCGGCGGGCGGCCCGCTCCGGGTCGGCGGCGAACAGCTCCAGCAACAACGGGGTGGCCACCGGGCCGGGACAGAGCGCGTTGACCCGGATGCCCTCGCGGGCGAACTGCACACCCAACTCCCGGGTCATCGCCAGCACCCCGCCCTTGCTCGCGGTGTACGCGATCTGCGACGTCGCCGCCCCCATCAGCGCCACGAACGACGCCGTGTTGATGATCGAACCCCTGCCCTGGCGGCGCATGTGCGGTATCGCGTACTTGCAGCAGAGGTAGACGCTCGTGGTGTTGACCCGCAGCACCCGCTCCCACGCGTCCAGGCCGGTGTCCAGGATGGAGTCGTCGTCGGGCGGGGAGATGCCGGCGTTGTTGAACGCGATGTCCACCCGCCCGTGCCGGTCGGCCACCCCGTCGAACAGGTCGCGTACCGCCGACTCGTCGGCCACGTCGGTGGCCACGAACTCGCCGCCGCACTCCTGCGCGGCCCTCGTGCCGGCCTCCGCGTCGATGTCCACGCAGACCACCCGGGCACCCTCGGCGGCGAACCGCCGCACGGTGGCCAACCCGATGCCGCTGCCCGCTCCGGTGACCACTGCCACCCGGTCCTGCAACCGACCCTGCACTGGCGTCACTCCTCTGTCGCGATGAACACGTTCTTGACGTCGGTGAAGGAATGCAGCGCGTCGGGGCCCAGCTCACGGCCGAGCCCGGAGCGCTTCATCCCGCCGAACGGGGTCCAGTAGCGCACCGAGGAGTGCGAGTTGACGCTGAGGTTGCCCGAGTCGACGGCACGGGCCATCCGCAGCGCCCGACTCACGTCCCGGGTCCAGATCGAGCCGGAGAGCCCGTACTCGGTGTCGTTGGCGAGCCGGACCGCCTCGGCCTCGTCGTCGAACGGCAGCACCGAGACCACCGGGCCGAAGATCTCCTCCCGCCAGTGCCGGTCGGCCGGCGAGTCGGCCAGCAGCACTGTGGGCGCGTGCCAGAAGCCGGGCCCGTCGGGGCAGGAGCCGGTGAACGCGACACGTGCCCCGGGCAGGTAACCGGCGACCCGGTCGCGCTGGGCGGCGGAGATCAGCGGCCCCATCTCGGCGGTGTCCCGGGACGGGTCCTCCACCCGTACGGCGTGTACCGCTGGTTCGAGCAGTTCCAGGAACCTGTCGTACACAGTGCGCTGGACCAGGATCCGCGACCGTGCGCAGCAGTCCTGGCCGGCGTTGTCGAAGACCGCCCCCGGCGCGGTCGCGGCGGCGCGGTCCAGGTCGGCGTCGGCGAACACGATGTTCGCGCTCTTGCCGCCCAACTCCAGGGTGAGTCGCTTCACCTGGGCGGCGCAGCCGGCCATGATCCGGGTGCCGACCTCGGTGGAGCCGGTGAAGCAGATCTTGCGGATCGCCGGGTGGCTGACGAACCGCTCCCCCACCACCGAGCCCTGGCCCGGGAGCACGGTGAAGACGCCGTCGGGCAGGCCCGCCTCGCGGGCCAGCTCGGCCAGGCGCAGCGCGGTGAGCGGGGTCAGCTCGGCGGGCTTGAGCACCACCGTGTTGCCGGCGGCGAGGGCCGGGACGAAACCCCAGGCGGCGATCGGCATCGGGAAGTTCCACGGCACGATCACACCGACCACGCCGAGTGGCTCGTGGAAGGTGACGTCCAACCCGCCCGGCACCGGGATCTGTCGCCCGGTCAGCCGCTCGGGCGCACCGGCGTAGTAGTCCAGGACGTCGCGGACGTTGCCGGCCTCCCACCGGGCGTTGCCGATGGTGTGCCCCGAGTTGCGCACCTCCAGCTGAGCCAACTCCTCCAGGTGCGCGTCGACGACGGCGGCGAACCGCCGCAGCAACCGAGCCCGATCCCCCGCCGCAACGAGACGCCAGGTAGCAAAGGCCGAAGCGGCCCGCGAGATCGCCGAGTCCACGTCCCCCACCGACGCCGAAGAAACCTCCCGAAACCCCACCCCGGAAGCCGGATCCACCACCACCGTCACACGCCCCACCCCTCGATATCCCGGTCGATCATGGAGTTGTGGTGCCCCACAAAAGCCGCCTTCCCTGACTTTCCGCCCGCCACAAGCCCATGATCAACCCGGTGGAACGGGGGGTTACAGGCGTTCGAAGCCACGGGTCAGCTCCCAGTCCGTTACCGCCGCGTCGAAGGCTTTCAGCTCTACTTTTGCCTGGTTGGCGTAGTGGGCTACCACCTCGGGGCCGAACGCCTCCCGGGCCGCCGTGGAGCCCTCCCAGAGGGTCAGGGCGTCGCGCAGGGTGCTGGGGACGCGCTCGGCCTCCGGGTCGTCGTACGCGTTGCCGGCGCACTCCTCGCCCAGCTCCAGCTCCCCGTCGATGCCGTGCAGCGCGCCGGCGACCAGCCCGGCGATCGCCAGGTACGGGTTGACGTCGGCCCCGGGCACCCGATTTTCCACACGCATGCCCTGCCCGTGCCCCACCACCCGCAGCGCGCAGGTGCGGTTGTCGACACCCCAGCGCAGCGCAGTCGGGGCGAACGACCCGGGCTGGTAGCGCTTGTAGGAGTTGATGTTCGGGGCGAACAGCAGGCTGAACTCCCGCATGGTGGCCAGCAGCCCGGCCAGCACCCGCTGCCCGGTCGGCGACAGGTGCGCCGGCCCGTCGCCGAGCATCGCCGAGCGGCCGTTGCTGTCGCGCAGCGAGAAGTGGATGTGGCAGGAGTTGCCCTCCCGCTCGTTCGGCTTGGCCATGAAGGTGATCGCCATCCCCTCCTGGGCGGCGATCTCCTTGGCCCCGTTCTTGTAGATCACGTGGTGGTCGGCGCAGGCGACCGCCTCGTCGTAGCGGAAGGCGATCTCGTGCTGGCCGAGGTTGCACTCGCCCTTGGCGCTCTCCGGCGTGAGCCCCGCGCCGGCCATCTCGGTGCGGATCCGACGCAGCAGCGGCTCCACCCGGGCGGTGCCCAGCAGCGAGTAGTCCACGTTGTACTGGTTGGCCGGAGTGAGATCGCGGTAGCCGCGCCGCCAGGCGTCCTCGTACGAGTCGCGGAACAGCACGAACTCCAGCTCGGTGCCGGCGTACGCGGTCAGCCCGTGCTCGGCCAACCGGGCCAGTTGCCGGCGCAGGATCTGCCGGGGCGAGGCGACCACGTCACCGGAACCGTCGAGCCAGGTCAGGTCGGCCAGCAGCAGCGCGGAGCCCGGCTGCCAGGGCATCCTGCGCAACGTGCCGAGGTCCGGCACCATCGCGAAGTCGCCGTAGCCGCGGTCCCAGCTCGACATCGCATACCCGTCGACGGTGTTCATGTCGACGTCGACGGCGAGCAGGTAGTTGCAGCCCTCGCTGCCGTGCGCGACCACCTGGTCGAGGAAGAAGGGCGCGTGGAACCGCTTGCCCTGGAGACGGCCCTGCATGTCGACAAGGGCCAGCACCACCGTGTCGATCTCACCGTCGGCGACCGCGACCCGCAGTTGTTCCAGCGTCAACGGAGCTTTCGTCATGCGCGGGCCTCCATCACCAAGGTCTACTGGCAATCCGGATCACCGTCAATGCCCCCGGCGGCACCCGCGGCAAACCCGGCGGGACAGGCGTGCCGCCCGTCCCGCCAGGCGCCGGCTCAGGCCGGGTCGTCGGCCGGCGCCGGGTCGGTCACCCCCGCCGGCTCCTCGACGGTACGCACGGGGCCGGTGAACCACCTGCGGGCCGAGGCGTACCACCAGACGGCGACCACCAGCAGCACCCCGCCCACGGCCAGCGGCGCGTAGTTCACCGCCGACCAGGTGAAGTCGTCGTTGCCGGGCACCCCGGCGGGCACGATCGGCAACACGAAGTAGACGGCGATGATGGCGATCTCGATCACCGCGATCCAGCCGAGCGGCCTGTACTTCCGCCCGAGCGTCCACGGGCCGGGCACGAACCGGTCGCCCATCCGCAGTCGCAGCGCGATCGGGATGAGAAACGAGAGGTAGAGCCCGAGCACCGCGACGGAGACCACCGCGTAGAAGGCGATCGGGATGCCGGCCGAGCTCTCGTAGAGCGCCGGCAGGGTCAGCACCAGGCCGGCCAGGGTCGCGCCGATGATCGCCTTGACCGGGGTGCCGTTGCGGTCGACAGTCGACCAGAGCCGCCACCCGGGCACCGCCCGGTCCCGGCTGAACGCGTACGCCATCCGGCTCATCGAGGTCACGCAACTCATCCCGCAGAAGAACTGGCCGATGGTGGAGATGATGATGACGATCTTGAAGAAGACCGGGGTCAACGCGGACTCGAAGATGGCGCCGGAGAAGCCGCCCGCGGCGTTGACCGCCTCGACGTCGGTGGCCGCGAAGAGGAACGCCAGCAGCAGGATCCAGCCGCCGACGGCCGAATAGAAGATCGACTGCCACAGCCCCCGGGCGGCGGCCTGCGAGGCGCCCCGGGTCTCCTCGGAGACGTGCGCGCAGGCGTCGAAGCCGGTGATCGTGTACTGGGTCAGCAGGAAACCCAGCGGCAGCACGTAGAACCAGAACGTCAGCCCACCGATGTCGCCGTCACCGAAGCCGGAGTTGTTGAACCGCTCGGTGAACACGAACTGGAAACTCTGGTGGTCGTCCGGCACGAGGACCAGGATGGCCACCACGACGGCCGCGCCGGCCACGTGCCACCAGACCGAGACGTTCTGGAGTACGTCGATGATCCGGTGCCCGAGGATGTTGATCAGGCCGTGCAGCACCAGGATGACCACGAAGAGCAGGAAGGCCTGGCGTAGCGTGCCGGCCCAGCCGTCGAAGAGCGCCGACAGGGTGAGGTTGAGAAACGTCGCGCAGCCGTAGTCGACCGAGGCGGTGACCGCGACCAGGCCGATCAGGTTCAGCCAGCCGGTGAACCAGCCGTGCACCGGGCGTCCCATGGTGGCCGCCCACCAGTAGATCCCGCCCGCGGTCGGGTACGCCGACACCAACTCGGCCATGCAGAAGCCGATGATCAGGATGAACAGCGAGATCAGCGGCCATCCCCAGGAGATGGCGACCGGCCCGCCGTTGTTCCAGGCCTGGCCGAAGGTCGTGAAGCAGCCGGCCAGGATCGAGATGATCGAGAACGAGATGGCGAAGTTGGAGAAGCCACTCCACTTGCGGCGCAACTCCTGTTTGTAGCCGAGTTCGGCGAGCCGTCGGGCGTCGTCGTCCATCGGTTGCTCGGCGGTCGGCATCGGGGTCGTTGCCACTGCGCACCTCCCTGAGGTGGTTCCGCGTGCGAGTGCGCAAAGTGTCGACCCGGCCGATCAAGACGGTCAATACGTACTCGGTGGGAATCTCACCGCCGGCGGGCTAATTACGTTGCCGTCCGGCCACCCCGACCCGCATCCTTAACCCCGTGACCAGGCCCGATCCACGGGCCACTCCCGGGCACTCGGACCGCCCGGCCCACGGCGCGGGGCACGCCTCTCTCTCACGCACGGCATCCCGCCGTACCCAGAAGTGCCCCGCGCCCCCGGACCCCCGCGCCCCCACCCAAGCCCGCGCCGATCTTGCGCTTTCTGTCGCCTGTCTCAGCGGCGGGGGGCGGGCTCGGGGAGCGGGGGTCAGGTTAGGAGGAGACCGGTTGCCCAGATAGCCGCTACTGCCAGGGCGGCCAGGAACTCCACGAGCATCGACAGGCCGGCGGCCTTCAGGGCCTGCACTGTGGATGGCCACGCCAGCTGGTTGCTGCCCAGCCGCAGTCGCTCCGCCGCCCACACCCCGGCGACGAAGCCGAGCACCACCCCGACGACCGGCACCACGAAGAACCCGACGATGCCGAGCACCCCACCGGCGAGCAGCGTGGACGTCGGCACACCGGTGCGCTTCAGGTTGCGGCCCGGCCACGCGTACTTGATCACGGTGCCGCCCGCCGCGACGACAGTGGCGGCGGCGAACACCGCCCACCCGCCCAGCCCGGCACCGCCGAAGATCGCCCAGACCAGCACGCCGCCCCAGCACAGCGGCAACGCCGGCAGACCGGGCACCACCACGCCGGCCAACCCGGCCAGGATCGCCAGCCCGGCCACCACCGTCACCGCCGTCTGCGAATCCGTCAGGTCCACGCCGCCACCTTCCATCGCCGCCAGCCGACCGGACCGAGCCGACCGGACCGCGAGTGCACGCCGCCCGGCGGGCGGTCCCCGGTGGTGCTGCCGCGCCGACCGCCGGCCACCCCATCCCCGCTCATGTCGCCCCACCCCGCAGCCGGGCGGTGATCTCGTCGGCCGGGGCAGGCGCGCCGAAGTACCGGCCCTGCCCGGTGTCGCAGCGCAACGCCCGCAGCCGTTCCGCCTGGACCCCGGTCTCCACCGCCTCGGCGGTGACCCACAGCTCCAGGGCGTGCGCCAACCGGACCAACGCGTCGACGATCCGTTCGTCGCGGTGGTCGGCGGCGACGTCGGTCCCGTCGGCGCGGATGCCCTCGACGAACGGGCCGGCGAGCTTCAGGCAGTGGATCGGCAGCCGCCGCAGGTACGCCAGGTTGGAGTATCCGGTGCCGAAGTCGTCCACGGCCAGCCGGACGCCGAGCGCGGCGAGCCGGTACAGACTGCGCAGTGGCTCACCGGCGCTGCCCATCACGGCGCTCTCGGTCAGCTCCAACTGGAGCAGCTCGGCGGGTAGCCCACTGGTGTGCAGCACGTCGGCCACCGTGTCCACGATCGCCGGGTCGTCGGCCTGTCGCGCGGCCAGGTTGACGCTGACCACCAGCCGGGCGTTGGGAAACTCCCGCCGCCACCGCTCGGCGTCCTGACAGGCCTGCCGCAGCACCCACTCGCCGAGCCGGACGATCAGGCCGGTCTCCTCGGCCAGACCGATGAACCGGTCCGGCCCGATCAGGCCCAACTCCGGGTGCTCCCACCTCACCAGTGCCTCCACCGCGAGCATCGTGCCCTCCAGCAGCGACACGATCGGCTGGTAGTGCAGCACGAACTCGCCCCGGTCCAGGGCGGCCGGCAGCCCGGCGACAAGGGCCGACCGGGCGATGTCCCGGGCGCTGCGCTCCGGGTCGTACACCGCCCAGCGGCCCCGGCCTGCCCCCTTGGCCCAGTAGAGCGTGGTGTCCGCCGCCTTCATCAGCTCCGACGCGGTGGTCTCCGTCGCCGGGCACTGCACGATGCCCACACTTGCCGAGACGGCCAGCTGGTGGTCTCCGACGTGCACCGGGGCCGCGACGGCGGCCAACGCGGACTCCGCGACGGCCACCGCGTCGTCGATGCCGTCCGCTCCGTCGACGAGGATCACGAACTCGTCGCCACCCATCCGGGCGACCAGGTGGCCGCGGTCGGCCACGCACGCGGCGAGCCTGCGGCCGATCGTCACCAGCAGCTGGTCGCCGAGGTCGTGGCCGAGGCTGTCGTTTATCGCCTTGAAGCCGTCCAGGTCGAGGAAGCACACCCCGACCTGCCGTCCGGCGCCCGCGGCGTCGAGGATCCGGCCCAGAGTCTCGAAGAACAGCGTCCGGTTGGGCAGCCCGGTCAGCGGGTCGTGCAGCGCCTGGAAGCGCAGCCGCTGCTGGAGTTCGTACCGCTCGGTGATGTCCTCGATCATCGCGACGGTGAACCGGGGTCGGCCGTCGCCGTGCCGGATCAGCGAGACGGCCAGATCCGTCCAGACCACGCTGCCGTCCTTGCGGTGGTAACGCTTCTCCACCCGGGCGGCGTCGTGTTTGCCCTCGATCAGCTCCTGGTAGAGCTCCCACATCCCGGCGGCGTCGTCGGCGTGGAAAAGCGCCGCCACGTTGATCTCGCGCAACTCCTCGATCGAGTAGCCGAGCATGTCGGCGAACGCCTGGTTGACGTCGATGATCTGGCCGTCCACGCCGGCGATGCCGATCCCGATCGCGGCGCCGGTGAAGACCGCCCGGAACCGGGCCTCGCTGTCGCGCAGCGCCTGCTCGACCTGGTCACGCGCCTGCCAGGCAGACTGGGCGATCCGCTCCTGCTGGCTGAAGGTGCGGTCGCGCAGCGCGCGGGCGAACCCGGCGGCCAGCCGGCCCTGCAACGTCGCGATCCGCTCGGCCAGGTCCGCCGGCCGGTCGGCAGCGCCGAGTACGCGCCGCGAAAAGTCCGAACCGAGTGCGCGCAGCGTCCACTCCAGGGCTCGCGGCTCGCTGAGGTGCGCCTCGACCAGCGCGCGCCCGACCTCCTCGGCGGGGTCGGAGCGGAACGGCTCTGCCCACACCGCCTCCGCCAGCCGGATCGTGTGTGTCAGCAGCAGCCGTTCGGTCTCGGCCGCGCTGAACGGCACGAACCCGAGGCGACGGACCGCGCGGGCCCAGTCCGCGGCGAACCCCTGGATGTCGGCCCGGCCGGCGTCGACCCCGAGGGGGTCCGGGCCGGCGTCGACCCCGAGGGGGTCCGGGACGGCGGCCATGTCGATCAGCCGGCTGGCTGGTCGTACCGGGCGACGCCGCCGAAGGCGCCGAACCGCTCCGGGTGATCGTCCACGTCGGACGGTGAGTCGGGACGCCAGAGTGGCATGTGCACCACACCCGGGTCGAGGACCGTCCAGTCGCCGAAGAAGCCGGTGACCTGGGCACGGGAGCGCAGGGTGATCTCGGTGGCCGTCCGGGCGGAGAGCCGCTGGGCGTCCAGCATCTCCTGCGGCTGGTCCTCGAAGGTGGAGTGCGAGACGACCAGGTAGCTGCCCGGCGCGGCGGCGGCACGCAGGGTGGCCAGGATCTCCTCCGGACGGTCGGCGTCCGGGATGAAGTGCACCACCCCGGCCAGCAGGATGCCCATCGGCCGGCTGAAGTCGACGAGCCCGAGCTGCCGGGTCTCGGCGAGGATCCGCTCCGGCTCGCGCAGGTCGGCGTGGATGACGCCGGTCAGCTCGTTGCCCGCGAGCAGCTCGCGGCTGTGCGCGACGGCCACCGGGTCGATGTCGACGTACACCACGCGGGCCTTCGGGTTCACTCCCTGGGCCACCTCGTGCACATTGCCCACGGTGGGAATTCCGGAGCCGATGTCGAGGAACTGGTCGATGCCGGCGTCGAGCAACACCCGGACGGCCCGACGCAGGAACTCCCGGCCGGAGCGCATGGTGGCGGCGAGATTCGGGGTCATGCTCGCGATCTGCTCGGCCAGCCGCCTGTCGATCTCGAAGTTGTGTGCCCCACCCAGGAAATAGTCGTACACCCGGGCCGCGCTCGGCCTGGTCAGATCGATCTCGGTCGGCAGTCCGTCCGGCATCAGCGTGCTCCCCAGTTCATCGCCGCGGCGCGGGACGGCACCGGCGTCGACGGGCGTGCGCGAGCACCGGCCGACCCGCGGGTCGTGTGGTGTGCACCACTCTAGGCGGCTGACTCCAGCATCAGTGCAATGCCTTGACCGACGCCGATGCACATGGTGGCCAACGCCCGCCGCCCGCCGCGTCGGCGCAGCTCCAGGGCGGCGGTCAACGCCAGCCGCGCACCGCTGGCACCGAGCGGGTGCCCCAGCGCGATCGCGCCGCCGTTCGGGTTGACGTGCTCGGCGTCCACGGGCAACCCCAGTTCACGCAACACCGCCACGGACTGCGCGGCGAACGCCTCGTTCAGCTCCACCACGTCCACCGCACCCACCTCGACCCCGACCCGGTCGAGCAGCTTGCGGGTCGCCGGCACCGGACCGATCCCCATGACCCGGGGCGGTACGCCGGCCACCGCCGCACCGCCGATCCGGGCCAGCGGGGTGAGGCCGTACCGGGCAACCGCCGCCTCGCTGGCGACAAGCAGCGCGACCGCGCCGTCGTTGACACCCGAGGAGTTGCCCGCGGTGACGGTGCCGCCGTCGCGGAACGGGGTGGGCAGCGCGGCCAGCTTTTCCAGCGTGGTCTCCCGGGGGTGCTCGTCGACCTCGACCAGCCGGGTCTCGCGTCGACCGGCCGGCACCGACACCGCCACGATCTCCTCGGCGAACCGGCCGTCGACCTGCGCCCTGGCCGCACGCTGCTGCGAGCGGTACGCGAAGGCGTCCTGCTCGGCCCGGCTGACGCCGTACTCGGCGGCCACGTTCTCCGCCGTCTCCGGCATCGAGTCGACCCCCCACCCGTCGCGCATCAACGGGTTGACCAACCGCCAGCCCAGTGTGGTGTCGTACACCTCGGCCGAGCGGGAGTACGCCGACGTCGCCTTCGGCAGGACGAACGGCGCCCGGCTCATGCTCTCCACCCCGCCGGCGATCATCAGCTCGGCGTCCCCGGCCACGATGGCGCGGGCAGCGGTGGCCAGCGCGTCCAGGCCGGAGCCGCAGAGCCGGTTGACGGTGCTGCCCGGCACCTCCTCGGGCAGGCCGGCCAGCAGCGCCGCCATCCGGGCCACGTTGCGGTTGTCCTCGCCGGCCTGGTTGGCGCAGCCGAGCACCACGTCGTCCACCCGCGCCCAGTCCACCGACGGGTGGCGGGCGACCAACTCGCGGATCACGTGCGCGGCCAGGTCGTCGGGGCGGACGCCGGCCAGCGCGCCGGCGTACCGACCGATCGGGGTGCGGACACCGGCCACCAGGTATGCCACGGTCATCGCGAGTCCTTAGGGGTGCAGACGGCGGGGGTGGGGCACGCCCATCGGGTCGCGGGGGCTGCCGGCCGCCAGGATATCCGCGCCGGCAGCGGATAGGTTGACGGCATGGCCCGGGCCCAGTTCAGCGCAGAGACCAGCGGCGGCGGCGCGTTCGTCCGCCAGCCCAACCGGTTCACCGGTCGGGTCACCGCCGACTCGACCTCCCCGCCCGGTGGCGGGCCGGACGAGCACGACCGCTGGCCGCTGGAGGCCGGCCGGTACCGGCTGATCTGGTGCCGGGCGTGCCCGTGGGCGCACCGGGCGAGGATCGTGCGCGGCCTGCTCGGGCTGGACGACGCGATCTCGCTGGGCACCGTGGACCCGATCCGCGACGAGCGGGGCTGGGCGTTCGCCCTCGACCCGGACGGCTTCGACCCGGTCCTCGGTGTCGGTTTCCTCTCCGAGGCGTACCTGGCCACCGACCCGGACTACACCGGCCGGGTGACGGTGCCGGCGCTCGTCGACACCCTGACCGGCCGGGTGGTCACCAACGACTACCCGCAGCTCACCCTCGACCTCTCCACCGAGTGGCGGTCGTTGCACGCACCCGACGCGCCGGACCTGTACCCGGTCGCGCTGCGCCCGGAGATGGACGCGCTGATGGCCGAGATCCACGCCGACGTCAACAACGGTGTCTACCGGTGCGGGTTCGCCACCTCCCAGGAGGCGTACGACGAGGCGTTCCGGGCGCTCTTCGCCCGGTTGGACGCGCTCTCCGAACGCCTGGCCGGGCAGCGCTACCTGCTGGGCGACGCGATCACCGAGGCCGACGTGCGGCTGTTCACCACGCTTGTGCGCTTCGACACCGCGTACCACGGGCACTTCAAGTGCAACCGCGACAAGTTGACCGAGATGCCGGTGCTCTGGGCGTACGCCAGGGACCTGTTCCAGACCCCGGGCTTCGGCGAGACGGTGGACTTCGACCACATCAAGCGGCACTACTACGGCACGCACCGGGAGATCAACCCCAGCGGCATCGTGCCACTCGGGCCGGACGAGTCGGGCTGGCGCACGCCACACGGGCGTGGCTGAGCCGGGTCGCTCCGGCACCACGACCGCGCCGAGGGCCGGCTCGGACGTCGCCCGTCGGGTCGCCGGCTCCGCCGCGGCGGGCTGCGCGCTGGCCGGTGCCGTCGCGGTGACGTTCGCCGTGGTCGCCG
Organism: Micromonospora sp. NPDC049230; assembly: GCF_040647875.1. Classification (NCBI taxonomy): domain Bacteria; kingdom Bacillati; phylum Actinomycetota; class Actinomycetes; order Micromonosporales; family Micromonosporaceae; genus Micromonospora; species Micromonospora sp. NPDC049230. The sequence goes on from NZ_JBEZCZ010000002.1 coordinate 122,334, forward strand.
GTCCCGGTCCGGGCCTCACCGGGTACGTCAGCGAGGCGGGCATCGCCGGCAGTGGACACGCCGCGACGTACCGGATCGGGGTCCTGGCCCTTGCCGGCGCGTTGCTGCTGCTCGGCGCGGCGCTGCCCCCCGGGGTGTGGGCGGCGGCCCCGGCGCTGCTCGCCGCCGGGGCCGTGTTCGCCGCCGTGTCCGGAGCGGTGACCTGCTCCGCCGGCTGCCCGCTGCCGCCGTTCGAGCGGGCCACCACCGCGGATCTGGTGCACGGCGGCGCGAGCATCGCGGCAACCGCGTCGGTGGTCTTCGCCATGCTCACGCTCGCCGTGTCCGCGCCGGCCGGGCCGGTGGTGCGTCGGCTGGCCGGCGTGACCGCCGCGCTGGCCCTGCCGCTGTGCGCGACTGTCGGGCTGGCCATGCTCGTCGTCGGCCGGGGTGCGGTGGTGGGTGTGCTGGAACGGCTGGTCCTCGCGCTGGTGGTCGCCTGGGGGCTGGCCACCGCCACCGCCCTGGCCCTGGACCGCCGGCCGGCAACCCCGTTGTAAGGATCCTCACGCCGGCCGCTCCTTGCGATACCCCATCGGCGGGGTATCTTCGATTGGCGATGAGCAATGTCTGGGGCCTCACTGTCCGCCTGTATGTCGATCTCCGACTACAGGCCAGTGGCATCTGTCCGGGTTAGCCGCGTCTTCCCGCCTGCCCTCATCAGACCGGACAACTGGATAGCTAATGCCCTTCAGCCTGCGCAAAATTCCCTTCTCCGTGCAGATCCTGCTCGGCCTCGTGCTCGGCGTCGCACTCGGTTTCGTTGCCCGCAGCAACGACGTGAGTTGGCTGACCAGCACCCTGCACACCGTCGGCAGCCTCTTCGTCCAACTACTCAAGCTCGCCGTACCGCCGCTGGTCTTCACCGCCATCGTGGTCAGCGTGGTCAGCCTGCGCGGCGTGGCAAACGCCGCACGGCTCGCGCTGAAGACCCTGATGTGGTTCGGCATCACCGCGCTGATCGCGGTGAGCATCGGCATCGGCATCGGCCTGCTCACCAACCCCGGCAAGGGCGTGACCCTCGACCTGGGTGGCGCCGCGGCGCCGAAGAAGACCGGCTCCTGGACCGACTTCCTCACCGGCATCGTGCCCACCAACCCGGTCGGCGCGTTCGTCGAGGGCAACGTCCTTCAGATCGTCTTCCTCGCCGTGGTCATCGGTGCCGCGGCCCTGCTGGTCGGCGAGGCCGCCGAACCGTTCGTGGCGCTGAACCGCTCCCTGCTGGAGATCGTCCAGAAGGCGCTCTGGTGGGTCATCCGGCTCGCCCCGATCGGCACTCTCGGCCTGATCGGCAACGCCGTCGCCTCGTACGGCTGGGACCTGCTGGCCCCCCTCGCGAAGTTCACCACCGCCATGTACGTCGGCTGCGCCATCGTGCTGTTCGTGGTCTACCCGCTGGTGCTGGTCCTCGTCGGTCGCCTCAACCCGCTGCGCTTCTTCGCCGGCGCCTGGCCGGCGATCGAGCTGGCCTTCGTGTCCCGCTCCTCGGTCGGCACCATGCCGGTGACCCAGCGCTCCGTCGAGCGCCTCGGTGTCCCCCGCGAGTACGCCTCGTTCGCGGTGCCCTTCGGCGCGACCACGAAGATGGACGGCTGCGCCGCCATCTACCCGGCACTCGCCGCGATCTTCGTGGCGCAGGTCTTCGGCGTGCACCTCGGCATCGGTGACTACCTGCTGATCGCGTTCGTGTCGGTGGTCGGCTCGGCGGCCACCGCCGGCCTGACCGGCGCGATCGTGATGCTCACCCTGACCCTCAGCACGCTGGGGCTGCCGCTGGCGGGCGCCGGCCTGCTGCTGGCCATCGACCCGATCCTGGACATGATCCGCACCGCGACCAACGTGGCCGGGCAGGCCCTGGTGCCGACAGTTGTCGCCGCCCGCGAGGGCACCCTGGACCGGGCCGCGTACGAGTCCGCCGGCCGACGCGACCTGATCGACCCGGAGCCGGTCGCGGAGACCCGCCCCGAGCTGACCCCCGTTCCCGCCTGACCAGAGCACACCGACGGCGACCGGCCCCTCCCCGGAGGGGTCGGTCGCCGTCTTCGAGAGGATGTCCCCCATGAGCTCCCTGTTCACTCCCCTGGCCCTGCGCGCCGTCACGGTGCCCAACCGAATCGCCATGGCGCCCATGTGCCAGTACTCGGCCGGCCCGGATGGTCTGCCCACCGACTGGCATCTGGTCCATCTCGGCAGTCGCGCGGTCGGCGGCGCCGGCCTGGTGCTGACCGAGGCGACCGCCGTGCTCCCCGAGGGGCGGATCAGCCCACAGGACACCGGGCTGTGGTCCGGCGCACACGTCGACGCCTGGCGGCCGGTGACCGCGTTCGTCGCCGCACACGGCGCGGTGCCGGCCGTGCAACTCGCGCACGCCGGGTTCAAGGCATCCACCTACCGCCCGTGGGCTGCGGAACGCGGCGGCGTGCCGGACGCCGAGGGCGGCTGGACGCCCGTAGCGCCCGGTGCGGAGCCGTTCACCGCCGGCTACCGGACGCCCACCGCCCTCGACGAGGCCGGCATCGCCGGCGTTGTCGAGGCGTTCGCCGCCGGAGCCGAACGCGCGCTCGCCGCCGGCTTCGCCGCCGTGGAGATCCACGCCGCGCACGGCTACCTGCTCAACGAGTTCCTCTCCCCGCTGACCAACCACCGCACCGACGGCTACGGCGGCGACCGGTCCGCCCGGATGCGACTCACCCTGGAGGTGGCCCGCGCGGTACGCGCCGCGGTCGGCGAGGACGTGCCGGTGCTCACCCGGCTCTCCGCCACCGACTGGGTCGAGGGCGGCTGGACGATCGAGGACAGCGTCGTGCTCGCCGGCGAGCTGGCCGGAGTCGGCGTGGACCTGGTCGACGCCTCCTCCGGCGGGGTGAGCCCGGACCAGCGCATCACGCTCGGCCCCGGCTACCAGGTGCCGCTGGCCGCCCAGATCCGCCGCGAGGCCGGCGTGCCGACCGGCGCGGTGGGCCTGATCGTGGAGCCCGAGCACGCCGAGCAGATCGTGGCCGGCGGCGAGGCCGACCTGGTGCTGCTCGGTCGGGAGTTGCTGCGCGACCCGTACTGGCCGCGCCGGGCCGCCGCCAAGCTCGGCGTCGTGTACAGCGGCCCGGCGCAGTACGCCCGCGCCTGACCCCCCGCCGCCTCGGACGGCTGCCGTTCCCCGCAGCCGTCCGAGGCGTCAGCCCGCACTGCCGCAGTCCGAGGCGTCAGCCCGCCAGGTGTGACCAGTCGCCCTCCAGGTCCTGCCAGCTGCCCTGGGCGGCAACCGTGCCACCGAGCAGCACCACCACGTGGTCGGCGCGGACCAGCGCGGCACGCTTCGCGGTGGAGCCGACAACTGTCACCCCGTGTTCGCGCAGTGCCTGCCACAACGCCAACTCCGTGGTGACGTCGAGTGCCGACGAGACGTCGTCGGCGACCAACAGTTCGGTACGCGGTGCCAACGCCCGAGCCAACGCCAACCGCTGCAACTGCCCGCCGGAGAGCCGGGTGCCCTTGTGCCCGATGAGCAGACCCAGCCCACCGCCGGCGGCGGCCAGGTCGTGGTCGAGCTGGGCGGTGCTGACCGCGCCGGCCGCGTCCACCTGGTGGCCCAGCGCGATGTTGTCGGCCACCGTGCCGGAGAGCACCCGGGGCAACTGGCCGACGTAGCCGACCTGGTTGGGGCGCAGGAACAGCTCCGGCTCGGTGACCGGGTCGCCGTTCCAGGTCAGCTCGCCGGTGTGGTGCACGATCCCGGCCAGCGCCCGCAGCAACGAGGACTTGCCCGAACCCACCGGCCCGACGACAAGCACCAACTGCCCCCGCCGCACCGTCAGGTCCACCTCGCGGACGGCCACCGTACCGTCGGAGTGCACCACCCCGAAGCGACGCAGCTCCAGCCGGCGCAGCGGATGCCGCGGCGCGGGCGTCGGCGCGGGCCCCGTCCCGGCGGCCAGGTCGACCGCCGGAACCCCCGCGGAGTACGCGCTCACCCCGGTCATCGCCGTCGTGCGTCGGGTCCAGACCCGCGCCGAGGGCAACTGCGAGATCAGCGACGCCGTCGTCCAGGCGAACCAGCGTGCCGCCCCCAGCGTGGAGACGGCCACCAGCACCGCTCCGGCGGACAGCGAGCCGCCCAGGTAGAGCGCCCACGCGCCGATCGGCAGCAGCCCGCTTGCCATCGACGGCGTGGAACGCGCCCACACCTGCACCGAGATCTCCCGCCGCTGTCGATCGCTGCGCAGCACGTCCAGGCCGGCCAGGTGGCGCAGCACCGCCGTGGTCGCGCCGGCGAGCTTCACCGTCCGCGCCGCGGAGAGCGCCGAGACCAGCGCCGTGGCGAAGGCCGCCCGCGCCGTCACCGTCGCCTGGGCCGCACGTTCGAGTTTCGGCCCGAACAGCGTCGCGGCCAGCCCGGAGACGACCATCGTGCCGAGGAAGAACAGCCCCGGTACGATGCTGCCGGTGACCGCCGTCATGGCGACCACCAGGATCAACGCGACGCTCTGGTCCAGCACGTTGTCGGCGAGTTGGACCACCCGCTCGGTGTCGCCGCCCTGCGCCACCACCTCGGCCGGGGTGTGCGAGCTGACCCGACGCGGCCCCGTCTGGCCGTGCACCAGCCGCAGGCCGATCCGCAGCATCTGCCGCACCCACCACTGCGGGAACCAGACGTGGGTGTAATACGGCAACGGCAGTGTGACAAGCAGCCCGGCCACGATCCCGACCGCCGGCAGGTACGGGTTGCCCGTCCCGTCGACCAGGTCGGCCCAGAGCCAGGGCAGCACCGGGCCGTCCAGCCCCAGCAGGCTGAGCCCGAGGAACAACCCGATCGCGGCCAGCCCGTACCGGGGATCGTTGGTGCAGAGCCGGACGATCTCCCGCAGCGTCCGGGCCGGCGGCACGGGCGGCAGCGGAGGCGGCTCGGTCCGCGTCAGCCCGACCGGTGTGGCCGGCGCTCCACTCGGCCAGGCGCCGGCGTCGGTAGCTGTCGGCGGACCGCCCGGCCACGCGCCGGCCAGGTCGGGGCCGGCGGCTGCCGTCGAGCCACCCGGCCACGCGCCGGCCGGGTCGGGGCCGTCCAGCAGGTCGGTGCCGCCGGTACGGCCGTTCGGTGCCACAGCGGCGTACGCGGCGGCGTGACTGGTCGCCAGCAGTTCGGCGAAGCGCGTCGACGTCTCCAGCGGGCCGGCCTCGACCACCGCGCCGTCGGCCAGCACCACCACCTCGTCACAGCGACGCACCGAGGAGAGGCGGTGGGCGATGACGATGCCGATCCGGTCGCGCAGCAGTCGTTCGGTAGCCCGCTGCACCCGCGCCTCGGTGACGGGATCCAGACGGGCGGTGGCCTCGTCGAGGATCACCACGTGCGGGTCGCGGACCAGGATCCGGGCGAACGCCACGAGCTGCTCCTGGCCGGCGGAGAGCACGTGCCCGCCCTCCCCCAGCCGGGTCGCCAACCCGTCCGGCAGCTCGGCGATCCAGCCGGCCAGGCCCAGCTCGTCGAGTGCCCGGGCCGCGGCGTCGAGCAACTCCGGGTCGTAGAGCGCGACGTTCTCCGCGAGCGTGCCGGCCAGGATCTCCGTACGCTGCGGTACCAACGCCACCCAACGGCGCAACTGCTCGACGTCGAGGTCGCACAGGTCGGTGCCGCCGAGGAAGACAGTGCCCGGCGGAACGTCGACCGCCCTGGTCAGCACCTTCGCCAGCGTGGACTTGCCCGAACCGGTCCGCCCGATCAGCGCGTACGACCGGCCACGCGCGAAGGTGAGGCTGAGCCCCCGCAGCGCGGCGGCCCGGTCGTGCTCCGAACCGCTCACCTGGTACTCGAAGGTCAGGTCCCGGATGCGCAGGTCACCCTCGGTCGGGCTGGCGCCGCCGACGGGCTCCTGCCGAGCCTTGTGCAGCAACCGCACCCGGGCCCACGCGCCGAGCGCCTCCTGGATCTCCGGCACCATCCGGCTGACGTGTTCGGCGGTGGCCCCGAAGGCCAGGGCGAGCAGCCAGATGGCGGTGAGCCGGGCGGCGTCGATCCGGTCGGTGGCCAACGCCCACGCCCCGCCGAGCACCACCACGCCGATGCCACAGCGGATCGTCGCGGTGGCGGCCGCGGCCACCCGGGCGGACAACACCCAGACCAGACCGCCCCGGGACAGCACGGCGGCGGCCCGCCGGGCGTACAGCCGCAACACGTACGGTCGGGCCAGGCTGGTCCGGACGTCGTCCTGGCCGTGCACCGCCTCCTCCATCACCGCGGCCAGGTCGGACCACGCCTCCTCCTCGGCCATCCGGGCCGGGGCGATCCGCGCCGTCGGCCCGCGCAGACCTGCCGCGAGCACCACAGTGAGCAGCAGCATCGCGACCCCGGCCGGCCACCACACGAACAACGCGACGACCATCGACAGCAGGCCGACGCAGAGACCCTGGGCGAGCCGGGTGCCCTGGTTACGGATCGCCGACGCCACCTGGTACACGTCCCCGTCGATCCGGTCCAGCAACTCACCCACCGGGGTGGTCTCCAGGGTGGGCAGGTCCTGCCCGAGAGCGACCCGGCAGAGTCGGCGGCGCACGTGGGCGGACCAGTCGGCGGTCACCCCGGCCATCAGCAGGCTCACCGCGAGGTCGCTGAGAACCACGGCGACCAGAGCCGCGGCCAGCACGGCGAAGAAGCCGGCCGAGCGGTGCACCAACACGGCGCCGGCCAGCGCCGACGCGCCCGCCTGACCGGCGGCGCCGAGCACGATCAGGACCGTCACGATCGTCATCCGACGGGTCGAGGTGCCCCACAGGTCACGGAGCAGGCGCATGGAAAGTCCTCCGGAGGTGGGGTGGCGGAGAATTCAGCCTGCCCGCGCCGACGCCCAGATTCAACCGAATTTCCGGCCCTGAGCAGGGCGTCCGTCAGCTCAGGCAGAAGCAGCGGCCGACCGACTCGGGCCCGTCCCGCCCCGCCGTCGACCAATCTCGACAACCCGCCCCGCGCTCGCACCTTGATCGACTCGGGTTTCATGACCTCGCGGTGTCCGGGAGTCCGGGACACCGCGACTTCCATGAACCCGAGTCGATCATGCGAGTGTGGAGCGATTCGGCGCCACAGGCCGCGTACCCCTACGGGCCGTTTGTCGCGTAGTGGGGGGTGTCCCTATGGGTTTCGTCAAGCGGGGATTGGTGTGGTGGGTCGGGGTTGGTAGGGGATCTTGTCGCGGAGCATGGCGTATAGGACGTCGCAGCGGCGGCGGGCGAGGCAGATGAGGGCGGCGTTGTGGCGTTTGCCTTCGGCGCGTTTGCGGTCGTAGTAGGCCCTGCTGGTGGGGTCGGTGAGGGCGGCGAACGCGGCGAGGAAGAGCGCGCGTTTGAGGTTCTTGTTGCCGCCTCTCGGTGGGTGTTCGCCGCGGATGCTGCTGCCGGATCGTCGGGTGACGGGGGCGAGGCCGGCGTAGGCGGCGAGGTGGCCGGGGGTGGCGAAGGCGGTGCCGTCGCCGACTTCGAGCAGGATCCGGGCGGCGGTCCTGACGCCGATGCCGGGCATCGAGGTCAGGACCGGGGCAAGAGGGTGCGCATCAAGCATCCTCTCGACCTCGCCGGCGACGTGGTCGCGTTGTCGCAGGACGTCGCGCAGGCTGTCGGCGAGGCGGGGCAGGATCGTTTCCGCCGCGCTGGTGCCGGGGACGGTGACGGTTTGCTCGTCGAGAGCGGTCATGATCTGCTCGACGAGCCGTTCGCCCATGCGGGGCGCGTGGACGGCGGCGATCGAGAGCAGTTTGCGGCGGCCGGCCTTGCGCAAACCGATCGGGCCGCCGCAGCGCGACAGCAACTCCAGCACAGCTTTGTGCGCGATTTTCGGGCCGAGGACGCGTTCCAGGGCGGGATGGATCTGGGTGAGCAGTCCCCGGATGCGGTTGGACACCCGGGTGGCTTCGCCGGCGAGGTCGTCGTCGAAGCCGACGAGGACTTCCAGCTCGGCCAACGTGTCGTCGCCGGTGTCGACCCGCCGCAGCGTGTGCGGCAGAGTGCGGGCCGCGTCAGCGATGACGTAGGCATCGCGGGCGTCGGTCTTCGCCGAGCCGGGGTGCAGGTCAGCGATCCGCCGCATCGCCAGCCCGGGCAGGTAGGCCACCTGATGCCCACACGCCCGAGCTACCGCGACCGGCAAGGCGCCGATCGAGGCAGGCTGATCGACCACCACCAGAACCTGGCCGTGACGGGCGAGTTTGTCGAACAGTTGCCGCAGCCGGGCCTCGGTATTCGGCAGCGGCGCGTCGTGCAGCCGCTTGCCGTCCGGGGCCAACCCGACCGCGTGATGACCCTCTTTGCCGACGTCCAAGCCGAGGAAGACGCCATATCCGTCGTGCACCGCACCCGCCTCCACGCATCGTTCCGTGGCCTCGGCCGCTGGTCCAGGCGTCGGACTGCCGGCAGCCACGTTACGAAGAGACCTACCCCGAACACGGGTGGCCGTGTCCCTATCAGCGGTCCGCCGACGCCACCCGACCCGGCGACAACACCCCCCGGATCATCCGAACGACAGGGGCAGGAAGTCATACCGGGCCGGGCGACCGAGGGTCCCCGGCTGGGGACGATCAAAAAGGTAACGGGTTGGGTAGCTCCGGTCGCACTCGTGGGCCGGAAGCGTGGCCGGGGCGGGGTCGTTACCCACCACCGCACGGCCGCACCACCCGCACGGCACCACCACCGCACGGCCGCACCACCCGCACGGCACCACCACAGCACGACACCGACCGCTGGGCCGGCACCCGCAACGGGGCGCCGGCCAGCGGCCTTCTGCTGTCGCCGGCCACCCTTCACCGCCCACCGCCCACGGACCGACCCGCAGTCAACCCGTCAGAAGAGGATCGTGGCCAGGGTGCCGATCGGCTGGAAGCCGCAGCGCTCGTAGACCCGGCGGGCCGGCAGGTTGAAGTCGTTGACGTACAGGCTGACCGTGGGGGCGACCCGCAGCAGCGCGTCGCGGACCACGGCGGCCATAGCGCCCGTCGCGATCCCCCGGCCCCGCCACTCCGGTGCCACCCAGACGCCCTGGACCTGTGCCGTCCGTTTGGTGACGACTGCCAACTCGGCCTTGAACACGACAGTGCCGTCGACGAAGCGGGCGTACGCCCGACCGGAGCGGACCAGGTCGTTGACCCGCCGGCGGTAGCTGCGCCCGGCGTCCTCGGCCAGCGGGGAGACGCCGACCTCCTCGGTGTACATGGCCACCGCGGCCGGGAAGAGCAGATCGACCTCGCCGGGGCGGACCCGACGCACCTCCGGATCGGCCGGCACGGGTGGCAGGGTGTCGGTGGCCAGCAGTGGCTGGTTGGGGCGAACGTCTCGTGCTGGCCCCCAGATGTCGGAGAGCCGGTCCCACAGCCCGAGCACGGCATCGGCCCGGCCGACGATGGAGGAGCAGAGCCGCTCCTCGCCGGCGAGCAGGTCGGCGAAGGCGGCCACCGCGGCGTCGGTCGCCAGCACCGGCGTGAGGTTGCCGCCGAGCCAGCACAGCGACTCCAGGTTGCGCCGCGCGCCGTACCCCAGGATCCGACCCTCGGCCCTCCACCAGGACAGGCCGCGCGCGGCGATCCGTTCAGCGACCTGCGCGCCCGCGAACGGGTCATGATCGAGTAGTCGCTCGACCGCGCGGCGCTCCGATTCCCCCAGTTGGCGTACCGGCACCGTCAGCACGACTACCAGCCTGCCAGATCGACCCCCGCCCGCGCCGGCCGAGTGACAAGGCCAGCGTAGGCCCGGCTGACGCGGGCCCGTCCGGGCCCGCCCAACCCATCGGACAACCGGGAGAAACAGGTCGGCAGGCACAAACGATCCCGGTACGCCCAGCCGAGCGCGAGGGCCGTCCTGATGACTTGTCGCCGACGCATTGCCGATATATCGTTGATGCATCAGCGACAGTACGAAGAGAAGGAGAACCCGATGAGGTTCCATCGACAGCACCACCCGATGCACGAGGGCCGGATGCGCGGATTCGGCTTCCCGCCGGTCCCGCCCGGTCCGCACGGGCACGGACACGGCGGCCCCTGGGGCGGTCGGGGCCGTGGCCGGGGCCGCGGACGACGCCCCAACGTCCGAGCCGCCGTGTTGGCCCTGCTCACCGAGCGTCCGATGCACGGCTACGAGATGATCCAGGAGATCGACTCCCGCACCGGTGGCGCGTGGCGGCCGAGCCCGGGGTCGATCTACCCCACCCTTCAGCTTCTGGAGGACGAGGGTGTGATCGTCGCCAGCACCGAGGAGTCCGGCGGCGGGCGGAAGCGGTTCACTGTCACCGACGCCGGTCAGGCCGAGGCCACCGAGGCCGCGCAGGCCCCGGCGTGGGCGGACGTCGCCGAGGGCACAGTGACCAGTTGGCACGACATCCGCGACTCCGGCGCGCAGGCGATGAACGCCCTGCGCCAGGTGATGATGAACGGCACCGACGACCAGCGTGAGCGGGCCGCCCAGGTGCTCGACGAGACGCGGCGCAAGCTGTACGCGATCCTCGCCGAATCGGAGTGACGCCCGGTCGCCCACCAGCACGAAGACGCCAACGCGTCACCGCGCGACAGCGCCACCGCGTCACCGCGCGAAAGGACCAGGAACGCACAGCGGCCGTTCCCCGCAGGGGGAACGGCCGCTGTTTGCCGATGGAAGATCAGTGCACGGTGACCGTCGGGCCGCTGATCAGCCCGCGCAGCTCCTCAGGCAGCTCGGCGCCCATCTCGTCGGCGATCCGCAGCGCCTCCTCGATGAGCGTCTCCACGATCTGCGCCTCGGGCACCGTCTTGACGACCTTGCCCTTGACGAAGATCTGGCCCTTGCCGTTGCCGGAGGCGACGCCGAGGTCGGCCTCGCGGGCCTCGCCCGGACCGTTGACGACGCAGCCCATCACGGCGACCCGCAGCGGCACCGGCAGCCCTTCCAGGCCGGCGGTGACCTCCTCGGCGAGCTTGTAGACGTCCACCTGGGCGCGTCCGCAGGACGGGCAGGAGACGATCTCCAGGCCGCGCTCGCGTAGGCCCAGCGACTCCAGGATCTGGTTGCCGACCTTGATCTCCTCGACCGGCGGGGCGGACAGCGACACCCGGATGGTGTCGCCGATGCCCTCGGCAAGCAGCGCGCCGAAGGCGACTGCCGACTTGATGGTGCCCTGGAAGGCCGGCCCGGCCTCGGTGACGCCCAGGTGCAGCGGGTAGTCGCACTGCTCGGCGAGCTGCCGGTACGCGCGGATCATCACGACCGGGTCGTTGTGCTTGACCGAGATCTTGATGTCGCGGAAGCCGTGCTCCTCGAACAGCGAGCACTCCCACAGCGCCGACTCGACGAGCGCTTCGGCGGTGGCCTTGCCGTACTTGCTGAGCAGTCGCTTGTCCAGTGAGCCGGCGTTGACGCCGATCCGGATCGGCACCCCCGCCGCCCCCGCCGCCCGGGCGATCTCCTTGACCTTGTCGTCGAACTGGCGAATGTTGCCCGGGTTGACCCGGACGGCCGCGCAGCCGGCGTCGATCGCGGCGAAGACGTACTTGGGCTGGAAGTGGATGTCGGCGATCACCGGGATCTGCGACTTCTTGGCGATCGCGGGCAGCGCCTCGACGTCGTCCTGCGACGGCACGGCCACCCGGACGATCTGGCAGCCGGACGCGGTCAGCTCGGCGATCTGCTGGAGCGTGGCGTTGATGTCGGAGGTGAGGGTCGTGGTCATCGACTGCACGGACACGGGCGCACCACCGCCGACCGGCACCGAACCGACCATGATCTGGCGGCTGGCCCGACGGGGAGCGAGCGGCGGGGGCGGCACGGCGGGCATACCGAGACTGATAGCTGTCACTTCAGGCACTCACCTTGAGAAGAGCGTGATGGGGTTGACGACGTCCGCGGCGATGGTCAGCAGCGTGAACGCGCCACCGATCAGGATCACCGCGTACGTGAAGGGCATCAGTTTGAGGTAGTCCACCCGGCCGGGGTCGGTCCGGCCGATCCGCGCGTACAGCCAGGAGCGGGCGCGTTCGAACCAGGCGATGGCGATGTGGCCGCCGTCCACCGGGAGCAGCGGCAGCAGGTTGAACACGCCGATGAAGAAGTTCAGTGACACGAAGAGCATGAAGAAGACCAGCCAGGCGTTGTTCTCCACCGCCTCGCCGCCGAGCCGGCTGGCGCCGACCACGCTGATCGGGGTGTCGACGTCCCGTTCGCCGCCGCTGAGGGCGGTCCACAGGGCGGGGACCTTCTGCGGGAGGCGTTGCAACGCCTGCACCGTGCCGACGGCCAGTTGGCCGGTGAAGTCGGCGGTGGCGCCGAAGGCGCCGACCGGGCCGTACGTCACGCGGGTGGGCGTGCTGGGGACGAGCCCGACGCCGAGCGCGGCCACCGGCGCGGCGGCGCCGTTCGGGTCGTCCAGCGGCGGACGCTGGGTCTGCGCGAGCACAGTGCTGGCGGTGCCCGGCTGCCCGTCGCGGACGTACTGGATCTGCGCGGTCTCCCCCGGCTTGAGCGTCCGCAGGGTGGTGAGCAGGTCTCCGTAGGAGTTGATCGGCCTGCCGTTGACCGAGGTGATCCGGTCACCGTCGCGCAGTTGCGCCTGGGCGGCCGGGCTTGCCGCGTCGGCGGGGGTGCACGCCCGCAGCGAGTTCTCCGGCACCACGCACTCGCTCAGCCGGATGACGGCGGGCTCCTGACGGGCCTGCGCGTCGGTGGTCGGGAAGTCCGGGTTGGGCAGGCCGGCGGAGACGGCGAGGATCCAGATGGTGATCAGGGCGAGCGCGAAGTGCGTGATCGACCCGGCGGCCATCACGATCGTCCGCTTCCACACCGGGTAGCGCCACATCACCCGCGACTCGTCGCCCGGCTCGACGTCGTCGTCATCTGGGGTCATCCCGACGATCTTGCAGAAGCCGCCGAGGGGGATGCCCTTGAGGCCGTACTCGGTCTCCCCCCGCCGGAACGACCAGACGGTGGGGCCGAAGCCGACGAAGAACCTCGTGACCTTCATCCCGAACGCCTTGGCGGTCACCATGTGCCCCGCCTCGTGCAGACTCACCGAGATGAGGATGGCCAGGGCGAAGAGGACCACCCCGAGCAGGTACGACATCAAGCTCCTTCCACCGAACCCGCGATGATCTCCTGCGCGTGCGCGCGTGCCCACGACTCGGCCGCGAGCACGTCCTCGACGGTACCTGGTTCGTCGAAGTCCGGGGCCTCCTCCAACACGCGTTCGAGGGTGTCGACGATGCCGAGGAACGGCAGTCGGCCCGCCACGAACGCCGCCACGCACTCCTCGTTCGCCGCGTTGTAGATCGCCGGGCGGCAGCGCCCGGCCTCCCCCGCGGCCTTGGCCAGCGCGACGGCCGGGAACGCCTCGTCGTCGAGCGGCGCGAACTCCCAGGTGTGCGCCGCCGTCCAGTCGACAGCCGTGGCCGCCGCCGGCACCCGGTCCGGCCAGCCGATGCCGAGCGCGATGGGCAGCCGCATGTCCGGTGGGCTGGCCTGGGCGATCGTCGACCCGTCGACGAACTCGACCATCGAGTGGATCACCGACTGCGGGTGCACCATCACCGTGATGTCGGCGTACGGCACGTCGAACAACTCGTGCGCCTCGATCACCTCAAGCGCCTTGTTGACCATGGTCGCCGAGTTGATCGTGACGACCGGCCCCATGTTCCACGTCGGGTGCGCGAGCGCCTGCTCCGGTGTGACCTGCGTCAACTCGTCGCGCCGCCGACCCCGGAACGGGCCGCCGCTGGCCGTGACGACCAACCGGCGCACCTCGCCGCGCGACCCGGACCGCAGGCACTGGGCCAGCGCCGAGTGCTCCGAGTCGACCGGCACGATCTGCCCCGGCCGCGTCACCGCGCCCTTGACCAGGGGGCCGCCAGCCACCAGCGACTCCTTGTTGGCCAACGCGAGGGTACGACCACCACGCAGCGCGGCCAGCGTAGGAGCGAGGCCCAGCGAGCCGACCACCCCGTTGAGCACGATGTCGCACTGCCACTGGGCCAGTTCGGTCATGGCGTCCGGCCCGGCCACGATCTTGGGAAGCTTGAAGTCGCCGGTGGCCCAGCCGCGCCGGCTCGCCTCGGCGTAGAACGCGAGCTGGAGATCCTGCGCGGCGGACGCCTTGGCCACCCCGACCGCCTCGACACCCAACTCCAGGGCCTGCGTGGCGAGCAACTCGACGTTGCCGCCACCCGCGCCCACGGCGACCACCCGGAACCGGTCCGGATTGCGCCGGACGATGTCGATGGCCTGCGTACCGATCGAACCGGTGGACCCGAGCAGGACGAGGTCGCGGGGGGAAGTCACGCGGCCATTCTCCCCCACCGTCACTGAACGCCCGCTGGGAGCCTCAGCCCTCCCCGCCCGACTCCTCCTCGTCCAGCAACTCGGCAGGGTCGATGGAGAATTCGAACGGCTCCCGCATCGCGAAGGTGCTCCCTGCCGCAGCGGCGGCCAACGGTCGGTACTCCCCGTCAACCAGCTCCAACAGCGCCATGGTCGGCACCCGGTTGCGCAGGTCCACCCGGAGGAAGAACGGCACCCCGGCGGCGGCGTACTCCCTGGGTCTGTCGATCACGTCCTTACGCCGATTTCCGGGAGACACGATCTCACCCAGCAGCACCGCCTCGGCGATGGGGACCGTCGTGCGGCCACCACCGGATTTGCGCAGCACAGCGATGTCCGGGATGAAGAGGTCATCCCCGGAGATGACGTTGATCTCTGGATAGACCCAGAATCCGGCCTTCCGCGCAGCACGGTGCAGCACGTATGGCAGCTCCCGCTCGACCGATTGATGATCGATTCCCGCATGTGGTGTCACGATCACGCTTCCGCTCAGGACCTCAACCTTGGGGCCGTTGGTCTCCGGCAACAGGTCGAGGGCGAGCTGTGCGGTCCACGGCTCGTCGTGCCACCGCAGCACGTCGAACGACGGCTCGGTGTGCTGCGGCGCCGGCTCCGGCGCGAACGCGGCCTGGGCCATCCGGGCTCACCCCCTCAGCGGGACATTCTCCTCAGGTCAGCCTAGCCACCGCCGCCCCAGTTGTGCGTCATCGCACACCCCAGTCCGACACCCACCTGGCTCACGGTCAGCCGCACTGGTCCTGATCGCTGGGCCGGGGTGGCACGACCCGGACCTGCGACAGATCTTGGAGGGAAATCGCCCCTCCGGGGGCCGAATTCTTCCAAGATCTCGGCGAACGAGGTGGCGCTAGCCGCTCAGCGGCGGTTGTTCGACTGCCGTGCGCGGGTTGACGCGATGAAGGCGGTCCAGACCGAGGGGGTGAAGGTCAGCGTTGGCCCCTGTCGGTCCTTGCTGTCGCGTACGCCGACCGACTCGGCGAACCCCGCCACCTCGACGCAGTTGCCGTCGCCACCGGACCGGGACGACGTGCGCCAGACTCCGTCACGCACCATCGGTCATCTCCTTCGCTATCGCCGCGATCAACTCGCGGGACTCGGTCGGGGGCAGCGCTCGCTCCCCTAGTGAGCGCCACACATTCTCGTAAACCTCGATTTCGTGAGCCTTGTCAAGGTAGACCGCGCCGCAGGGACCGTCCATGTAGATGGTGGTCGGTTCCGGCGCCCGCACCTCGGACGGGAAGTCGAGCATGGTGAAGGTGCCAGCCGATGCCCAACGGAACAGCCCAGCGGCCAGCGGCAGCACCCTCAGGCTGATGTTGTGCCGCTCGCTCGTCACCACCAGGGCGTCAAGCTGCCGGATCATCGCTGATCGGTCGCGCAGCGGGCGGCGCAGCACCGATTCGTTCAGGATCACGTCGAGATGCGGGGCTCGGGGCACCGCCCGCGCCAGCAACCTCTGCCGACGCAGCCGGATGTCCACCCGAGCCTTGCGCTCCGCCTCGCCGAGCTGCGGGTGGTCGGTGGCGATGACCTCGGTCATGTACTCCACCGTCTGCAACAGCCCCGGGACGAGGTTCGCTTCGTAATGACGGATGCGGGTGGCGGCGGCTTCCAGGCCGACGTACAGCTTGAACCAGTCCTTGATCGCTTCGCCGTAGCTGTGCCACCAGCCGTGCGCCTTGGTCTCGCGCGCCAGCGCCCGCATCCGCTCGATCGTCTCGGGAGACGCGCCGTAGACCCGGCACATGGCCTCGACGTCGTTCGGGTGCATGGGAACCTGACCGGTTTCGTAGCGCCAGATTCGCGGGGCCGACCATTCCAATTCCTTGGCCGCCGCGGTGACCGTCACATAGGCGTTTTCGCGAAGCTCTCTCAGGTATCTGCCAAGTTGCCTCCGTGGGACCGTGCTGCCGGAGTCGTCCACGTCATCTCCCTGGTTGTCGTCGCGTAAGACACCCTGTCCCTTGGTCTGCATTCTGCCGCGAAAGATTGCGTTGGGCGAGCACCGGAATGACCATCGTGGATGACCAACCAAAGCGAGCCCAGCCGAAGGAGGGTCATGGACCCGGTTGACGACAGCACCGAAGACCTACCGCTACCGCCCTACGTGACCAAAGAGGACGTCGTGTTCGCGCTGAGGGCGGTCGTCGTGCACGCCGCCGACCAGCGGGCCGACGGCGAACGCTGCCGCAAAGACGAGGCCGCACATCCGTGCCGGCTGCACCGCTGGGGCCGTCGCGTCCTGGAACGGCGCGGCCTGACCGACGCACAGGTGCAGACCCTGATCGCCGGAGGAACGGTGGCGCTGCGATGAGCTGCTGTGGGCCGACGACGCCCGACAACCGGCGACCGCGATGACCGCCCCGTGCTGGATCATTCACCTGCCGACCACGCTGACCAGCCCCGACGAGGCCACCGCCCTGGCCGTGGCGCTACGGGACTCGCTCGGCCACCTCAGCGTTCTCGACTTCGGCGAGATCACGCTGAGCGAAGAGGACGCGCAGTTTCTGCGTACCCGAGTGTTCTGTGACGTCGCGCTCGACGGTGCCGGCCGCTGCCGGCGGCGCGACGGCCACGACGGACCCTGCGCCGCAGTGCCCAGCACGGAAGTCGGGGTGTCCGCAGCCTGCGGACACCCCGGCCTCATGGAAACCGTGCTGATCAGGGAGTGATGACGAACTGTGAGCCCGGCTGGACGACGATGTTGCCGTCGGCCGAGTTGGTGATTGTCACGTTCGTCAGGTTGGCGTTACCGCGCGCCCCGCTCATCGCGAGGATGCCGGCACCATTATTCGACTTGTCGATCCGCACGTTGGTGATGGCGACGTTCGGGATGTTGCCGCCACCGTTCTTGAACTGGATGCCGTCGAACGTGGAGTCGACGATGTCGGTGTCGCGAATGGTGACGCCGACGATGTCCCGGGTGGCGGGGAAGAGGGTGATGGCACCGAACTCCTGGTCCTCGTTCCAGAACGCGCCGCCGGTGCGGTAGAGGCCGTTGTTGGCGATCAGCGTCGTGCCGGAGAACGGCAGCGGGTCGTGGTCGGTCGCCAGCATGATGCCCGGGTAGTTGGCGGTGTCGTAGATCAGGTTGTTCTCGATCGAGTTGTCGTAGCCGCCGTAGATGGCGATGCCGTTGGCCCGCCAGGGCAACTGGATGGTGTTGTTGACGAAGTGGTTGTCGTGGGCGATGTCGACGCTACGGTCCTTGACGTACGGGTTGGCCCACACCGCGAGCGCGTCGTCACCGGTGGTACGGAACGACGAGTTGAACACCCGTGAGTTACGCGTGCCGTTGCTGAAGTTGATGCCGTCGGCGTACGTGTCGCGGATCCGCATCCCGGTGAACTCCAGCCCGTCGGCCGGGCCCCACAGGTCGGGGATGTTGTCGTAGTCGCGACCCACCCAGACACCCACGTTGGCGTGCTCGATCCACACGTTGCTGATCTTCGTGCCGGTGCCGAAGCGACCGTTCAGGCCGACGCCGCCCTCGGCGTTGCCGTCTCCGCCCCGGATCCGGCCCGAGCCGAAGATGGCGATGTCGGAGATCTGGGTGTTCTTGTCGATGTCGAAGCCGAAGTTGCCCTCGTGCGGGTGGTTGATGCCGCCCACCACGTTCTGCGGTTCGGTGAGCGTGTAGAGCTGCGAGTGCCACATGCCAGCGCCCCGGATGGTGACGTTGCTGATGCCGACCTGGTTGTGCGTACCCCGGTTCTGTGGGTCGTCGGTCAGGATCTTCTGCTCCTGCCGCCACTGCCCGGCGGGGATCCAGACGCAGCCGATCACGCCGTTCTGGTCGTCGGTCACCGCCCGCTGGATGGCGGCGGTGTCGTCGAGCCCGTCGTTCGGGACCGCACCGTACGCGGTGATCGAGGTGCAGCCCGCCGGCTGGCTCGCCGCCGGTGCCACCTGCTCCAGGTCGATCATGTCGATGACGTAGAACGCGGCGGTGTCACCCGAGTCGCGCTGCAACTTGAAGCGGGTGCCGGCCGGGTACGACTGGGCCAGCAGCGCGTTCGACTCGTCGAAGAGCCGGCGGGCGTCGGCCTGCGGGGTGTTGGTCAGCGCCTCCGGCCCGTCGGTGTTGCCGTAGAGCCAGCTGTGCCTCGACGACAGGGTCAGCTTGCGGGAAAAGACGTCGTTGACGTAGAGGCTGATGGTCGCCTCGATGCCCCCGCCACCCGGCGCGTCCGGAATGGAGTTGCGCACCACTATGGAGTTGGCCTGGTTGGCGGAGGTGAACTCCACGAACTGACCGGTGCTGTTCAACCGCACCGACTTGCGGCCGGACGACTCGCTGGCGAAGTTGGTGTGCCCGAAGGTGCGCAGCGCGTCCGGCTCCAGCAGCGTGCCCTGGTAGCGGCCGGCCTCCGCCTCGTAGGAGACGTACGGGACGGCCGCCCCGCGCCCGACAACTATCGACTGGCTGAACGCGTTGTTCGTCTCGTTGGTCTCGGTGACCACGTTCGTGGCGTCGGCGGTGGCGGTGATGGTGGCGCCGCCACTGGTGGCGGTCCAACTGCCGGAGACGGCAACGGTGACCGTCGCGCCGGCCGCGATCGAGGCGGTGGTGGTGTTGAGCGTGGTGCTGCCCGCCACCAGCCGGGTGACCGTCGTCGCGCCGGTCGCGGTGGTGCCCCGGTTGCGGACCGCCACGGTGAAGGTGACGGACGCCCCGACTGCCGGGTTCGGCGGGTTCGAGGCGATGCTGAGCACCTGGAGGTCGGGCCCGGGAGCCTGCGCCACCACCAGCGGCGACGCCGCCGTGAAGCTGTTGTTGCCGTTGTTCTGCTCGACGATCGTGTTGGCCGGGTCGACCACCGCCGCGACGGCGTAGCTGCCCATCGGCCGGGTCCCCGCGTTGAACGACACGGTGGTCGACGCGCCCGCGCCGAGCGCGCCCACAGTGGCGCTGCCGACGACCGCGCCGGCCAGGCTGAAGTTCACAGTGGTGGCACCGGCGGCGGACGAGCCCACGTTCTGCACCACGGCGGAGAGGGTGACCGCGCTGACCTCGCTGGGCGACGTCGGCGACCAGGTCACCGAGCTGACCACCAGGTCCGGGTTGGGCGCCGGCGTGCCGCACACCTCAAGCTCGGCCACCTGGCCGGACGGGGCACCGGTGTTGCCGGTGAACCGCAACTGCACGTCCGCGGTGGTCGCGCTGACCGGGATGGTCACCACGTTGCTGCCCTGGACGAACTGGTAGGCCGCCGCGGCGACCAGGCTGGTGTACGAGGGCGACGCCTGGTCGCGGCCGAGGACCTGGATGGTCTGGGTACGGGTACCCCACGACGAGTCCGGGTTGAGCCGCACCGTGACACCGGAGATGGAGTGGTTGGCACCCAGCGCCACTGTCAGGTTCTGCGGGTAGCTCGCCGCGCCCTCCCAGTAGGTGCCGAGCTGCCCGTCGTTCGCCTTGTCCGGGGTGAAGCTGAAGGTGGAGCCGCTCGCCGTCATGCTCTTGCCCTGCGCCACGTTGGTGCAGGCGGGCGGGTTGCTGCCGGTCCGGGTGACGGTGTTGCTGGTGCCGGACAGGTTGCCGGCACCGTCGCGGGCGCGGACGTAGTACGACACTGTCGCCGTCGCCGGCTGACTGTCCTGGTAGGTGAGGACGGTGCCCAGCGTCGCGATCAGGTTGCCGCCCCGGTAGACGTTGTAGCCGGCCAGCCCGCTGCCACCGGAGTCGGTGGAGGCGCCCCAGGTGAGCGTGATCGTGCTGCCCGACGTGCTCTGCGACAGCGTCCCCGGGGTGCTCGGCGCGGTGGCGTCCGGGGTGGTGCCGCCACTGCCGTACACCTCCAGCTCGGAGAGCTGCCCGGCCGGCCAGCCGCTGTTGGCGGTGATGGTGATCCGGACGTACCGGGTGGAGGTCGAGCTGACGTTGATCGTGACGGTGTTACCGCTCGCCGGGTTGAAGGTGTAGGTCTGCGACCCGACCAGATCGGTGAAGGACGAGCCGTTGGTGCTGCCCCGTACGCTCAGCGTCTGCGTTCGGGTGCCCCAACCGGAGGTCGGCAGCTTCAGCACTACCTGGTTGACGTTCTGCGACGAGCCGAGGTCGACCTGCACCCACTGCGGGAACGCGTTGTTGACGCTCTCCCAGTAGCTGCCCGCGTTGCCGTCGACGACCTTCGACGAGTCGTAGACGTCGGCGTGGCCGCTCTCCTGGGTGGGACGGCCCTGCGCGAGGTTGGTTGCCGCCGCGGCGAAGCCGCCGCTCGACGGGGCTGCCGCGGCGGCGAAACGGGTGGTGTTCGAGGCACCGGCGCTCGCCGGGTTCGCGAGGGCTGTCGCCCCCGCCGTGGCCATCAGCGTGGCCGCGGCCGTCGCCGCCACCATCCTGAACAGATTCGTTCGTCTCATCACTGTCCTTGTCGTCGGGGACGGTTGCCGCGGCGGCTCGACCACGGGTGGGGGCGCGGCGGTGGGGACGACCATCAACGAGCCCTCCAGGAGACCCGTTGAATCTTCCGAGAGCATGCAAAAAACCCTGCATGCGTTTGTCGAAATCTTGCGTCACTTTGGCCAAAGATTACTGACGTGCTATGGGAGCGTCAACACTTCGACCGGCGTGAGTATTGATGGCCGTGCGCGCCCCGCGGGCTGTCGCGGCCACCGTGGGCGGCGCGGTCCTCGGCACATGAGTGATGCCGGTGAGTCATCAAGATGACTCACCGGCATCAGACTTCTCGACGCGCCGGCCTCTCGACGCGCGGGCACTGGCGTGCCCTGGTGTTCAGACCGTCGGTGCCGCCAGGACGAAGGTCTCCAGTTCCTCGCCGCCGTACCAGTCGGTGCGCCGACCCACGTGCGTCATGCCGAGTCGCCGGCAGACCGCCATCGACGGATCGTTGCCCGGTGACACGAGCGCGTAGATCTCCGGGGTACCGGTGGCGAGCTCCCGCGCCGTGAGCGCGCGGGCCGCCTCGGTCGCGTAGCCGTGACCCCACGAATCCGGGTGCAGGTGCCAGCCCGTCTCGATGTCCGTGGTGAGCTGCGTCTCGGGCGTTCCCGGCAGCGGCTTGAGCAACGCCGTGCCCGCCACCTGGCCGGTCTCGCGTACCTCGATCGCCCAGGTGCCGTACCGGCCGCCGTCGTCGGCGTGCCGGTCGCGCCAGATCCGCAACCGCTCGACGGCCTGGGCCG
This sequence comes from Micromonospora sp. NPDC049230, assembly GCF_040647875.1. Lineage (NCBI taxonomy): Bacteria > Bacillati > Actinomycetota > Actinomycetes > Micromonosporales > Micromonosporaceae > Micromonospora > Micromonospora sp. NPDC049230. The sequence continues at coordinate 143,844 of NZ_JBEZCZ010000002.1, forward strand.
GATCGGTCATCGGCAGACCTGGCGACACGGCCAGCCAGCGGGTGATATCCGGACGAGAGTAGATGTCGTAGATCCGGGCCAGATCGGCCGGATCGTCGGTCCAATCGCGCAGGATCAGGCGTTCGGTGGTGAGAACAGTCATGGCTGGCGATCTTAAGGAGTGACGGGCTCGACGACGGGGAAGGAGGACCCGATGGGCAACGGCTGGCAGCGTACGAAACGGATCACCAGTGCCGCGTTCCGTCCGGTGCGCGGCCGGGACCTGTCGCTGCACGCCGCCGCGATCACCTTCTACGGGGCGATCGCCGTGGTGCCGGTGGCGCTGCTGGCGATCTGGCTCACCGCACTGGTGGCCGGGGCCGACCGGGTCCGCCGACTCACCTCGTACGCCGTGGAGGCCCTGCCCACCGCGATCGGCGCGCCCCTGGCGGTGCAGGCGCTTGTCGAGGCCGGGGTGGGGTTGACCCCGTTGCTGGCGCTGGCCTCCCTGCTGCCCGCCTCGCTGTACGGCGAGGGCCTGCGTCGGGCGTTCGTCTCGGTTGCCGCACCCCGCTCCGACGAGCACCTGATCGGCTGGCGGGGCCGGCTCCTGCTGCTGCCCCTGCTCGCGCCGGCACCCGCCCTGCTGCTGTCGATCCTGCTGGCGCTGCCGCTGACCACCCGCCTCGTACGCCAGGGTGGTTGGCTCGGTGTGCTCGGTGTGGTGCTGTCGTTCCTGGCGGTCTGGCTGGTGCTCACGCCGGTGCTGGTATGGGTGTTCCGGGTCGTCGGGCCGGCCTCACCGGACTGGCTCTCCACCCTCGGCATCGGGTCGTTCACGGCGGCGAACCTGTCCGGCTTCCTGCACGGCTTCGTGCTCTTCGCCTCGCTCCCACTGGACCTGGGCGTGCCCTTCGGCGGCTTCGACGACATCGGCGCCGGCGTGGCCGTGCTCCTGTGGCTCTACCTGTTCCACGTCATCGTCCTGGCCGGCTACTCCGCCACCCTGGCCCTCTCCCGCTGGCGCACCACCCCCTAACCCCACCCACCCCACCCCCACCCCCACCCCACCCACCCCACCTGGTTGATCATGGAGTTATTGCCACTCGCCACGGCGTGTCGCGGCAATAACTCCATGATCACCGCGCGGGGTGGGGGTGGGGTTAGGGGGTGGCGAGGGCTTCGGTGGGGGTTAGGCGGGCGGCTCGGATGGACGGGTAGACGCCCGCCGCCATCCCGACCAGCAGGGCACCGGCGACGCCGCCGACCACCGATGTCACCGGGATCGTCGGCGGCCAGCCCTGGTAGCTGGCGTAGCCGACCGTGGCGAGCACCCCCAGGGCGGCCCCGGCGGCACCGCCGAGCACGCTGAGCAGCACCGACTCGGTGAGGAACTGCACCCGGATCTGGCCACGGTTCGCGCCGAGCGCCCGGCGCAGACCGATCTCCCGACGGCGCTCCAGCACCGAGATGACCATGGTGTTGGCCACGCCGATCCCGCCGACCAGCAGGGCGACCGCCGCCAGCCCGAGGAACAGCGCGGAGAAGCTGTTCTCGGTGGCCCGTTTCGCGGCGAGCGCGTCGGAGGGGCGGCTGACCTGGACCAGCCCGGGCAACTGCGGGTTGAGGGTGGCCGGCAGCACGGCCCGGACGTCCTCCAACGCGTCCTCCCTGGCCCGCAGGTAGACGACAGTGGGGTGACCGTCGAAGCCGAGCATGGCCTTGGCGGCGTCCCACCCGACAAGCACCGAACGGTCGAGATCAGGCGAGAGCGGCAACGGGTCCAGGATGCCGATCACGGTGAACCAGCGTTCGCCGATGAACACCTGGGGTGGTTGCCGGGGGTCCACTGTGGCGAAGCCCAGCCGGCTCGCCGCGACGTAGCCCAGGACGGCCGTCGGGAGCCCAGCCGTGCCGGCGTCGAGGGCCCGACCGCTGCGGATCCGGCCGTTGACAGTCCCCATCAGGTCCGGCCGGGACGCGAGCACGCTGAGACCGGACGTGTCGTACCTGTCCAGCAGCTCGTTGCGGCGCACCGCGGTGTGGGTGTTCGCGACCGCGCTCGCCGTCTCGACCGGACCGATCCGCGACACCATGGCGGCGGCGTCCTCGGGCAGGAGGACCGGCGGATCCTGATCCGGCACCGGCTCGGCCCGCAGCAGGTTGGTGCCGAGCGCGTCGAGCTGGTTCATCAGGTCACGCTGGCTGGACGCCGGGATGCCCACCACGACGACGAGCGTGGCGATACCGATGGAGATGCCCAGGGCGGAGAGCACCGCCCGCATCCGGCGGGTGGTGATCCCGAGCAGGCCGAGCCGGAGTACGTCGCTCGGGGCGAGCCGGGTCGCGCTCACGTCCCGCTCCCGGCAACGGTGTCGGCGACGATCCGACCGTCGCGGATCTCCACCTGTCGAGGCGTACGGGCGGCGAGATCGCGGTCGTGGGTGATCACGGCGATGGTGGTGCCCTCCGCGTTGAGGTTCGTGAGCAGGGCCAGCACCGCCTCCCCGTTGACCGTGTCGAGGGCGCCGGTCGGCTCGTCGGCAAGCACCAGCGCGGGCTCGTTGACGAGCGCCCGAGCGATCGCCACCCGCTGCCGCTCCCCGCCGGAGAGTTGCTGCGGCAGGTGGTCGACCCGGTGCGCCAGGCCGACCCGGGCCAGCGCCTCGATCGCGGTGCGGCGACGGCGACGGCGGGGCACCCCGGCGTAGAGCAGACCGGTGGCGACGTTCTCGGCGGCGTCCAACCCGTCGGTGAGATGGAACTGCTGGAAGACGAAACCGAGCCAGCGACCCCGCAGCGCGGAGAGCCGACGGTCGGACAGGGCGGTGACCTCCTGCCCGGCCACGCGTACGCGGCCACGGGTCGGCAGGTCGAGGGTGCCCATGATGTTCAGCAGCGTGGACTTGCCGGACCCGGACGGCCCGACGATGGCGAGCATCTCGCCAGCGCGCACGGTCAGCGATACGTCGTCCAGCGCGGTCACCCCGCCGGGGTAGGTCCTGCTGACTCCCTCGACGGTCAGCACCGGCTCGGCGATGGCGGTCACGATGCCGTCACCACGGCGAGGCCCTCGGTCACACCGGTACCGCTGATCTCGACCAGACCCCTGGCGAACATCCCGGTCTCCACGGCCACCAGCCCACCGTCGGGCAGTTGCAGCGCATGCCCACCCTCGCGGAGCGCCACCAGCGCGCCGACCGGCACCGCGAGCACCCCCTTGTGGACGGCGGTGGTGAACCGGACCTGCACCGCTGCCGCGTCCAGCTTGGCCACGTCCGCCGCCCGGGCCGGCGCGACGAGGACGTCCACCGTCGGCGGGCTGCCCTGCCCGGTGCCACCGTCCGACCCACCGCCGCGCACCGTCTGCGAGATCGAGGCGACAGTGGCCGGGATCTCGGAGCTGTCCGGCAGGGCGACGACCACGGCGGCGCCGACCGTGATGGCGGCGACCTCGGTGGCCCCGACCGGCACGGTGACCAGCTTGACCTTCTCGGTGACGGCCAGCAGCTCACCGGCGACCGGGTCACCGGGCAGCGCCCGTACCGCGCTGACCCGGGCTGGCCCGGTCAGCACGGCGACCTGCCCGACCGCGATCGTCCCGGTGGGCTCCAGACCGAGGGCCTGCTGCCACTTCTTGATCGCGGCGACGAGGCTCGCGGTGAGCAGGGCGTGACCCGTGCCGATCCTCGTGCCGTCGGCGCTGCGGGACGGCTGCGAGCCGGTGCGGTAACCCAGCGCCTTCAGGTTGTCCGACACGATCCGTACGTCGCTGCCCACCAGTCCGGGCTTGTCGAGGGTGCGAAAGAGCGGAGTCCCACCGAACAGCACCGGCACCGGTCGGTCGTTGACCCAGTAGAGCGGCTTGCCCCGGGCCACCGTGTCGCCCACCTTCGGCAGCCGGGTGACGACGCCCTCCCCGGCGCCCTTCACCACCCGCTCCGGGCCGAAGCCGAGCGTGCCGTTCAGCGAACGGGTGTCCGACAGGTCGGCCCGGATCACCGTGGTCGTGGTCACCGAGGGCGGGGTGCTCGCCACGTCATCGTCGGCGGGACGCCGCAGCGCCAGCACCCCGATGCCGGCGCCGACGGCGATCACCAGGGTCACCGTCGCCACCACGATCGCGGTACGCCGGGTGGTGCGCCGACCGGGATCATCGCTCGGGTTACTTCTTGGCACCGAAGATCTCCATCGTGCATTCCCGTTCGGCCTTGTCCATCGCGGGACCGTCAAGACCGCCGGTCGGGTCGGCGACCCCGTCGTCGTAGGTCCAGCCGGAGCCGTCCGGCAGTGAGTGGATCTTCAGGCCGCGCCCGCGCAGGCACTGGACGTAGTCGTTCCACTGGCTCACGTAGTTCGGGTTCTTCTCCGGGTCCAGCTCCGGCGGCTGGAGCGGCAGCTTGTTGGCGCACGCCACGTACGCCGCCTTCGGCTCCCCGCTCTGGTCGAGGGACAGGCCCGTACCGTCCCCCACCGGGCCGGGTTGTGACCGGCCGTCGTTCAGCTTCACGCCGTTGTCGTGCAGGCAGATGTTGTACGCCCCCCAGAGCCGCTCCTCCTCCTCGTCGGTCATGTCCAGGCGTAGCTGCGGCCGACCGTTGGCGGCACCCCCGGCGGGAGTGGCGCTCGCCGGGGCCGACGGGGTGGTGAGCGAGGCGACGTCACCGCTCGCGGTGCCCTTGTCCGCGCTTGACGTTCCGCCGCCGCAGCCGGTGAGGGCGACGGCGAGGACTGTGATCGCGGCGAGCCCGGCCGCGACCCGATGGGTTGGGTTGGTCATGGCGTGAGCTTCACGCCTTCCTGTCAGAGACCTGTCAGGAACCGGTTGTCATCCGGTAGTCCCAGCTCAGCGGCACCGCCGGACCCGGCCGGGGCCACGTACAGTCGCTGCCGTGTGTGCGTACGTGCTGGTAGCCGAGGACGACCAGAAGCAGGCCGAGTTGGCTCGCCGGTATCTGGAACGCGAGGGACACGAGGTGCTGGTGGTGCCCGACGGGCGGGCCGCGCTGGAGCAGATCCGACAACGACCGCCGGCCCTGCTGGTCCTCGACGTGATGATGCCGAAGGTCGACGGCCTGGACGTCTGTCGCATCCTGCGCCGGGAGTCCGACCTGCCGGTGCTCATGCTGACCGCCCGGTCGACCGAGGACGACCTGCTGCTCGGCCTCGACCTGGGCGCCGACGACTACATGACGAAGCCGTACAGCCCGCGTGAGCTGGTTGCCCGGGCCCGCAGCCTGTTACGCCGGGGCCAACGGACGCAGCGGCAGGCGGACCCGGTGCTGCGGGTCGGCGCCGTGCACGTCGACCCGGTGCGCCACGAGGTACGCAGCGACGGACGCCTCGTCGACTGCACGCCTGGCGAGTTCCAACTGCTCCAGGCGATGGCCGCCCAGCCCGCCCGAGCGTTCACCCGCGATCAGCTCCTGGGTTATCTGCACGGGTTCGACAGGTACATCACCAGCCGGACCGTCGACATGCACGTCATGAACCTCCGCCGGAAGATCGAGCCGAACCCGCGCAAGCCGGCCCGGCTGGTGACCGTGTACGGCGTCGGATACAAGCTGGTCGAAGAGTCACCCCATGTCGCGTGAGGTGCCGCTGCGCCGCAGCCTGCTGCTCCGGCTGCTGGCGCTTGCCGTCCTCATCGCCGTCGGCTCGATCGCGGCGACCGCGTGGCTGGCCGTGCGCACCACCACCGGAGCGATCCGGCAGGAGCAGGGCCAGGCGCTCGCCGACGACACGCGCATCTACGACACCCTGCTCGCGTACGCGGCGACCCACCCGACCTGGGACGGGGTCGACGCGGTCGTGCGGCCGCTCGCGCAGGACGTCGGCCGGCGGATCGCGTTGACCACCGACACGGGTGCGCCGATCGCGGACTCGGCACCCGGCGCGGGCCCGTTGCCGACGACGTCGTCCGCGACAGTCGACGCGCTCGCCGTCGACACCGCCCTGATGTCCGGGACCACCCCGCCGAGCGGCGGTGACGGCGGCACCGGCCGCATCGACCCGCGTACCACCGGACCGTACCTGCTCCCGGCCGAGGAGCGCGCGGCGCTGCGGTCCCGGGCGGCCCAGGCGGTGCAGTGCCTGCGGGGTCGGGGGCAGATCGAGGCCACTGTCGTGGACGGCCCCACCGGCCGACCACGCATCGAGACCCCCGGCACCGACCTCGCCGACACCGGCCTGTGCATCCAGCCGAGAGCGGACCTCGCGACGCGCACGCCCACCGAGGGCAAGGCGCTCGCCCAGCTCAACGCCCTGGTGAACACCTGCCTGGCGCGGCGACGCCTGCCCGCCGTGCAGGTGGACCTCAACTGGACCTGGACGAGGCAGCCGGCGGCCAGCGCACCCGACTCCCGGAGCGCGGCCGGCCTCGACCAGGAGCACAACCGTGCGATAAGCGCCTGCGTCGGCACCAGTCGACGCGAGCAACTCCTCCCGTACGTCGCCCCGGCCGCGACCCTCTTCGTCACCGACCCGGGCGGTCGCCCCTCCACCACCTTCGACCTCTCCCGGGCCAACCAGACCCGGATCGTCGCGGTCGCCGGCCTCGTCCTGCTGGTGACGATCGGCTTCACCGTCCTCGCCGGCATCCGGCTGACCCGCCCGCTGCACGCCCTGACCGGGGCGGCCCAGCGGATGCGCGACGGCGACGGCGCCGCCCGGGTCCGGGTGACCGGCCGCGACGAGATCGCCCGGCTGGCCGAGGTCTTCAACGACATGGCCGAACGGCGGGAACGGCTGGAGCAGCTACGCCGCGCCATGGTCAGCGACATCGCCCACGAGATGCGGACGCCGGTGAGCAACATCCGGGGCTGGCTCGAAGCTGTCGAGGACGGCGTCGCCGCCCCCGACCGCAGACTGCTCTCCTCACTGCTGGAAGAGGCGACACTGCTCCAGCACGTGATCACCGATTTGCAGGACCTGGCCGAGGCCGACGCGGGCGCGCTGCGGCTGCACCGCGAACAGGTCTACCTCACCGACCTGCTCGCCCAGGTCGCGGAGGCGCACCGGGCCCAGGCCGACCGGGTCGGCGTCAGCATCACGGTACGCACCGAGGCCGACCCGCAGGTGGACGCCGACCCGGTGCGGCTCCGCCAGGCCGTCGGCAACCTGGTCGCCAACGCGGTACGACACACCCTGTCGGGCGGGCGCGTGACGATCAGCGCCAGCACGACCGACGACGGGGTCATCGTCTCCGTGGCCGACACCGGCAGCGGGATCAGCGCCGAGGACCTGCCCCGGATCTTCGACCGCTTCTGGCGGGCCGAGAAGTCCCGGAGTCGGCAGACCGGCGGCAGCGGCCTGGGCCTCGCCATCGTGCGTAAGCTCACCGAGGCCCACGGCGGCACGGTCAGCGCCACCAGCACGCCAGCCCAGGGCTCCACCTTCACCCTCCACCTACCCACCCGCCTCCGCGCGCGGGAGGGGTGACCGGTCTGGCGGGGCGGACTAGGGTGGGGCGGCATGAGCGATGGGGTTCCGGCTCGCGCTGACGTCGTGATCGTCGGTGCCGGGCACAACGGCCTGGTCTCCGCCGTCCTGCTGGCCCGCGCCGGCCTGGACGTCCTGGTGCTGGAGGCCGCCGACGTGATCGGCGGCGCGGCCCGCACCGAGACCCCGTTTTCGAAGGTGCCGGGGCTGCGGCACTCCACCGGGTCGTACCTGCTCGGGCTCATGCCACCGGAGCTGCTCGCCACGCTCGACGTCCGGATCCCGGTGCTGCGCCGCGACCCGCACTACTTCCTGCCCACGCCCGGTGGCCTCGGCTCGCCGTACCTGCTCTTCGGCAGCGACACCGCCGCCACCCGGGCCCAGCTCGCCGAGTTCTTCTCCCCCGCCGACGTGGCCGCCGACGACGCCATGCAGGCCGAGTTGGCCGCGCTGCGCGAGGACCTCGCCCCGGCCTGGCTGGCCGAGCCGCTGACCGTCGAGGAGACCGCCGAGCGGCACGTCCGCCCGGGGCTGCGGCAGGTCTTCGTCGACCTCGTGCAGGGCTCGGTCGCGGACTACCTGGCCCGGTTCGAGTTCCGCTCCGAGCTGCTGGTCAGCATGTACGCGGTCACCGACGGGCTGTCCGGGCTCAACGCCGGCCCGGACGACCCCGGCACCGGCCACAACTTCCTGATACACAACATGTGCCGACTGCCCGGCTCCGGCGGCACCTGGATGATCGCCGAGGGCGGCATGGGCACCGTCTCGCGGACGTTCGCCGAGGCCGCTCGGGCCGCCGGGGCGACGATCCGGACGGGTACGCCGGTCAGCGCGGTGACAGTGGACGGCGGCGCGGCCAGCGGCGTGGTGCTGGCCGACGGACGACAGGTCGCCGCGCGGGTGGTGCTCGGCGCGTGTGACCCGTACCGGCTGATGGACCTGTTGCCCGACGGCGCGCTCCCGGCGCGACTCGGCGATCGGATGGCGGCGGTCCGCCGCCCCGGCACCACCCTGAAACTCAACCTGGCGCTCGCCGGCCTGCCGCGGTTCTCCTGCCTGCCGCCCGGCACGCCGAGCCCGTTCGGCTCGACGATCCACCTGCTGCCCGGCTCGGCCTCGCTGGTCGGCGGGGACGCCACCTCACCGATGACCGCGCTGCGCGACATGTGGGCGGACGTGCGGGCCGGGCGGCTGCCGGCCGAGCCGACAATCGAGTGGTACCTGCACACCACAGTCGACCCGTCGCTCTCCGACGACGCCGGACACCACTCGTCGGCGCTCTTCGTCCAGTCGGTCCCCTACGAGCTGGCCGGCACCACCTGGGACGCGGCGCTGCCCGGCTACGTCGACCGGCTCGTCGAGATCGTCGAACGGTACGCGCCCGGCACCGGTGACCTGATCGCCGACGCGGTGCCGCTGCCCCCGCCCGGCATCGAGGCGCACTTCGGCATCACCGGCGGCCACATCCACCATGTCGACAACACCGTCTCGTTCACCGACCGGATGCCCTACGCCACAGGCATCGACGGCGTCTACGCCGGCAGCGCCGGCTGCCACCCAGCCGGCAGCGTCATCGGAGCAGCCGGCCACAACGCAGCCCGCCGAATCCTGTCCGACCTAACGCCCTAACCCCACCCCCACCCCCACCCCCGCCCGACCCCCGCCCGAGGCGGTTGATCATGAGGTTATTGTCACGACACGCCGCGGCGGCCGACTATAACTCCATGATCAACACGGAGGGGTGGGGGTGGGGTGGGGTGGGTTAGATTGCGGCTTTGCCTGCTGGGGCTGGGGTTTCTGCGTCTACTCGGTGGGCTCGCACCTTGTGGCCTACGCTTGTTAGGCAGCGGCCGCTGGGGAGGTCGAACTTCCAGCCGTGTAGCTGGCAGGTCAACTGGTCGCCCTCGACGATGCCGAAGCGGGTCAGGTCCGCCTTCAGGTGCGGGCAGCGCCTCTGCACCACCCAGTCGCCAAGCGTGATGTCCTCGGCGTCGGTGCTGCGCTCGTGCTCGTCGTACCAGCCCTCCGCGTACTGGAGTCGCTCCTCGGAGAGGCACTTGAAGAACGCGTAGACGAACTCGTTGTACTGGCCGATGCGGGCAGCCGAGAACCGGCAGGACAGGAAGAGCGAGTTGACCCAGTCAACCTCGTCGATGAAGAGCAGGTGCTCGATCAGCGACCGCTCGGTCCGGAACCGGTAACGCACCTTCTCGTCCGCGTACGGCCGGACCTCCTTGCCGGGGAAGTCCACAACGATCGACTCGACGCTCTCGCCGTCGTAGCCGACCAGGTCGAAGCGGACCGGCCCGCCCACGCCCTTGGCCAGGTAGATCGACTCGTCGAGCAGCGGCTCGATGCGGCGCTTCATCTCGCCGAGGACGTTCACCTCGGGGTGCCGCCAGGACGCCTTCTCCGCCTCGATGATCGGGCGCTTGCGCTCCCGCATCTCCTCCAGGTGGGCGACCTTGTTCGCGAAGAACTCGTCCACCGGCACCGGGTGCGTGGTGCTCGCGCCCTCGGTGGTGACCTCGGTGACGCTGCCCGGCAGCAGCACGATGCCGTTGGTGCCGCCGACCTTCGCGTACTCCGACAGGAAGACGGACTGGTCGGGGAAGATGTTGCCCTCGTCGCCGTGGATGTCGTTGAACTGCCACAGGGCGTCGTCGAGGAAGCACGGCGGGCCGGCGATCGGGAAGACGTGCGACGCCTTCAGGTCGTCGATGTAGCGCCACGTCCGGTCGAACTGCCGGTCGCGCTTCTGCTTGCCGAACGCGGTCTTCGCCGCCTGCGGCAGCTCGTAGACCATCGGATACCAGATCGCGCCGGAGAACTGGAGCAGGTGCGCGTGCACGTGCCCCAGCTCGGCGAACACGCTCAGGTCGGTGGGGCGGGCGTCGTTCTGGTTGAGCAGCCGCACCCCGTCGTACTCGACCCACAGCGACGAGTCGCCGATCGGCCCGTCGGTCGGGCTGGTCAACGCCTGAATCATGATCTTCAGGCCGCCAGGTAGCTCCACCACCTGCTCGTTGGGGGTCTTCAGGAACTTCGTGAAGCCCAGCGCCCGGAACTCGTCCTCCATCTCCGAGGTCGGGAACTCGGGGAGCAGGACCGTGGCGTCCTTCGAGACGAAGTCGCGCAGGTGCTTCGCGTCGAAGTGGTCCCGGTGCAGGTGGGACACGTACAGGTAGTCGACCTGACCCAGGCTCTCCCAGTCCAGCAGAGAGTTGTCCGGGAACGGAAACCACGAGGCGAAGTAGGCCGGATTGACCCACGGGTCGCACAGGATGCTGCCCGCGGCCGTGTCGATCCGCATGCTGGCGTGCCCGGTTCCGGTCACTCGCACCGCACAGTCCCCCTCAAACAGACAATCAGGTGTACGCCAAACGCTACCGGAGCGGGTCTGACCGTTGCCCCGCGACGCCGGTAGTGCCGTTCCACCCACCCCCAGCGGGGTGGGGCGACCTGCTCGACCGCCGGTCAGCAGGCGGTCGGAGACGTCCGGCTCCGCCGTGCCGGCGCGGCCGGACAGCACGCCTCGTGGGCCGCCTTCGGCAGTTCGCGATCCTCCTCGCGCGTCATGCCGACCCCTCAACTGGTCGGACCCTGCGCCGGGGCCGGCACGAGGCGTGCCAGACTAACCAAAGATCCGATCGCGAGGGAAGGACCGACAGTGGCAGGAAGCGAGCCGGTAACGTCGCCAGACCAGCACAAGCCCGGGCACCGGAAGCTCGGGCGAATTGGCGCGGTGCTGTCCGCGCTGGCGCTGCTGGCGATGATCTGCGGCAACCACGAGGGCAAGGTCGAGGACATCTGGCTGGTCGGCCTGGCCGTGCTGCTGCTGATCATCGTGATCGGCGACGTCGTGCTGCGGCGCAACGGTCTGCGTTCCTGACCCGACCCACCGCCGGACGACCGGCCACCATACGCCGAGGGCCCGCCCCCACCCGGGGACGGGCCCTCGTCCGTACGTGTCGGACGTCAGCGCCCGAAGAGGATGTCCTGCACGTCCTTGAGCGCGGCGTCGACCTCAGCCTCGAAGTAACCACCGGGAACCAGGCCGAACCGGAGCGTGTCCAGGTCCTTCGGGTCGACAGGCATCGGGTTGCGGCGCTGCATGCCGCCGAGCAGGGTGTCGAAGAACCGGTCCACCTGGTCGGGGTCGTACCCGCTGCCGAACCGGCGCACCTGGAAACTGCGGCGGATCTGGTCGACCCGGTAGAGGTCGCTGCCGGGCGGGCCAGCCATCGGCGGGCCACCCATCGGAGGACCACCCATCGGAGGGCCGGCCACGGCGGGCGGGCCGGCCATCGGCGGACCACCGATGCCCTGCTGCTGCATTGGAGGCGGACCGGCCGGGCCTCGGCGCAGGTCGCGCAGGTCCCGCTCCGGCATCCGGATCTCGGCGGTCATGTCGGTGCGGCCGTGCCGCCCCGCCTCGAAGCCGTCGAAGCGCGGCTCCTCCGGCGGGTAGCCGCCGGGCGAACGCTTGTCGTCCGGGCCGTACCCGCCGGGGCCACGCTGGTCGTCCGGACCGTAACCGCCCGGCCCACGCTGGTCGTCCGGACCGTAACCGCCCGGCCCACGCTGGTCGTCCGGACCGTAACCGCCCGGCCCACGCTGGTCGTCCGGACCGTAACCGCCC
>NZ_JBEZCZ010000002.1:156001-329243 GCF_040647875.1 Micromonospora sp. NPDC049230
CCCGGCCCACGCTGGTCGTCCGGACCGTAACCGCTGGGGCCGGCCGGCAGGCTGCGCGGCGGCACAGCATGGCCACCCATCGGGCCGGGACCCATCGAACCGGGACCCATCGAACCGGGACCCATCGGGCCGGGACCCATCGGGCCGCCGGGGCCCATCTGGCCGGGACCGGCCGGGCCGCGCGGCGCCTCGTAACCGCCGCGGGGAGCTTCGTACCCACCGGTGAAGGCACCGGTGGGCTCGTCGTAGCGGCCGTAGCGGTCGGCGGGCGGGCCGGCCTGCGCGGGCATCGGCCGCGGCGGCATCGGCTGCGGGATCATGCCCCGGTCATCGCGCATCGGCGGGCCCATGCGCTCCGGTGGGCCCATCCGGTCACCCATCCGGGGGTCGCCACCGCGGCCGGCGCCGGTGCGCTCCTCAAGCTCGGCCAGCTGCCGCTCGACCCGGTCCAGGTGCAGGTCGACCTGCCACTCGTCGTAGCCGTTGAAACGGACCCGGAAGACGACGTCGTGAACCTCCTGGGAAGCCACCGGCGCGCCGACCTGTCGGCCGTCGAGCGTCGCCTCGACCCGGTCGAGAAAGGCATCCACCTCGTCGACCTTGTATCCCCGGCGGAGCGCCTTGCGCCGGAAACGCTGACCCTGACTCGCCACTATGTCTCCTGGTCTCGTTCGCCACGCCCGGTCACGCCGGTGCCTCTCCGGCGCGGTCGGTGAAGGTGTCGTTGTCCTCGGCGGCGGCGAGCTGGCCACACGCACCGTCGATCTCGCGACCTCGGGTGTCCCGTACGGTGGTGGACACCCCGGCGTCGCGCAACCGCCGGACGAACTCCCGCTCAACCGGCTTCGGGCTCGCGTCCCAGCGGCTGCCCGGCGTCGGATTGAGCGGGATGAGGTTCACGTGGGCCAACTTGCCGGCCAGCAACCGCCCGAGCAGGTCGGCTCGCCACGGCTGGTCGTTCACGTCCTTGATCATCGCGTACTCGATCGACACGCGACGGCCCGTCCGGGCGGCGTAGTCCCACGCTGCGTCCAGCACCTCAGCTACCTTCCAGCGCTGGTTTACCGGCACGAGTTCGTCGCGCAGATCATCATCGGGGGCGTGCAACGACAGCGCAAGGGTCACAGAGAGGTCTTCGCTGGCCAGTCGGCGGATGGCCGGAACCAGGCCGACAGTGGAGACGGTGATGTGCCGCTGGGACAGGCCGAGCCCCTCCGGAGCCGGGCTGACCAGGCGACGGATGGCCGCGATGACCCGGGAGTAGTTGGCCAGCGGCTCACCCATGCCCATGAACACGACGTGGGACAGCCGCGGCGGTGAGCCGGCGACGGCACCGGAGGCCGCCACGCCGGCCAGATAGACCGCCTGGTCGACGATCTCGGCGGTGGACAGATTGCGCGTCAGCCCGGCCTGGCCGGTCGCGCAGAACGGACAGGCCATGCCACAGCCCGCCTGGCTGGAGATGCAGACCGTCACCCGGTCCGGATAGCCCATCAGCACGCTCTCCACGAGCGCACCATCGTGCAACTTCCAGAGCGCCTTGCGGGTCGCGCCGTCGTCGCAGGCCAACTCACGCACGGGGTTGAGCAGCGTGGGCAGCAGCCGCTCGGCCAACCGTTGCCGGGTCGCCGCAGGCAGGTCGGTCATGGCCTGCGGGTCGCGGACCAGCCGCCCGAAGTAGTGGTTCGAGACCTGCTTGGCGCGGAAGGCCGGCTCACCCAACTCGGTGACGAGCGCCTGGCGGCCGGCCAGGTCCAGGTCGGCGAGGTGCTGTGGCGGCATGGAGGCCCGGCGCGCGGCGGGGGCGTCCGAGATGGCGGGGATCAACGGCAGGCTCGTCATGGCTGGTCCAGTGTGTCACGCCCTCGGCGGCAACTGCCGGTCCGGAGGTGCCGAACGGGCCGCGGCCGTCGGGGTCGGATGACCAGGACGCCGTGATTCATACCTCAGCTCACCACCGGCACGAAGATCGCCAGCAACAGGTAGGCGGTCGGCACCGCGAACAGGATCGAGTCCAGTCGGTCCATCAGGCCGCCGTGACCGGGCAGCAGGTTGCTCATGTCCTTGACACCGAGATCCCGCTTGATCATCGACTCGGCCAGGTCGCCGAGGACCGCCGCACAGGAGACGGCCACCCCGAACAAGGCGCCCCACCAGGGGGCCACCTCGAACATCAGCCACAGCAGCAGCGCGCTGCCCAGGGCCGCCGCGGTGACCGAGCCGGCGAAACCCTCCCAGGACTTCTTCGGGCTGATCGACGGCGCCATCGGGTGTCGCCCGAAGGAGACGCCTGCCGCGTACCCGCCGGTGTCGGAGAGGACCACCGCGATCAGGGTGGCCAGGATCCGCATCCAACCGTCGTCGGGGGCCGCCGCGAGCAGCGCCGCGAAACCCGCGAGGAACGGCACGTAGACGGCGATCAGGGTGGCTGCCGTGACATCCCGCTGGAAGCCGGCCGGACCGTCACCCAGCCGCCAGATCATGGTGCCCAGCACTGTGACAAGCAGCCCCAGACTGAGCGCGTCCGGGCCGGCGAACCAGGCCAGTCCCACGGTCAGCACACCACCGGCGAGCAACGGCACCAGCGGCGGATGCGCGCCGCTGCGCCGGACCGCCCGAGCCATCTCCCAGCTGCCGACGGCGACGGCGGCGGCGATCACCGGCAGGAACGCCAACGGGTAGAAGATCAGCGGCACCACGATCAGCGCGCCGAGGCCGAGCCCGACCCCGATCGCCGCCGGGAGGTTGCGGCCGGCCCGTCCGTTGCCCAACTGCTGGGTGGCCGGTCGGTCGGCGCTGGCCCGACGTCGGCCCTTCGGCCGCCGTCCGGTCGGCGGCTCCGGCTCGGTCACCGGGTCATCGTCCGGCAGGATCTCGGCCCCGATGGGCGCGAGCTGGGCGGTCGGGTAACCGGCGTCGTCGTCGAAGCGCGGCGGAACGTCTCGGTCGTCGAAGCTCGGCGACGCGTCTCGGTCGTCGAAGCGAGGTGGAGCGTCACCGTTGTCGTAACGCGGCGCGGCACGGTCGTCGTAACGGGGCGCAGCGGCAGGGTCGTCGAGACCGCGTGGCGCGGCACGGTCGTCGAAGCGCGACGGCGCGTCAAAGTCCTCGGAACGCTGGGCAGTGCCGGGGTCGGCGTAACGCGCCGGGGCGTCACCCGCTGGCGGGCGGTCGCCGTAGCGGTCGGGCTGGTTCCGATCGTCGTCGTAGCGGTCCCGGTCGGCGAAACGGTCGCGCCGGTCCCGGTCGTCGAAGCGGTCCCGGTCGTCCGGGCGGATTGCCCGGCCGTGCTCGTCGTACGGGTCGGCCGGGTGCGGCTCCGCGTACGGGCGGGTGCGTGGCTCGGCGTACAACTCGGGCCCGACGGCCGGACGGCGACTCCGCTGGCCCGCCTCAAGCTCTTGCTCGGGCCAGGGCAGGGCGACCTGGCGCTCCGGCCGGTCCCAGCCGCGCGGCTCGTCGGTGTAGGGGTCGGGGTGGGACATCACGCACCGCGACGCGGCACGAGTACCACCACATGACGCAAGACCACAAGCATCCCCTACACGCGCGACTGTGTTCCTCCGGCTCGACCGCCCCGACGGTCGGTCGATTCCCGGTGCGCACCGCCCGGTGGCCCGGAATCCTGCCGAGCCTACTGCACCCGCCGCGGGGGCGAGGCGGACGATGGCCCCCTGCCCGTCGGGTCCCCTACGGGGGTCGCGGTGGGCGGGATTCGGCGAGTCGCCGCGCTGCTACGGCGGCTGTGGCCCGACGGCGTCCCGAGAATCACGCCAGCCGCCCGGACGAGCGCCGGCGGCGCACCGACGCCTATCCGACCGTGCATCCGGGCGAACAGGGGATGACCCGCACTGCCCATCGATGGTCGGCTGTCGGTGCCGGCGTCCGCCGGCGCTTTCCAGCATGACAGCGGAGAAGGAGCGTTAGTGCGCAGAATCAGCCTGGCGGTGTTGACGATTGTCGCCCTCGTCCTGACGGCGGCCACACCAGCCACCGCGGCGACGCGGAACGCCAGCATCAGGATCGACCACCGCACCAGCGAGATCTACCTGTACGACGGGAGCCCCGACGGAACCGGGCCGGCGTTCCCGGCCGTCACCGCCCGGGGAGAGGTGCGCAACTGCCCGGCCGGCGTGTACTTCCTGTCGGCGTCGCTGACCCAGGACGGCCTGCCGACCTACTGGGCCACCGGCGGCCTCGGCGCTGGCGAGATCGTCTGCGACGGCGGCACCGCCAGCATCTCGATGGGTTTCTACCGGGCCGACCCGGTGCTGCACCCGGGTCGGGCCACCGTTCGCTTCGAGCTGCACGACGCGTACATCGGAACGACCCTGACCGAGACGACCCGTACCGTCCGGATCCCCCGCTGACGCCCGAACAGCACGAGGCCCGTCCCCGAATCGGGGGCGGGCCTCACGTCGGCTGCTGTCCCGGCGGACGCCGGGTGGGGCCTCAGACCTCCAGCAGCTCGGTTTCCTTGTGCTTCACCAGGTCGTCGACGTTGGCCACGTAACGCTGGGTCAGGTCGTCGAGTTCCTTCTCGGCGCGGCGACCGTCGTCCTCGCCGGCCTCGCCGTCCTTGACGATCCGGTCCAGCTCCTCCTTGCCACGGCGGCGGACGTTGCGGATGGCCACCTTGGCCTCCTCGCCCTTGTTCCGGGCCACCTTGATCATGTCGCGGCGGCGCTCCTCGGTCATCTGCGGGAGCAGGATGCGCAGCTGGTTGCCCTCGTTGTTCGGGTTCACCCCGAGGTCCGAGTCGCGGATCGCCTTCTCCATCGCATTGATCTGCGAGTTGTCGTACGGCTTGATGATGGCCATCCGCGGCTCGGGGACCGCTATCGACGCCATCTGGGTCAGCGGCGTGGGCGTGCCGTAGTAGTCGATGATGACCTTGGAGAACATGGCGGCGTTGGCGCGACCGGTACGGATGGCGCCGAACTCCTCCTTGGCGTGCTCAACCGCACGCTCCATCTTTTCCTCGGCCTCGAGGAGGGTGTCGTCGATCACCGGTCTCCTCGCCTCCTTCTGTGCTCGTGGTGGGCTCTGCGGAAAGTCGTCAGACCCGCCGTTGCCGTCGCTGTCGGCGGGGCTCAGGCGGTGATCAGGGTGCCGATCTTGTCGCCACCCACCGCGCGGATGATGGTGTCGTCACCCTGCGCGCCGAAGACCAGCATCGGCAGGCCGTTCTCCATGCAGAGGCTGAACGCCGCCGCGTCCGCCACCCGCAGGTTGCGGCGCAGCACCTCGGAGAAGGTGATCGAGTCGAGCTTGCTGGCGGTGGGGTCGATCCGCGGGTCGGCGGTGTAGACGCCGTCCACGCCGTTCTTGCTCATCAGCACCACGTCAGCCCGGATCTCCAGAGCCCGCTGGGCGGCCACCGTGTCGGTGGAGAAGTACGGCATGCCCGCGCCCGCACCGAAGATGACCACACGGCCCTTCTCCAGGTGCCGGATCGCCCGCAGTGGGATGTACGGTTCGGCGACCTGGGCCATGGTGATCGCGCTCTGCACCCGGGTCTCGATGCCTTCCTTCTCCAGGAAGTCCTGCAACGCGAGGCAGTTCATCACGGTGCCGAGCATGCCCATGTAGTCGGCGCGGGCCCGGTCCATGCCGCGCTTCTGCAACTCCGCGCCGCGGAAGAAGTTGCCGCCGCCGACCACCACGGAGACCTGCACGCCGCGGCGGACCACTGTGGCGATCTGCCGGGCGATGGCCTGGACAACATCCGGGTCGACGCCGATCGCGCCGCCGCCGAACACCTCACCGGAGAGCTTCAGCACCACCCGGCGGGCGCGCCCCGGCGGTGGTGCCGTCGGATCGTCCATCGCCAGCGTCCGGTCACTCACAACCTGCGTCATCCGCCTCGCCCTTCCCCACGCGTACGCCCCGTGCGGCGCGTACCGCGAACCTGCCGCTGCCGACCCTATGTGACGAGGAGGCCGCGGTGCCTGTCACGTACACCGGCGGCCTCCTCGTTGACGTCTTCTGCCCACGGGCGCGCGCGGCGCCCGGTGACGGCTCAGGCCTGGCCGACCTCGAACCGCACGAAGCGGGTGACCTCGATGCCGGCCTCGGCCAGCAGCTGCTTCACCGACTTCTTGTTGTCGGCGACGGAGGCCTGCTCGATCAGGACGTAGTCCTTGAAGAAGGAGTTCACCCGACCTTCGATGATCTTCGGCAGGGCCGCCTCGGGCTTGTTCTCCTCGCGGGCGGTCTGCTCGGCGATGCGCCGCTCGGACTCGACGACCTCGGCCGGAACCTCGTCCCGGGTGAGGTACTTCGGTCGCATCGCGGCGATCTGCATGGCCACACCACGGGCGTCGGCGTCGCCCGCCTCGTCGGTCTTGCCGGTGTACGACACCAGCACACCAACGGCCGGCGGCAGGTCCTGGGCCTTGCGGTGCAGGTAGACGGCGGTGGTGCCCTCGACCTTGGCGAACCGGTTGAGGACCAGCTTCTCGCCGATCTTGGCGGACTGCTCCTGGATCAGGTCCGCGACGACCTTGCCGTCGAGCTCGGTGGCGAGCAGCTCCTCGGCGGTGTTCACGCCGGCGCGCTCGCCGTGCTCGACCAGCTGCTGAGCCAGCGCGATGAACGACTCGGTCTTGGCGACGAAGTCGGTCTCGCAGTTGAGCTCCAGCAGCGCCTTGCCGGAGTGGGCGACCAGACCGTTGGCGGCCGTACGGCCGGCCCGCTTGCCGACGTCCTTGGCGCCCTTGACGCGCAGGATCTCGATGGCCTTGTCGAAGTCGCCCTCGGCCTCGGTCAGCGCCTTCTTGCTGTCCATCATGCCGGCGCCGGTGAGGTCGCGGAGCTTCTTGACGTCCGCGGCGGTGATTTGGGACATGGCTCTCTCTTCGGTGTTGAGACGGCGTGTGGATGGTCAGAGGTGCCGGTTACCCGGATCCGGGCGGATCGTGCCCGGCGTACCGTCGCTGCCCGCCGTTCGCGAAAACGGACGGCGGGGCAGCGACGGTGCGATCACTCCGCGGTGGCGGCCGCCGGCTGCTCGGTGGTGGCCTGCGCCGGCTGCTCCGGGGTGGCGGGCTGCTCGGCGGTGGCGGCAGCGGGCTGCTCGGCCGGGGCGGCCGACTCGTCGGCCTTCTTCGGCTCCAGCAGCTCGCGCTCCCACTCGGTCAGCGGCTCGTCGCTCGCGACACCCTCGGGCTTCTCGTCGTTGCCCCGGCGACGGCCGGAACGCGCGATCAGACCATCCGCCACGGCAGCGGCGACGACCTTGGTCAGCAGCTCGGCCGACCGGATCGCGTCGTCGTTACCCGGGATCGGGAAGTCGACCTCGTCCGGGTCACAGTTGGTGTCGAGCACGGCGATCACCGGGATGCCCAGCTTGCGGGCCTCGTCGACGGCGATGTGCTCCTTCTTGGTGTCGACGATCCAGACCGCGGCGGGAAGCTTCTGCATGTCCCGCAGACCACCGAGGGTGCGGGTCAGCTTGATCTTCTCGCGGGAGAGCTGCAGGGTCTCCTTCTTGGTGTAACCGGCGGCGGTGCCGCTCAGGTCACCCAGGCCCTCCAGCTCCTTCATCCGCTGGAGCCGCTTGTACACCGTCTGGAAGTTGGTCAGCATGCCACCGAGCCAGCGGTGGTTGACGTACGGCTGGCCGACCCGGGTCGCCTGCTCGGCGATCGCTTCCTGGGCCTGCTTCTTGGTGCCGACGAACAGGATGCTGCCACCCTCGGCGACGGTCCCACGCACGAACTCGTACGCCTTCTCGATGTACTCGAGGGTCTGGCGCAGGTCGATGATGTAGATGCCGTTGCGCTCGGTCATGATGAAGCGCTTCATCTTCGGGTTCCAGCGCCGGGTCTGGTGCCCGAAGTGGACACCGCTCTCCAGCAGCTGGCGCATGGTCACGACGGCCATGGTTGGGGTACTCCTCAAGATCCCTGGTTGTCACGCCCGGCCGGTGGCCGGGCGTCCTGGCGCCTGGTCGCCGACCCATGGTGGACCCGACCAAGATCGGGACCAGGGAGGCCGTCGCTCCACGACGATTCGTGAAGAGGGCGCGCGAGGTCGACCGCACAAGGCGGTCGCCAGTTGGCCAGTGTACGCCCCTCACCCGCCCACCCGCCCCGGGGTGCGCAGGTCTGTCCGGTGGCCGCGACGGTCCACCCGACGTGGCGGCGTCGCGCGGCGGGCGGCGCGGGGCGGCGGGCGGCGCGGAGCGCACGGCGGGCGGCGCGGCGTCCGGCGCGGCGCGGAGCGCACGGCGGGCGGCGCGGCGTCCGGCGCGGCGCGGAGCGCACGGCGGGCGGCGCGGCGTCCGGCGCGGCGCGGGGCGCAGGGCGCGGGGCGCGGGGCGCGCGGCGCGCGGCGCTGATCGGCGCGGCACCCCGCGATGATCGACTCGGCTTGCTGAAAACCGGTGCGTCAAGCCGACCAGGACACCCCGACTTCATGAAAACCGAGTCGATCAAGGCCCGGACACCGCGATTTTCTGAAAACCGAGTCGATCAAGGCGCGGCATGGGACATCGCGCCCCGGGCGTGGCGGCGGGACACCAGCGCAGGCCGGGACACCGGCCGCGTCGCATGACGCACCACGCATCGCGCACCCCGCATCGCGCACCCCGCACCCCGCACCGCGCACCGCGCACCGCGCACCGGACGCAGGGCGGGAACCCGGGCGCGGGACACCCCAGGCGGGACACGCCGGAAGGCCTGGCCGCGACGGTGTTGGCGGAGACAGGTGGTCGGCTGTGCCTGGTTCAGCCGGCCGCGAGCGCGGCGGCGAGGAAGAGCACCAGGCCGACGGTCAGGTATGCCGTGGGTGGACGCAGCCAGCCTCGACCACCGTCGGCGAGCGCCAGACCTCCGGTTCGTAGCCCGTACAGCCCGGTCGCGAAGATCGGCAGTCCGGCAACCAGGGCGATACCCACCACCACGTTGCCGGCGTCCACCGGGTCGCCGGTCACGCCCGCCAGCAGCACCCGCAGCGCAGGAATCTCGAAGATCAACACCAGCAGGGCGAAGAGTACGGCCAACACCGGCCGGCGGGTCCGGTAGACGCCGTCAGTCGCCGGGGCGTACGCCGGCTGCTCCGCAGCGGGCAGGTCGGGGCGCGGGCCGATCCCCGGCATGGGGCCGGTCGGCATCTCCAGCGGGTGCGGCGGGTCGCCGGCCCGGGTCGGCTCGACGATCGGGTACCCACCGAGCGGAGCGGGACGAGCCTGCTCGGCGGGCACAGCAGTCGGCGGGACGACAGTGGCCGTGGTGTCGTGGGCGACCTCCGGCGCGGGGGTGGTCAGCGGGGCAGCGGCCGACTCCCGGGCGGCCCGACGGCCGGGCAACTCACCGGAGATCTCCGAGGGGTCCCGATCCGCCCTCCGGGAGCGGGTCGCCCGGTACCCCTCGGTCTCCGGCCGCCCGTCCCCCAACGGATCGATCACGCCAAACCGCCCCGAGTCGGGCTCCGGAGCACCGAATCGCACGGGTGGAGCACCCACCGCCCCAAAGCGCCCCGAGTCCGACTCCGACGCGCCGAAACGACCCGAGCCGGACTCCGGCGTACCACCGAAACGACCCGCGTCCACCGCGCTCAGGCGACCCGAGTCCGACTCGGGCGTACCACCGAAACGACCCGCATCCACCGCGCCGAAGCGGCCGGAGTCTGGTTCCCGGCGTCGGCCGACGCCGGTGTCCTCGACGGAGCGGCCCTCGTCGGTGCCACGCTGCTCGGGGACCTCACCGTCCCGGTACCGCGATTCGCCAGTGCCGCGCCACTCCGACTCGCCGTAGTCGCGACCCCGCTCGTCGGGGTACCAGCGCGACTCCTGATCTTCCGGAAAGCTCCGTCGTCCGTCCACGGCAGGCACCGTATGCGACGGGCTTCGCCCGCGCCATTTCAGCCCGGCCCGGCCAGCTCCGGTCGCCCGCGAGGGATGCCATAGCACAGCGCGGGCATGATCGTCCGGTTGTCCACAGGGCACCCGTTGTCCACAGCTGGGCCGTCGTCGGGCTGGCCGCGCGGGCACCCGGGCGGGCACCGTGCCAGCCATGACGAAGCGGAACCAGGCGGTCGGCGCGTACGGCGAGCGGTGTGCCGCCCGGCACCTGACCGAGGCGGGTCTGCGCCCGATCGCCCGAAACTGGCGCTGCCCGGCCGGGGAGATCGACATCATCGCGTGGGACGGGCCGGTGCTCGCCTTCTGCGAGGTGAAGACCCGCCGGGGCGACGACTTCGGCACGCCGGCCGAGGCGGTCGTGCCGGCAAAGGCCCGCCGGCTGCGTGGGCTCGCCGCGCGCTGGCTGACCGAGACCGGCACGACCGCCGACGAGGTGCGTTTCGACGTGCTGTCGGTGCGGCTGCCCGACGCCGGCCCGGCGCAGGTGGTTCACCTCAAGGGTGCGTTCTGACATGCGCGCGGAAGGATCGGTGACGCGGCCGTGAGCTACGCGAAGGTGCTCTGCGTTGGGCTGGTCGGCGTCACCGGCCATCTGGTCGAGGTGGAGGCCGACCTGGCCGCCGGCCTACCGGCGGTGTTGATCTCCGGTCTGCCGGACACCGCCCTGCACGAGGCCCGCGACCGTGTCCGCGCGGCCGTGGTCAACTCCGGCCAGCGCTGGCCCAACCGGCGGATCACCCTCAACCTGCTGCCCGCCACGCTGCCGAAGTTCGGCTCGGCGTTCGATCTGGCCATCGCCGCGGCTCTCCTGGGCGGTTCCGGTGAGCTGCCGCTGCTTCCCCTGGAGGGGGTGGTGGTCCTTGGCGAGTTGGGGCTGGACGGCGCGGTCCGGCCGGTGCGCGGCGTACTCCCGATGGTCGCCGCCGCGGCCCAGGCCGGCGTCGGGCGGGTCATCGTCCCGGTCGGCAACGCCGCCGAGGCCGCGGCCATCCCGGGGGTACGCGTGCGAGCGGTGGACACCCTGCACCGGCTGGTCGCCTTCGTTCGGGACGGTACCCCGCTGATCGAGCCGCCGGAGGCCACCCCGACACCGGTCGTCGACGGGCCGGATCTCTCCGAGGTCGCCGGACAACAGGTGGGCCGGCGCGCGTTGGAGGTCGCCGCGGCCGGCGGCCACCACGTGGCGCTGCTCGGGCCGCCGGGCGCCGGCAAGACGATGCTCGCCGAACGATTGCCGTCGATCCTCCCCGAGTTGGACGACGAGGCGGCGCTGGAGGTCACCGCCCTGCACTCGGTCGCCGGGTTGCTGGCGCCGGGCGGTCGGCTGCTGCGTCGTCCGCCGTTTCAGGCACCGCACCACACCGCGACCGTGCCGTCCCTGGTCGGTGGTGGCTCAGGGCTGGCCCGACCTGGCGCGGTGTCGTTGGCGCATCGCGGCGTGCTCTTCCTCGACGAGGCCCCCGAGTTCAGCAAGGGCGCGTTGGAGGCGCTGCGCCAACCGCTCGAAGACGGCCGCATCCAGCTCACCCGCAGCGGGGGCGGCACGGTCTACCCGGCCCGGACCCAGTTGGTGCTGGCTGCCAACCCCTGTCCGTGCGCGAAACCGTCCGGTGATGCGCACTGTGAGTGCAGCCCGCTGGCCCGCCGCCGCTACCTCGGCCGGCTCTCCGGGCCGCTGCTCGACCGGATCGACGTACAGGTGCGGTTGATGCCGGTGACAGCGGCGGAGTTGCTGGCACCCGCCGACGGCGTCGAGTCCTCGGCGACGGTCGCGGCCCGGGTGTCGGCGGCCCGGCAGGCGGCGGCCGCCCGCTGGGCCGGCCTCGGCCGGCGGCTCAACGCCGAGGTGGAAGGCCCGCACCTGCGCCGACCGCCGTGGCGGCTGCCCGCCCGCGTCACCGTCGAGTTGCGTGGCCGGCTCGACTCCGGCTCGCTGTCGGCGCGCGGCTTCGACCGGGTGATCCGGATGGCCTGGACCATCGCTGATCTGGACGGTCGGGACCGGCCAGATCTGGACGACGTCCGGGAGGCGCTTCAACTACGGACGGGAGAGGCGACATGAGCGCCGATGACGAGCGCAGACTGGCCCGGGTCGCGCTGACCTGGCTGGCCGAGCCGGGCACCCGCGCGGTGCACCGACTGGTCAAACGGCACGGCCCGGTGGCGACCCTGGACCTGCTGCTCGACGGCGGCAGCCCGGACGGTTGGCTGCACACCACGGTCGCCGCACGCTCGGCGGCCGGCGACGCGCGGGCGGTAGCGGCGGAGGCGCTGGAGCGGGCGACCCGACTGGGTGCCCGACTGGTCACGCCGGATGACGAGGAATGGCCGGCCCGGGTTGACGGCTTGGCCGCGCTGCGCCTACCGGACGTCAGCCGCCGGGTGGACGGTGAGACCGCCCCACCGCTCTGCTTCTGGGTACGCGGGAGCTGGCCGCTCGGCGAAGCACTGGATCGCTCGGTGGCAGTGGTAGGTGCGCGGGCGGCCACCAGCTACGGCCAGCACGTCGCGACTGAGCTGGGGTACGGCCTGGCCGAACGCGACTGGACTGTCGTCTCCGGTGGCGCGTTCGGCATCGACGCAGCCGCGCACCGGGGTGCCCTCAACGCTGGCGGGCTGACCGTGGCGGTGCTCGCTTGCGGGGTGGACCGGCCGTATCCGATGGGCAACGCCGCGCTCTTCGACCGGATCGCGGACACCGGGCTGTTGGTCAGTGAGTGGCCGCCGGGCGCCGAACCACTGCGCCCCCGGTTCCTGATCCGCAACCGGGTGATCGCCGGAGGCACCCTGGGCACCGTTGTGGTGGAGGCGTCGGCGCGCAGTGGTGCGACGCAGACCGCTCGGCGGGCCATCTACACGGGTCGAGTGGCGATGGTGGTGCCGGGGCCGGTGACGTCGGCGATGTCCGTCGGCGCGCACGAGCTGCTCCGCGAGCAACCCAAGGCTCGGCTGGTCACCGGGGTGGCGCACGTGCTGGAGGAGGTGGGTCGGATCGGCGCGGACCTGGCCCCGCTGGCGCGCGGGCAGCAGCGGCCCGCCGACGCGCTCGACGACGACGCACGGTCACTGTTCGAGGCGCTGCCCCGCCGCGGTGCGATGGGTGTGGATCGGCTCGCTGCCCGCGCCGGTGTCGACGTACGGACGGCGTTGCGCAAACTGTCACTGCTGGAGGAGCTGTCCATGGTGGTCCGTCGCGACAACGGCTATGCCCTCGCCCCGCCCGCGAAACCGAAGCGTGCGACGGCGGCAACAGCGGCGGCGGAGACGTCAGCGCCGACCTAGCGCGCAGGTGGGTGCGCCACGGCAGAGCGGTCGGCGTGCTCGCCCGGACGCGCGAAACCGGTCGCACGCCGAAGCGGTCGGCACGCGGAAGCGGTCACGCACGGAGACGGTCGCGCACGGAGACGGTCGCGCACGAACCCGGTCGCACGCGGAAGCGGCCGGCACGCGGAAGCGATCACGCACGAGAGCGATCGCACGCGGAGGTGTTCAGCACGCGGGGGCCGCTCGGGGCCTCGGCGAAGCGCGAGCGCCGGTACTGTGCGCGCTCATGGGTGCTATCAAGCCATGGCATATCGCTGTCCTGTGCTGTCTCGTCACGTCCGTCGCACTCATTGGCGGCTTGGTGGCGCTCCTGGTCAAGAGGGGCAAACGCCGGTAGTCAGGGGCGACGAACACCGATGTCGCGTGGCAGGTGACAGGCGACAATCGGCCGTAGGCTGGTGTCGTGCCAGCTGTCAGTGAGGGTGCCGGGGTCGACGAGTCGCCCGACTCGCGGGCGCGGCGACGATGAGCCGGTCCGACCGGGGCACCCGAGCCCTGCACCAGGCACTGCCGCCGGCGTTGCGCGACACGGTCGACGACTTCGCCGAGCACCTGTCCCGGGTGCGTAACCGGTCGGCGCATACCGTCCGCGCGTACGTCACCGATCTGGTCTCGCTGCTCGACCACGCCGTGCGGATGGGCTGCGTCGACCTCGCCGAGCTGGACCTGTCGGTGCTGCGGAGTTGGTTGGCGCGGCAGCGCACGACCGGCGCGGCCCGCACGTCATTGGCCCGACGGGCCGCGTCGGCGCGGGCGTTCAGCGCCTGGGCGCACCGGGCTGGGCTTCTCCCCGCCGACGTGGGCGCCGCGCTGGCCAGCCCCCGCGCGCACCGGGAGTTGCCCACCGTCCTGCGCGCCGACCAGGCCGTCGCTCTGGTCGAGGCACCGGCCCGGCGGACACCGCCCAGCGACCCGCCACCCACTGACCCGCCGCACGCACACCCAGCACGCACGGATCCAACGATCGGGCCGACGTCGGCCGCCACTGTCGATGCCGCCGCCGCGATGGACGCCGCCACTGTCGATGCCGCCGCCACGGTGGACGCCGCCACTGTCGATGCGGCCGCCGCGGCGGTGCCGCTGCGCGACCGGGTTCTGCTGGAACTGCTCTACGCGACCGGGGTACGGGTCAGCGAGGCCTGCGGGTTGGACGTCGGCGACGTCGACCATGGCCGGCGGGTGATCCGGGTGTTCGGCAAGGGCGGACGGGAGCGCTCGGTGCCGTACGGAGTGCCCGCGCAACGGGCGCTTGACGAGTGGCTGCGCCGGGGCCGTCCGGCGTTGGTGGGCACCCGCTCCGGCGACGCGCTGTTGCTCGGTGCCCGGGGCGGGCGGCTCAACCCGACGACAGCGCGTCAGATCGTCGGCGGTTACGCCGAGGCCGCCGGCCTGCCCCGGACCAGCCCGCACGACCTTCGCCACTCGGCGGCAACCCACCTCCTCGAAGGTGGTGCGGATCTGCGCGCCGTGCAGGAACTGCTGGGCCACTCATCGCTGGCCAGCACCCAGATCTACACGCACGTCTCGGTCGAGCGCCTACGCGCCGCGTACCGGCAGGCGCACCCACGCGCCTGACGTCGAGCGCCAACGCGCCGCGTACCGGTAGGCGCACCCACGCGCCCGACGTCGAGCGCCAACGCGCCGTGCACAAGGCAGGCCTATCCGCTCACCCCATCACGCAGCGGGGGCGAGCAGAGCCGACGGTTACGATCATCAGGTGAGCGTCCCGCAGCCCCCTGAGCCGATCCCGGGCGCCCGTCTGCTCTTCTCCCTGGACCCGGCGGTCAGCCATCTCAACCACGGCTCGTTCGGCGCGGTCCCGATCGGTGTGCAGCGAACCCAGCAGCGGCTGCGCGACGAGATGGAGGCCAACCCTCTGCGCTTCTTCACGCAGGGGCTCGTCGACCGGATCGGGCACACCCGCCGGCACCTCGCCGGGTTCCTGGGTGCCGACCCCGACGGCAGCGCCCTGGTGGGCAACACCACCACAGGTGTCGCCGTGGTGCTCCAGTCGCTGGGGCTGCGACCCGGCGACGAGGTGCTCAGCACCGACCACGGGTACGGGGCGGTGAGCCTGGCCATTCAGCGGGAGTGCCGCCGCACCGGGGCGGTCAGCCGGGTCCTGCCGATCCCGCTGGACGCCACCGACGAGCAGATTGTGCAGATCATCCGCGCCGGCCTGCGCCCCGGGCGGAGCCGCCTGCTCGTCGTCGACCAGCTCACCTCGGCCACCGCCAAGCTCTTCCCGACCGCCACCATCGTCGAGGTGGCCCACGAGCAGGACGTGCCGGTCCTGGTGGACGCCGCACACGCCCCCGGGATGCTGGCCACCACGGTGAGCAGTATCGGCGCCGACTTCTGGGCGGGCAACCTGCACAAGTGGGCGTACGCCCCGCGCGGCACCGCCCTGCTGGTGGTGGCCCCGCACTGGCGGGACCGGATCGAACCACTCGTGGTCTCCTGGGAGCAGGAGTCAGGTTTCCCGGCCCGGATCGAATGGCAGGCGACTCTGGACTACACGTCCTGGCTGGCCGCGCCGGCGGGCCTGTTCACGTTGCGCAGTCTCGGTGTCGACCGGGTACGCGAGCACAACGCCGCGCTCGCCGCGTACGGCCAGCGGGTGGTGGGGGACGCGCTGGGGGTGCCCCCCGCTCAACTGCCTGCCCCCGGCGGGCCGGGGGTGGCTCTGCGCCTCATTCCGTTGCCGGCCGGCACGGCCCTCAGCATCGACGCGGCGCGGGCGTTGCAGGCGCGGATCGGTGCACGGCTCGCCGCCGAGGTGGCGGTGATGAGCTGGAACGGCCGGGGTTGGCTGCGGCTCGCCGGTCAGGTCTACAACACCGCCGACGAGTACGAGAGGCTGGCCGCACGGCTGCCGGCGCTGCTCGCCCAGCGCTGACCGGACGGACCGGGAGCAGTCGCACGGGGCCGAGGCCGAGCAGTGTCAGCGGGTCCAGGTATTCCGTGCCCCGGCGCAGGCCCCAGTGCAGGCAGGCGTCGGCCGGGCAACCGGGATGCCCAGGCAGCAGCTCTCCCAGTGGTGTGCCGGCGGTGACCGGTTGACCGGGGTGTACCGCCGGTTGGACCGGCTCGTGGGTGGTCCGCAGCCCGTCGGCGTGCCCCACGGTGATCACCGGTCGGCCGGCGACCGGGCCGGCGAAGAGCACGGTGCCGGCCCCGGCGCTGCGGACCACGGCGCCGGCCGGGGCGGCCAGGTCGACACCCCGGTGGCCGGGCAGCCATGGCCGGGCCGGCGGGTCGAACCGGCGCACCGGGCGAGGTGGCCCGTCGACCGGCCAGCGGAACCGCTCGGGGCCGGCGTCCGCCGAGGCTGGCAACGAGACGGGCACCCGCGCGGCGCCGGGCGGTGGGCGGCCGGGCAGCGCCAATACCAGCATGGCCAACCCGCAGAGCGGGATGGTCAGTGCGAGCGCGGCGCGGAGCAGCGCGGTATGACGGATCGAGCCGACGCGCGGGGCGGACGGTGGTCGCATGACAGCAGCTTCCGACCGCCGCCGGGTCGCCTGCCAGCCCGACCGACCGAGCTGTGGACAACCGGAAGCCCTGTGGACAACCACCATCGGCGCGGATGATCTGCTATGCCCCGACCATCCCCGCCGGCTACCGCCGGACCGCAAGGCCACACCGCCCGACCAAGCCGCCACCGAGCAACTGAGCCGTTTTCGGGCCGTCGCGCAGGGCCTAGGCTGGGTCGCGTACGGCGGGTGCCGCCGTATGGACCGGGGAGGCCCAGGCATGACCACTGTCGATGACCGGACGCCGACGGTGGCCGACGCGAGCGGCCCGTCGCGGCTGGCGGAGCCGGACGAGGCGATCAGCGCCGAGGAGTTGCAGCTCGCCGCCCGCAACCACGGCATCCCGTTGGAGGCGCTGCGCTACGACGTCACCCCGGCCGGGCTGCACTACCTGCTGATCCACTACGACATTCCGGAGCTGGATCCGGCGACGCACACGCTGACCGTCGGCGGGGCGGTGGACCGGCCGCTGACTGTCACGCTCGCCGAGCTGCGGGAGCGGCCGCGGGTCACCCGGCAGGTGACGCTGGAGTGCGCCGGCAACGGGCGAGCGCTGCTGCACCCCCGGCCGGTGAGCCAGCCGTGGCTGGTCGAGGCGGTCGGCAACGCCGAGTGGACCGGCACCCCCCTGGCACCGCTGCTGCGGGAGGCGGGCCTCGGGCCGGACGCGGTGGACGTGGTGTTCACCGGCGCCGACCACGGGGTCGAGCGCGGGGTCGAGCAGGACTACCAGCGGGCGTTGCCGGTCGCTGACGCGCTGCGCGACGAGGTGCTGCTGGCGTACGAGATGAACGGCGCTCCGCTGCTGCCGCAGCACGGTGCGCCGCTGCGGCTGATCGTGCCCGGTTGGTACGGCATGGCGCACGTGAAGTGGCTCCACTCCATCGAGCTGCGGACCGAGCCGTTCGACGGCTACCAGAACGCGGTCGCGTACCGGCTGCGCACCAACGCCGACGACCCGGGTGTGCCGGTGACCCGGATCGAACCCCGCGCGCTGGTCCGTCCGCCCGGCTTTCCCGACTTCATGTCCCGCCGCCGGGTGCTGCGGCCCGGGCCGTGCCAGATGGACGGCCGGGCCTGGTCGGGGCACGCGCCGGTGGTCTCCGTGGAGGTCACCACCGACGGTGGGCAGAGCTGGGCGCCGGCCGAGCTGGCCCCGGCGGAGTCGGGCGATTTCGCCTGGCGGCGCTGGCGGTACGAGTGGACGGCGACCCCGGGCCGGTACGTGCTCGGTGCGCGGGCGACCGACGCGTCGGGGCGCACCCAGCCGGTCGAGCAGCCGTGGAACCGTGGCGGCTTCGCCAACAACCTGGTGCAACGCGTCGAGGTCGTGGTGCCGGCCGAGTGACCGGCAGGTGTCACGCCACGGGTGGGGGCCCGCGGTGCGGCCGAGCGGCGGGGACGGTCAGCCGCCGAAGCCGGAGTCGGCGGGCAGCGAGATGTCGGGCTTCTCCAGCTCTTCGACGTTGACGTCCTTGAAGGTCATCACCCGGACGTTCTTCACGAAGCGGGCCGGACGATACATGTCCCACACCCAGGCGTCGTGCATCTCGACCTCGAAGTAGACCTCGCCGTCGGAGTTGCGCACGTGCAGGTCGACCTGGTTGGCCAGGTAGAACCGACGCTCCGTCTCCACCACGTAGGAGAATTGGCGGACAATGTCGCGGTACTCCCGGTAGAGCTGCAGCTCCATCTCGGTCTCGTACTTCTCGAGATCTTCCGCGCTCATCGCACTCCGCCTTCCATGGCCACATCTTCCCCCACCGGCGCCGGAGGCCGAGGCTGCTCGCCCAACGCCACGCCGACGGTACCCCCTGACGCCCCGGAGCGCTCCATCGGCTCTTGCAGGACGTGGCCGCCGGGGCGTCGGGCGCGCGGCGGCCGTCCGTCGCGGCCGGAGACCGCGGCGACATTGACGTACGAGAACCGGTGCTCCCGGCACGGCCCGTGCTCGCGCAGCGCCGCCGAGTGCTCCGGGGTGATATAGCCCTTGTGCTCGGCGAAGCCGTACGCCGGGAACACCCCGTCCAGCTCCACCATCAGCCGGTCCCGGGTGACCTTGGCGAGGACGCTGGCCGCCGCCACGCACGCCGCCACCCGGTCGCCCTTCCACACCGCCAACCCCGGCACGCCCAGGCCGTCCACGCCGA
Organism: Micromonospora sp. NPDC049230; assembly: GCF_040647875.1. Lineage (NCBI taxonomy): Bacteria > Bacillati > Actinomycetota > Actinomycetes > Micromonosporales > Micromonosporaceae > Micromonospora > Micromonospora sp. NPDC049230. Next base: position 174,880 of record NZ_JBEZCZ010000002.1, read on the forward strand.
AGCCGTCGGTCAGCACGTACTCCGGGCGGGTGGTGAGTGAGGCGAGCGCCCGGCGCATCGCGGCCAGATTGCACACGTGCAGCCCCCGGGCGTCGACCTCCTCGGCGGGGATCACCACCACGGAGTACGCGAGGGCCCGGTCCACCACCTCGGCGTACACGCGTTCCCGGCTGGCCGGGGTGAGCAGCTTCGAGTCGGCCAGCCCCTCGATCTCGCCGCGCCGACCCTCGGGCAACACCGCGGCGGCGGCGACGAGCGGACCGGCGCAGGCGCCCCGGCCGGCCTCGTCGGCACCGGCGACGTGCCGGAAACCGCGCCGTTGCAGCGCCCGTTCCAGGGCGTACAGGCCGGCCTCGCGGCGGACGACGGTGCGCGGTGGGGTCAGCACGACGCCTCGTCCCGGTCGGTGGCCGTCGAATGCCCCAACCGGTTCAGCAGGGCGGGCAGCTCGGCGGGGTAGAACCGTTCACCGCTGGCCGCCAGGTCGTCGGGCAGCCACCAGCGGTGGCCGGTGATGCTGCGCTGCTCGATGTCGTCGAAGCCTGCCGTGTCCACCTGCCAGGACTCCACCCGGAGGAGGAAGAAATCCTGCTCCTGCCGATACCACACACCGTCGAACGGGAACTCGGTCGTGTCGGACCAGACCGGCCCGCCCAGCTCGACCGGATCGAGCCGCAGCCCGGTCTCCTCGGCCAACTCGCGGGCCGCACCCACCGCCGGCGCTTCCCCCGGGTTGAGCCCACCGCCCGGGGTGAACCAGTAGCGGTGCCCTGGTCGAGCCGGGTCGAAGCCCTCGAACAGCAGGACCCGGCCGGCCGCGTCGACGAGCAGCACGCGGGCCGCTCGTCGAGGGGTGTAGACGGTCACCGCCTTAGCCTGCCAGACCGACGGCGGATCGCCCACGCCCCGTCGGGCCTACGGCTTGGGAATGCCGTCGAACTGATCGGGCACCGTCAGCCAGGTGGCCCGATTGACCGGCCAGAAGACGGTGAACGCCCGCCCGACCACGTCGTCCTCGGGGATCGTGGCCTCGGTGATGTTCTGCCCGGACTGCTGCCAGTGCTCCAACGAGTCACCGGAGGCGGAGCGGTGGTCACCCATCACCCACAGCCGACCCTTCGGCACGGTGATGTCGAACTCCTGGTCGGCAGGCTTGTCGCGGACCCCGTCCATCGAGAAGATGTACGGCTCGTCCAGCGACTTGCCGTTGATCATCAGGCGTTCCTGCGGGTCGCAGCAGACCACGTGGTCGCCGGGAACCCCGATGACCCGCTTGATGAAGTCTTCGCCGTCGGGGTTGCCGCTCCACTCGATCGGAGCCTTGAAGACGATCACCTCACCGCGGTGCGGCGAACGGAAGTCGTAGACCAGTTTGTTGACCAGCACCCGATCATCGATCTTGAGCGTGTTTTCCATGGACGGGGAGGGGATGAAGAAGGTCTGCAACACGAAGGCGCGGACCAGCACCGCGACCAGGATCGCCACACCCAGCAGGATCGGCAGCTCCTTCCAGAAGGAGCTGCGCGGCTTGTCGGTCTGCTCGTCAATCACGCCAAGGAGCCTACGTTGCCGAACTGGACGTCATCGACCGGAACGCGCGGGAACCACGCAGTGCGACCGCCAGCGGGAGAATCAGCACCACACCGCCCTGCGGTGTCGGTCGCGCCGGGGGCAGGCCCGAGGATGCCACGCTCGGCGCGGACACGTCGTCGAACGTCGACGGCACCGGCAGCGAGTGCCACCGCGACGAGGGCCAGACCACCATGAAGGCCCGGCCGATCACGTTGTCGATCGGCACCGGGCCCTGGCAGCGCGCATCCTGCGAGACCTCACGGTGGTCGCCCATCACGAAGATCTGACCGGGCGGTACGACGACCTCGTCGAAGCGCCGGGACCGGCACTCCGACGGGTTGGGCGGCAGGTCCAGGGGAGAGTCCCGCAGGACGTACGGCTCGTTGAGCGGCGTGCCGTTGACGGTGACCCGCCCCTGGCTGTCGCAGCACTTGACCCGGTCGCCGGGAACGCCGATCACCCGCTTGATGAAGTCCTTCTCGCCGGGTCGACTCACCCCGATCAGGTCGCCGACGGTCCGGGTCAGCTTGCCGACGAAGCCCGGCTCCGGCTGCTCGTCGACCTGCGGCGCCCACCGGTCGGTGCCCCGGAAGACCACCACCTCGCCGCGGATCGGGTCACGGAGGTCGTAGACGACCTTGTTGACAAGCACCCGGTCGTCGACGAGAAGCGTGTCCTCCATCGAGCCGGAGGGGATGTAGAAGGCCTGGAGCAGGAAGGTGCGGATCAGCACCGCGAGGCAGAAGGCCACCACCAGCAGCAGCGGAAGCTCCTGCCAGAGCGGCATCTGTCGGCGGGTACGGCGGGCGCGCCGACGCCACGGATCGACGGTGTCGTCTTCGTCAAGTGTCTGCACCACGCCACTCCCCGGTCCACAGAAACACCACCGCCCGGGAACCTCGTCGAGGCTCCACGGGCGGTAGTGGACGGCTGCCGCCCACGTGGGCGGGCCCGCCGCCGTGCTGCGCCCGTGACGACCAGGGTAGTGCGGTCTGGTCGTTACGGCATACGCGCAGCTCAGGCGGCGTGGCGAGCGGGAAGTCAGCTGGGCTGCTTCTCCCGCTTCTCCTTGATCTTGGCCTTCTTGCCGCGCAGCTCGCGCAGGTAGTAGAGCTTGGCGCGACGCACGTCACCGCGGGTCACGATCTCGATCCGGTCGATGCCCGGGCCGTTGAGCGGGTAGGTCCGCTCGACACCGACACCGAAGCTGACCTTGCGGACCGAGAAGGTCTCGCGCAGACCGTCACCCTGGCGACGGATCACGACGCCCTGGAAGATCTGGACACGGGACCGGTTGCCCTCGACGACGCGGGCGTGCACCTTGACGGTGTCACCGGCCCGGAAGTCGGGAAGGTCGGTCCGCTTCGACTGGGCGTCAAGGGCGTCCAGGATGTTCATCGCTGCGTCCTCGTAAGGCTCACGGCGCACCGTCACTCGGTGCGCGGGTGGGTGATTCTGATCCCCGGGTGGTGGTCGGCGGGCCGACCCCGGTCGGTGATCCTCGCAGCCGCCCGCGGGCGCGGACGGATGCGGCAACCCCTCTACTTTGCCACATCCCCCGGTGGCTGCTGAAACCCGGCCCGGTCCAGGGCCGCGATGTCCCGTTTGTCGAGCCGATCCGCGGGCAGCGCGGCGAGCAGGTCCGGACGTCGGGCGGCGGTCCGCAGCAGCCCTTCCTCGCGTCGCCAGCGGGCGATCTTGCCGTGGTCACCGGAGCGGAGCACCTCCGGCACGTCGTGCCCACGCCAGCTCGGCGGCTTGGTGTAGATCGGGGCCTCCAGCAGCCCGTGCGCGTGCGACTCCTCGTCCAACGAGCCCGCGTTGCCCAGCACCCCCGGCAGCAGCCGGGTGACCGCCTCCAGCATCACCAGGACCGCGACCTCACCGCCGAAGAGCACGTAGTCACCGAGCGAGACCTCGGTGACCGGCATCCGGGTGGCGGCGTGCGCCAACACCCGCTGGTCGATGCCCTCGTACCGGCCGCAGGCGAAGAGCAGATGCGACTCGGCCGCCAGCTCGTACGCCATGGCCTGCGTGAACGGGGCGCCGGCCGGCGACGGCACCAGCAGCCGGGGCGGCGGGGCCTCGGCCGGCGCGAGCGCGTCCAGCGCCTCACCCCACGGCTCCGGGCGCATCACCATGCCCGGCCCGCCGCCGTAGGGGGTGTCGTCGACGGTGCGGTGCACGTCGTGGGTCCAGGTCCGCAGGTCGTGCACGGCAAGCTGGAGTACGCCGTTGGCCCGCGCCCGCCCGATCAGCGACAGGTCCAGTGGGGCGAAGTACTCCGGAAAGATCGACACGACGTCGACGCGCATGGGGGGTGGTCCTAAAGGTCGAGCAGGCCGGCCGGCGGGTCGACGATCACACGGCCGCCGGCGATGTCGACCTCCGGAACGATCGCCCGGACGAACGGGATCAGCGCGGTACGACCCTCGGGCCGCCGCAACACCAGCAGGTCCGAGGAGGGCGCGTGGTCGATCCGGGCCACCTCACCCAGTCGTTCGCCCGCCGGGGTCACCACGGCCAACCCGACCAACTGGTGGTCGTGGAACTCCTCCGGATCGTCCGGCGGCGTCACGTCGGCGCTGTCGACCACGAGCAGGGTGCCGCGCAGCGCCTCGGCGGTGTTGCGGTCCAGGATTCCCTCGAACGCGATGAGCACCCGCCCCTGGTGGAAGCGGGACTCCTCGATGGTCAGCTCCGCGGGAAGCCGGAACGGCACCCCGGGCTCGTCCGCCGTGGCGGGAGCCGGGGGCGTCGCCCCGGGTTCGGTGCGCAGCACCGAACCCGGGGCGAACCGTGCTTCGGGCTCGTCTGTCCGCACTTCCACGGTGACCTCACCGCGGACACCGTGCGGCTTGCCGATCCTTCCGACGACGAGCTGCATCAGTACGAGTCGACGATGTCGACGCGTACCCCGCGCCCGCCGATGGAGCCGATCACCTGGCGCAGCGCCTTGGCGGTCCGACCGGACCGACCGATCACAGTGCCGAGGTCCTCCGGGTGCACGCGAACTTCGAGCCGCTTGCCCCGACGGGAATCGACCATCCGCACCCGGACGTCGTCCGGGTGGTCGACGATGCCCTTGACCAGGTGCTCCAACGCCGGACGCAGAGGCATGTCAGGCCTGCTCACCAGCGTCGGCAGCGGCCGGGGCCTCGGCCGGAGCCTCGGTCTTCGGCGCCTCGGCCGGAGCCTCGGTCTTCGGCGCCTCGGCAGCCTTGGCGGCCTTCTTGGCCGGCTTGGCCGGGGTCTCCGGGGCGAGCCCGGCGGCGGCCTTCGCCTCAGCCTCGTACGCCGCCTTGCGGTCGGCCCGCTCGGGGGCGACCAGGAGCGGCGGCGGGGCCGGCAGGCCCTTGTACTTCTGCCAGTCACCGGTCAGCTCCAGCAGACGCTGCACCGCCTCGCTCGGCTGAGCGCCGACGGACAGCCAGTACTGGACCCGCTCCGACTTGACCTCGATGATCGAGGGGTCTTCCTTGGGCTGGTAAACCCCGACGAACTCGATCGCCCGACCGTCACGCTTGGTGCGCGAGTCGGCGATGACGATGCGGTACTGCGGGTTGCGGATCTTGCCCATCCGCAGGAGCCGGATCTTTACGGCCACAGTTGTTTCGCTCCTGTTGCGATCTCACCGGCCCGTATGGGCGGTGTGCATGGGTGAGCGCCGACCGGACCCGTGGGGTTGGGCCGGAGACTACTCGGTGGACTGGCGACGTGCCCGGGTTAGAGGGCGCCGGACGCGCGCCGGATACCAGCGACCTATTCTGCCAGACCCGACGCCGATCTCCCGCATCGGACCCGGACACCACGCCACCGGTGACCCGGAACACCTCTCAGCGCACCGGCGGACGGTCCCATCCCGGTGGCAATTCGTCCGGTACGTCCCAATCCGCCGGCGGGGTGAAGTCGCACCAGGTGCCGTCGAACGGGAACTCGCCGGCCTCGGCGAGCGCGATCACCCGCTCCCCCTCGGCGCGGACCGCCTTCTCGTCGGTCACCCAGTAGTCGGCACCGAAGGCCAACCGCTCGACGAACTCGTCCTCGTCTTTCCAGTCCCAGCTGAGGTCCGGACGCACCACCACGTCGAGATCCTGGTCCACCACGTCGACACCGGCCACCGGGCCGTCGTCCCAGCGGACACCGGGCTCCTCCAGGTTGACGTACCAGTTGGTGAACCGGCCCCGCGCGTCGCGGAACCACCAGACGGAGTGCGCCGCCCCGGTGGGCAGGAACTTCAACAGCGGTGGCCCGTTCCAGCTCCCGTGCGCCAGCCGGTACGACGACAAGATCCACTCGGCGAACGGCATCGCCCGCATCCCGAGCCCCGCCTCGGTCACCTCGTGGGCCACCGGCGAGTCCCGGGCGATCCACACCAGCAGACCCCGCTCGTCGTCGCTGACCACCCGGCCCGGTCGGACCCAACCGATCCGACCGTGCCGCACGTTGCGGTGCAGGATCAGCCGACCCGGCTGGAACCGGTCGACGAGCACCTCAGTAGGCGCGGGCGAGGATGGCGACCAGGTCGGGCTCGTCCTCGGAGTCCGGAACCGAGCCGTCGGCGCGCAGCAGGCAGCGCACTGTGACGCCCTGGCCGTTCGCCTCGGCCTCACCGGCCACGCCGACCGCCGACCAGGGCACCCGGGCCCAACCGGTAGCGGCGGCCTCGATCGCCTCGGCGAGAGTGGCCACCTCCACCGTGCGCGACTCGCGATTGGCCAGCGCCTGGTCGTGCAGCACCTGCTGATCGGTCTCCAACGCGGCGAGCACCGCGGCGACCACGTCGGCCACCGGAGTCGGGGTCTTCGACCCGTCGGTGCGGCGCACCACAGTCGCGTTGCCGACGGCCAGGTCACGGGGACCGACCTCGACGCGTACCGGATAACCACGCAGCTCCGCGTCGACGGCCCGGCGGCCGAACGGAGTGTCGGTCCGGTCGTCGAGCGCGACCCGGACACCGGCGTCGCGCAGGCCGTCGTGCAGCTTGGCCGCCGCCTCCGCGACGCCCTCGCCGTCCTTGACGATCATGACGTACGCCTGGATCGGGGCCAGCCTCGGCGGTACGCGCAGGCCGTTGTCGTCGCCGTGCGCCATGATCAGGCCGCCGAGCATCCGGGTCGACGTGCCCCAGGAGGTGGTCCAGGCGTGCTCCCGGCCGCCCTCCTTCGAGGAGTAGCTGATGTCGAACGCCTTGGCGAAGTTCTGCCCCAGCTCGTGGCTGGTGCCCAACTGGAGCGCCTTGCCGTCGCCCATCATGCCTTCGCAGGTGTACGTGGCGGTCGCGCCCGCGAACCGCTCGCGTGCCGTCTTCAGGCCCACCACGACCGGAATGCCGATCACGTTGACCATCAGGTCCTCGTACGCCTCGTGCAGGATCCGCCGCGCGTACGCCCGGGCGTCCTCGCGGGTGGCGTGCGCGGTGTGCCCCTCCTGCCAGAGGAACTCGCTGGTCCGCAGGAAGATCCGCGGACGCAGCTCCCACCGGACCACGTTCGCCCACTGGTTGAGCAGCAGCGGCAGGTCCCGGTACGAGTCGATCCACTTGGCCATGAACTCGCCGATCACCGTCTCGCTGGTGGGACGCACCACCACCGGCTCGGCGAGGGGCTTGCCGCCCCCGTGCGTGACGACCGCAAGCTCCGGCGAGAAGCCCTCGACGTGCTGGGCCTCACGCTTCAGGTAGCTCTCCGGGATGAAGAGCGGGAAGTATGCGTTCTCCGCACCCGCCGCCTTGATCCGGGCGTCCATCTCGAGCTGCATGCGCTCCCAGATGGCGTAGCCGGCCGGGCGGATGACCATGGTGCCACGGACCGGGCCGTTGTCGGCCAGCTTCGCCTTGGCGATCAGATCCTGGTACCAGCGGGGGAAATCCTCCGCACGGGGAGTGAGCACGCGTGCCATGACCGCATATCCTATGCGCCACGCGGGACGACACCGCGCCCGGGAGGCGCCGTGCGCCGGGCCGGCCCACCGGACGCCCGCAGAATTCGACAATCATGACTGCGACGACGGCTCCCGGCCCGGACGCGGCCCGCCCCGGGGGGCGGCGCGGGCGACCGGGCGACGCCTGCGGGGGTCAGCGGATGACGTGGCCGCGCAGGATCGTGCGGGACGGGGCGCGGACCACCCGCAGGTCACTACGGGGGTCCTCGGGGTAGACGGTCAGGTCGGCGAGGCCGCCCTCGACCAGGCCGGGGAAGCCGAGCCATTCGCGGGCGCCCCAGGAGGCGGCGGCGAGTACGTCGATCGGTGCCATGCCGGCTCGTTGGTGCAGCAGCAGCATCTCCTCGGCGGCCAGCCCGTGGTCGATGCCGCCGCCGGCGTCGGTGCCCACGTAGATCGGCACACCCGCCTCGTGCGCGGCGCGCACCACAGCGGGGAAGCCGTCGCGCAGCGCGAGCATGTGTTCGGCGTACCCGGGGAACTTGGCCCGCGCCTGCTCCGCGATGCCCCCGAACGTGGCGATATTGATCATTGTGGGGACCAGCGCGGTGCCCTGGCGGGCCATCTCGTCGATCAGGTCGAGGCTCAGGCCGGTGCCGTGCTCCACCGAGTCGACGCCGGCGCGCACCATGATCTCGACGGCCGACTCGGAGAAGGTGTGCACCGCGGCACGTACCCCGGCGTCGTGCGCCGCTCGCACGGCGGCGGTGAGGGTGTCCGCGTCCCAGGCCGGGGCCAGGTCGCCCACACCCCGGTCGATCCAGTCGCCGACCAGCTTGACCCAGCCGTTGCCGGCCCGTGCCTGCGCGGCGACAGTCGCGGCTACCTCTGTCGCGTCGACCTCCACGCCGATGTCACGCAGGTAGCGCTTCGGCGGGGCGACGTGCCGGCCCGCGCGGGCCAGTCGCGGCAGGCCCGGCTCGTCGTCGAGTTCGGGGTACGGGTAGGGCGAGCCGGCGTCGCGGATCGCCAGCACCCCGGCGTCCCGGTCGAGGTGGGCCAGCTCGCGGGCCTGGTCGAGGGAGGTGATCGGGGCGCCACCGCGGGCGATGCCGATGTGGCAGTGCGCGTCGACGAGCCCCGGCAGCACGAAACCGCCGTCCACGACGGTCTCCGCACCGGGCACCGGGGTGAAGGTCACCCGGTCGTCGACCAGCCAGAGATCCCGGACCTCGTCGTCGGGGAGCAGGACACCGCGCACGTGAAGAGCCATGCGCACAGTCCTACCCGATCACTCCTCGTCGGGGGCGAGCAGGTCGTTCTTCCGGGAGGTCAGGGCCGGCAGGTCCACGGAGACCTTCCACGGCCGCTCGGTGACGAACAGATCCTCGGTGTGCGCGACCTGCTCGTACTCCCGGTTGGCACCGAGGGTGTACTCGGTGAGCGTGACGCGCTCCTGCGACGGGTCCACCATCCAGTAGGACCGGACGCCGGCGTGCGCGTAGACCTTCGCCTTGTCGTACATGTCGCGGAAGTTGGAGGTCGGCGAGACGACCTCCACGGCGAGCAGGGCGTCCTCGACCGGGACGGGTGACCGGCCGGCGTGCTTGCGGCGGATGACCACCACGTCGGGGCGCGGCTCGTTGTGTCGGTCGACACGCATCGACAGGTCGAAGCTGACCAGGTATTCCGGCGGGCAGTTGACGCGAAGCGTGAGCAGTAGCTCGACGCAGAACTCTTGGTGCAGGGCAGTGGGGGACGGCACGATCAACCTGCCGTTGATCAGTTCGTACGGAAGGTCCTTCGGCAGATCACCAAGGTCGTCGACCGTCCACTCGTGCCGTTCGGGCAGGATCGGGGCCGCGGTCATGACATCTCCTTCCAGGGGGCGACATCACCCTAAGAAAGGATGGCGTCGCCCGCCGTCACCGACACGCCTCAGCGCGGGCCCTTGTCGCCCCCCTTGCCGAGCTTGTTGAAGTCGATCTTCGGGAGCTTGAAGCCGGGCGGCAGGCCCTGGCCGCCAGCGAGGTCGTTCGGGTCCATTCCCGGCGGGAGCTGCGGCATGCCGCCCGGGAAGCCGGCGGCACCGACGCGCGGACCGGCACCACTCTGCCCCGCACCCCGCGAACGCTGCGAGCCCTTCGTGTTTTTTCGCTTGTTCTTCGGCGACTTGGTCGCCTTGCGCCGGCCACCGCCGGGCAGGCCCATCATGCCGCCCATCTGCTTCATCATCTTCTGCGCGTCGGCGAAGCGGTTGAGCAGCTGGTTGACGTCCATCACGGTGACCCCGGAGCCGTTGGCGATGCGCGCCCGGCGGGAGCCGTTGATGATCTTCGGGTTGGTGCGCTCCCCCGGGGTCATCGACCGGATGATCGCGGTGACCCGGTCGAAGTGGCTGTCGTCCAGCTCGGCGAGCTGGTCCTTCATCTGCCCCATGCCCGGCATCATGGCCAGCACGTTGGCGATCGGGCCCATCCGCCGCACCGCGATGAGCTGGTCGAGGAAGTCGTCAAGCGTGAACTGCTCGCCGCCCATCAGCTTGGCGGTCATCTTCTCCTTCTGATCGGAGTCGAAGGCCTGCTCGGCCTGCTCGATCAGAGTGAGGACGTCGCCCATGCCGAGGATCCGGCTGGCCATCCGGTCGGGGTGGAAGACGTCGAAGTCCTCCAACTTCTCACCGGTGGAGGCGAACAGGATCGGCTGCCCGGTCACCTCGCGCACGGAGAGCGCGGCACCACCACGGGCGTCGCCGTCGAGCTTGGAGAGCACCACGCCGGTGATGCCGACGCCGTCGCGGAACGCCTCGGCGGTGCGCACGGCATCCTGACCGACCATCGCGTCGATGACGAAGATGACCTCGTCCGGCGAGACGGCGTCACGGATGTCGGCGGCCTGCTGCATCATCTCGGCGTCGATGCCGAGCCGGCCGGCGGTGTCGACGATGACGATGTCGCGGGCGGCCCGCTTCGCGTGCTCGATGGACGCGCGGGCCACCTGCACCGGGTCACCGGTGCCGTTGCCGGGCTCCGGGGCGTACACCTCGACACCGGCCCGGCCACCGAGCACCTGGAGCTGCCCGACGGCGTTGGGGCGCTGGAGGTCGGCGGCCACCAGCAGCGGCTGGTGACCCTGGCCCTTGAGCCAGCGCGCCAGCTTGCCGGCCAGTGTCGTCTTACCGGAACCCTGGAGGCCGGCCAGCATGATCACCGTCGGCGGCTGCTTGGCGAACTGGAGCCGTCGCCCCTCGCCGCCGAGCACCTTGATCAGCTCTTCGTTGACGATCTTGATGATCTGCTGTGCCGGGTTGAGCGCCTGGGAGACCTCGGCGCTGCGGGCGCGCTCCTTGACTGCCGCGATGAAGCCCTTGACCACCGGCAGCGCGACGTCCGCCTCCAGCAGTGCGAGGCGGATCTCGCGCGCGGTGGCGTCGATGTCGGCGTCGGTGAGCCGCCCCTTGCCGCGGAGCTTGGTGAAGATCCCGGACAGGCGGTCACTCAAGGTGTCAAACACGCGAACATCCCGTTTGTCAGTGTTCCGGCGGGCACAACGCGGCCGGCACTGCGGAGTCCGGCCACCGCAAGGGTAACCGCCCGGCCCCAGGGCCGCTGTCGCCCGGCCCGGCCCGCCGGGCCGTCACTCCGACACCAACCCCGACTGGTACGCGAAGACGACGAGTTGGGCCCGGTCCCGGGCTCCCAGCTTGCCCATCGCCCGGCTGACGTGGGTCCGCGCGGTAGCCGGGCTGACCACCAGCCGGGTGGCGATCTCCTCGTTGTTCAGCCCGTCACCGACCAGGCCCACCACCTGGCGCTCCCGGTCGGTCAGCGCGTCCAGCCGGGGGTGCGGACGAAGCACCCGCGACGGCCGGGTGGCGAACTCCCGCACCACCCGACGGGTCACCGACGGCGACAACAGCGCCTCCCCCTCGGCGACCAACCGGATCGCGCGCAGCAGTTCGGTCGGTCGGGTGTCCTTGGTGAGGAACCCGCTCGCGCCGTGCCGCAGCGCGTCGAAGACGTACTCGTCCAGCTCGAAGGTGGTCAGCACCACCACCCGCGTACCGGTCAGGTCGGGGTCCGCGACGATCCGCCGGGTCGCCTCGATGCCGTCGATGCCGGGCATCCGGATGTCCATCAGCACCACGTCCGGTCGCTCCCGGCGCGCCAGCTCGACCGCCCGCAGCCCGTCGGCGGCCTCGCCCGCCAACGCCAGATCGTCCTCGCTCTCCACGAGTGCGCACAGGCCGAGGCGGACCAGGTCCTGGTCGTCGGCGATCAGCACCCGGATCACGTGACCGACTCCACGGGCAGCCGGGCGTACACCCGGAAGCCGCCACCGGCGTGCGGCCCGGCGGTCAGCCACCCGCCCAGCGCCGCGACCCGCTCCCGCATCCCGGCCAGACCGTGCCCGCCCTGGTCGGCGGCCGGCGCTGCCCCGCCGCCCGTCCCCTGGTCGACGACCTCGACGGTCACCTCGTCGGCGCGGTAGTCCACTGTCACCTCCGCGCTCGCCACCCCCGCGTGGCGCAGCACGTTCGTCAACGCCTCCTGCACCACCCGGTACGCGGCCAGGTCCAGCGCGGCTGGCAACTCCCGGGGGTCACCGACCACACGCACCCGCACGGCGAGCCCGGCGCCGGCGAGCCGGTCGCGCAGTGCCGGGAGCCGGGCGAGGCCGGGCACCGGGTCGCGCTCGGCACCCTTGCGGACCGCGCCCAGGGTGACCCGGAGTTCGTCCAACGCCTCACGGCTGGTCCGGCTGATCGCGGTCAACGCGGTCTCCGCCTGCTCGGGCCGTTTCGGCAGCAGATGCAGGGCGATCTCCGCCTGCATGCTGATCGCGGCCAGCCCGTGCCCCACCACGTCGTGCACCTCCTGCGCGATACGCAACCGCTCCTCGTCGGCCCGCCGCCTGGTCTCCTCGGCTCGAGCGCGGGCCTCCTCGGCCCGGCCGCGCGCCGCCACCTCGCGGTTGACCCGCACCACGACCCCCACCGCGAACGGTACGGCCACCCAGGCCGACGCCGGGAGCACTCCGGTCCAGCCCGGGGCCGGACCCCGGGACCAGAAGACGTGTGTCAGCAGCACCACGAACGCGCCACCGGCGGCGAGCGCCGCCGGACGCACCGGCAGCCGCACCGCCACCGTGTACACCGCGACCAGGAAGGCGAGCAGGATCGGCCCGTACGGATAGCCGAGCACCAGGTACGTCGCGGTGGCCGCGGTGACCAGGGCGAGGGTGGCGACCGGGGCGCGCCGCCGGGCCAGCAGGGCGAGCGCGGCGACAGCGATCAGCACCCGGCAGACCCCGTCGACAGGCCTCGACCCCGGCTGGTTGTCCCCGGCCAGATCGGTGGCGAGTTGTCCGAACCCGAGCAACCCCAGGGCGAGCACGGCATCCGCCGCCCGCCTCGCGAACTGCCCGCCCCATCGCATGACCGTCATTCTGCCCGCGCCAAGCCCTCCCGACGTGCGTCCACGAGCGGCACCGTCCCTACGCCCACGGACGTACCCGCTCGCTGCCTCCCGGCCCGCCCGTCGCGGTCTCCGCTCTGATGCGGCGCTCACCCTGGCGATGGGGGGGTTGCGAGGCTCCGAGACCGCGCAGTCGGAGGCGGATACCGCCATGAGCGTGATGACTGTGCGGCATCTTGATGCCGCACAGTCATCACGCTCATCTGGAGAGGGCTGGCGCAGGCTCCGGCCAAGCGGACTGCGCAGCACGCCGTCGGAGCTTCCGAAGGACAGCGACCGGACGGGACCGAAGCGGTACGACCCGCAGCGGACCGCAACCGCAACGCCGCGGCGACGGTGGGATCAGACGGCGGCGAGGACCGCGGCTTCCAGGCGCGCTCGGGCTTCGTCGTCCGGCCAGCCGCCGACCAGGTAGAAGGCGTCCACCACGTCGGCGCCGAGGGTGGAGATGCGTGCCGCGCGGACCAGGGCGCCCTCCTCGTCCAGCGCGCAGGTGACCCGGTAGAGCAAGCCCGCCGCGTCGGCCGCGCGGAGTTCCAGCAGCACGGCGTCGGTGGCCGCCTCACGGTGCCAGACCACCCGGGGAGCGGCACCGCTGCCCCGGGCGGCGAGCGCACGGCCGCGCAGGCGCTGGGTGACCGACACGTCACCGCCCACCGCCCGACGCAGGTCGGCACGGAGTGGCACCGGATCCGGCGGAAGGCCGTAGCGGGGCTGCACCCGGCACTCGACAAGGGCACGGCCGTCGACCACCGACGCGTCCGCGGAGATCACTTCCAGCCGGTGCAGGGCCAGACAGCCGGCGACAGTGGCGAGCAGGCCCCGCCGGTCGGCCGCGGCGACCGACACCCGGTCGCCGGTCAGGTGGACGACCGGCAGCGGCCCGGCCAGCAGCGCCGGGTCCGGTGCCGGAGGCTCGGGCAGCACGCCGGTGTCCAGTGCGGTACGAACCCGGGCGACAAGTTCGGCGACGAGTCGGCCCTTCCAGTCCGACCAGGCCGCCGGCCCGGTCGCCGCCGCGTCGGCGCGGACCAGCGCGTGCAGCAGGTCGAGGGTGCCGGTGTCGCCGACCGCTTCGGCCACCGAGGCGATGGTGACCGGGTCGGCCAGGTCCCGGCGGGTGGCCACGTCGGGCAGCAGCAGGTGCAGACGGACCAGCGTGCCGATCAGCTCGACCTCACCGGGTGGCAGACCGATCCGGGTCGCCACCGCCTGGGCCAGTGGCACACCGACGGTGCTGTGGTCACCGGGCAGGCCCTTGCCGATGTCGTGCAGGAGAGCACCGAGGAGCAGCAGGTCGGGGCGGTCCACCTCGCGGGCGTGCCGGCTGGCCTCGTGCGCGGCCTGCACGAGATGCCGGTCGAGGGTGTATCGGTGCACCGGATTGTGCTGGGGCAGGCTGCGCAGCCGGGTCCACTCGGGCAGCCAGCCGTCGACCAGGCCGTACCTGTCGCAGGTCTCCCAGGCGGGCACCAGACCCGGCCCGGCGCCCAGCAGGGTGATCAGTGCGGCCCGGGCCTCGGACGGCCAGGGCGCGGGCAGTGGCGGGCAGTACGCCGCCAGCCACTCGCAGGTGGCCCGGGCGATCGGGAGTCGGGTCGTGGCCGCCGCGGCGGCCATCCGCAGCGACAGGCTCGGGTCGGGGCGTGCCCCGATCGCCGTCCGCGCCAGCACCAACTCGCCGTCGTGCTCGACCACGTCACGGGCCACCGGGCGGCGGGCCGAGCGGCCGTTGCCGCCTCGGGACCGGCCGGAGCGCAGCCGGTCGGCGGCGCGGAACGCGTCATCCAGGGCGTGGCTGACAGTGCGGGCGTCACCGGCGACCCGGCGCAGCAGAGCGTCGCCGTCGTCAACGACGGCTCCAGGCCGCCGCGCGGCGTCAGACGCGCCGGGCTGGAGTTGTCGCACGACGGCTCCAGGCCGCCGCGCGGCGTCAGACGCGCCGGGCTGGAGTTGTCGCAGGTCGAGCAGGGCGGCCACCCCGGCGCGTTCCTGGGCGACCAACCTGTCGACCCGGCGACCGACCTGCTGGTGCAGGGCGTCCCGGGTGTCCAGTAGGCGGAGGTGGGCGGCGCGGACGGCGGGACGCAGCGCGTCGGTGATGCCGGCGGCGGAGATCGCCCGCAGCAGACCCACGTCGCGCAGGCCGCCGGCGGCCTCCTTGAGGTCGCCCTCCAGTAGGAACGCCAACTCACCGTGGGCCTGCCAGCGCGCGGTGGTGACCTCCCGCAGGCCGGTCAGGTGACGCACGGCGGTGCGCCGCCAATGATCGGCGGCGGTGCGGATCAGCGCGTCGGCCAGCGCCTGGTCACCTGCGATCAGCCGGGCGTCGAGCAGCCCGAGGGCGACCTTGACGTCGTCCTGGGCGACGGACAGCGCCTCGGCGACGGTGCGTACCGAATGGTCCAGCCGCAGCCCCGCGTCCCAGATCGGATACCAGATCGAGGCGGCCAACTCGTCAATGCCCGGCACCCCCGCGTGCACCAGCACCAGGTCGAGGTCGCCGTACGGAGCGCACTGCCGCCGACCGAGCCCCCCGACGGCCAGCAGCGCGACCCCCTCCCGTGTGGGCAGCAACCCCCGCAGGAAGGTGTCGTACGCGGCCGCCCGTGCCTGCCGAGCCGCCTCTCCGATCCCCCCTGGGACGCCGACGACCTCGTTGACCAAGAGGGTCGCGTCGCCGTCACCGGTGTTGCCTGACGCGTCCTTCTTGATCAACGAGGTCATGTCGGTCGTGGTCTCCAGATCAGAGTGCGTCGAGGCCGCGTTCGCCGGTACGCACCCGGACGACCTCTTCGACACCGGTGACCCACACCTTGCCGTCACCGATCTTGCCCGTGCGGGCTGCGCCGACGATGGCGTCCACCACCTTGTCCACGTCGATCTCGTCGGTGAGCACCTCTACCCGGATCTTGGGCAGGAACTCGACCGTGTACTCGGCACCCCGGTAGACCTCGGTGTGCCCCTTCTGCCGCCCGTACCCCTGAACCTCGCTGACGGTCAGCCCGGCCACCCCGAGGGCGTGCAGGGCCTCCTTCACCGCGTCCAGCTGGTACGGCTTGATGACCGCGGTCACCAGTTTCATGTCCAACCCCTCCATCCCTGGAACGTTAACCGGCGACCTTTTCGCTTACCGGCTCGGCGGGCTCCGCCTCCGGCTTGGCGCCACTCGTCGTGCCGCCACCGGGGGTGCCGATGCCGGCCATCGCGAACGCGCTGCCCGTGCCGCCACCCGCCGGGGACAGGTCGTAGCTGCTCTCGGCGTGCTCGCCGATGTCGATGCCCTCGACCTCGGCCTCGGCCTTCACCCGGAACCCGATCGTCTTCTCGATGACGAAGGCGAGCACCCAGGCGATGCCGAACGACCAGGCGGTCACGATCAGGCCGGCGAGGGCCTGCCGCCCGAGCTGGGTGACGCCACCGCCGTAGAAGAGACCGTCGGAGGCACCCACCACGTCGGTGATCGCGGCGTTTACCGAGTTGGTGGCGAAGAGGCCCAGCCAGAGCGAGCCGATCCAACCACCGACGAAGTGCACGCCGACCACGTCGAGGGAGTCGTCGTAGCCGAGCTTGTACTTGAGGCTGACGGCGAGCGCGCACACGGCGCCGGCCACGAGGCCGAGCAGGACGGACGCCCACGGTGCGATGAAGCCACAGGCCGGGGTGATGGCGACCAGACCGGCGATGGCGCCGGACGAGGCACCGACCATCGTCGGCTTGCGGTCCTTGACCCACTCGACAGCGATCCAGCCGAGCACCGCCGCCGCCGTGGCGAGCTGGGTGTTGATGAAGGCGAGGCCGGCGACGGAGTCGACGGTCAGCTCCGAGCCGGCGTTGAACCCGAACCAGCCGAACCACAGCAGACCCGCACCGAGCGCGACGAGCGGGATGTTGTGCGGCTTCATGCCCTCCCGCGGCCAACCGAGCCGCTTGCCGAGCACCAGCGCCACGGCCAGGGCCGCCGCACCGGCGTTGATGTGCACCGCGGTGCCGCCGGCGAAGTCCAGTGCGTGGATGTCGCCGCCGATGATGCCGCCGCCCCACACCCAGTGCGCGACCGGGAAGTAGACGAGCGTGGCCCAACCGAAGGCGAACAGCAGCCAGCCGGCGAACTTGGCCCGGTCGGCGATGGCACCACTGATCAGCGCGACGGTGATCACCGCGAAGACCATCTGGAAGGCCATGAACACGTAGAGCGGAACCCCGATGCCGCTGGGGTTCTCCGCCGTGGCACCCCACAGGTCGGTCTCGGCGAGGAAGGTCTTGGTGCCGAGGTACGCGCCCGGGTCACCCCAGAAGCCGTTCACGTCGGTCCCGAAGGCGACGCTGAAACCGTAGAACCACCACAGAATAGAGATGAGCCCGATGGCGGAGAAGCTCATCATCATCATGTTGAGTACGCCCTTGGCCCGGTTGAGGCCGCCGTAGAACAGCGCCAGTCCGGGGGTCATGAGCAGCACGAGCGCGGTCGAAACCAGCAGCCACGTGGTATTGGCGCCGTCGATCGTCGGTGCTTCAGGCACGCTGGCCTCCTAAAGGTGAAGTCCTCCTTCGCGGCTTTCCGGGGCAGCGTCGCCCGTAGGCCGGTTGCGCGGAAGCTTCGCGGCCGGCTGTTTCACCCACGGTCCCGTGCGGGTTTCCAAGTCGTGACGGGTTGTTTCGTACGTGTCACGAAGTCCGCACAGTCATCGACATGGACAATGGTGGATCGTTCGGACGGCGTACGTCGATGGCTGACCGGTCAGGCGCATCGACCGGTCCGCTTGACGGGACCGGCCGAGCATCGCCCGGTCCGCGCTCAGCGGAGGGCGTTCTCCAGGGCGTGCCGCTCGTAGTCGAGCAGCCGCAGATCGCGCATCGGCCGGCGCAGGTGGCCCTTGTGCACGATCCGGACGAACGCCGGCTCACCGGCGGCGGCCATCCGGCGGATGCCCTCCACGTGGTCCACGATCCGCTTGCGGATGGTCCGGATCAGCCGGTGCCGGTCCCGGGGGATCAGCCCGTACGCGTCGGCGAAGAGCCGGAGCCGGCGCGGCCGGTCCGGGTGCTTCCAACCCAGCGTGATCGAGTCCCGGTCCGCGAAGATCGGCACCCAGGTCCAGGCCGCGTACGCCACGTCGTAGATCCGTGCGCCGGGCGAGGCGAGGTCGAAGTCGATCAGCCCGAGGGTGCCGTCCGGCCGCCAGATCACGTTGTGTGGCGCGGCGTCGTGGTGGCAGATCACCTCGGTGTCCGGAGGTGGGGGCCCGAACGAGCGCCAGACCGCCTGCGGCGGCGGGGTGAACCCGTACTGCGCGTCGTGGAACATCCGCAGCATCGTGGCGACGGTGACCAGCGCCTCGTCGGTCACCCAGTGCGGGGCGAGCGGGTATTCCCCGCACTCCCCCTCCAGGTACGACAAAACCTCACGGTTGCGCTCGTCCATGCCGAGCGCCCGGGGTGCGCCGGTGAAGCCCACGTACTCCAGGTGGCGCAGCAGGGCGTGCACGGACGGTGTCCACGGCCCGGCGTTGCGGCGGACCGTGTCACCGACGCGGACGACGGTGCTGACGTTGCCGCCGTGCAGCGGGATCTCCTGCGAAGTCACGTACGGTCTCCCGAGGCGCTGCGAGGGGTGGCCGGGCTCGCGCCAGCCCGCGTACGCGCGATCGTCGGTGGTCACCCGAGACTACGCGTCCCGTCCGGTGGCCTCGGTCCCCAGCAACGCGTCCACGAACTGCGCCGGGTCGAACGGGGCCAGGTCGTCCTTGCCTTCGCCGAGGCCGACGAGCTTCACGGGGATGCCGAGCTTGCGCTGCACGGCGATCACGATGCCGCCCTTGGCGGTCCCGTCGAGCTTGGTCAGCACCACACCTGTCACGTTGACCACGTCGGTGAAGACGCGGGCCTGCTCCAGGCCGTTCTGGCCGGTCGTGGCGTCCAGGATGAGCAGTGTCTCGTCGATCGGGCCCTGCTTCTCCACCACGCGCTTGACCTTGCCCAGCTCGTCCATCAGGCCGACCTTGTTCTGGAGGCGGCCGGCGGTGTCGATGAGCACGGTGTCCACGCCGGTGTCGATGCCGCGCTTGACCGCGTCGAAGGCGACGCTTGCCGGGTCGGCGGCCTCGGGCCCCCGGACGGTCTCCGCGCCGACCCGCGAGCCCCAGGTCTCCAGTTGGTCGGCGGCGGCGGCCCGGAAGGTGTCCGCGGCGCCGAGCAGCACGGTACGGCCGTCGGCGACCAGCACCCGGGCGATCTTGCCGCAGGTGGTGGTCTTGCCGGCGCCGTTGACGCCGACGACCAGGACCACTGCCGGCACGCCGTCCTTCGGGGCGGTCCGCAGCGACCGGTCCAGGCTCGGATCGAGGGCGTTGACCAACTCGGCGGCGAGCAGTGCCCGCAGCTCGGAGGCCGAACGGGTGCCGAGCACCCGGGTGCGCTCGCGGAGCCGGTCGACGATGTCGCGGGTGGCGTCGACGCCGACGTCGGCGGTGATCAGGCTGTCCTCGATCTCCTCCCAGACGTCCTCGTCGAGGTGGTCGCGGGCGAGCAGGCCGAGCAGGCCCTTGCCGAAGACGTTCTGCGAGCGGGACAGCCGCGAGCGGAGCCGGACCAGTCGGCCGGCTGTCGGCTCGGGCACCTCCACCGGTGCGGGCGCCTCGATGACCGGTGGCGGCTCGACCAGGACGCCGGTGGACAGATCGGACTCCGGTGCCTCCACCGGCGGGCCGGCGAGATCCTCCTCGGCGCGGGTGTCGACCTCGGTGCGCGCAAGCGGGGGCTCGGGCCGCCGGCGCAATCGCGGCACGACCAGCCCGACTGTGCCGGCGATCAGCACACCGAGCAGGACCAGAGCGAGGACGAGATATTCGGCCATGCCGGAATCCTGTCAGATGGCGGCGACGGCGTCCCAGCCACCGCACCCCCGAGCCGTGCCGGAGTCTCAGCCACCGCACCCCGAGCGGTGCTCACGCTCTCAGCCACCGCACCGGGCTGGTGCCGGGAACCGGCGGTAGGCTCGGCCGCATGTCCGCCGCCCACCTCCTCATCGGCCCACTCCTGCGGCGAGTTGTCGACACCCGGGCGACCATCTGGGTGGAGACGGCGGCGCCCGCCGTGGTCACCGTCCGCACCGCGGGCGGCGCGACCGGCACCGCCCCCACCTTCTCGGCGTACGACCACCACTACGCGTTGGTGGTGGTGGAGGGGCTGGACCCGGACAGCGAGACCACCTACGAGGTGCTCGTCGACGACGAGATCGTCTGGCCGGTGCCGAGCAGCGGCTTCCCGCCGAGCGTGATCCGCACCCGGGCCGCCGACGACCGGGACCAACCGGTCAATCTGATCTTCGGCTCGTGCCGGGAGACCACCCAGCACGCCACCACCCGCAAGCTGCCGCCGGACGCGCTTGACGCGTACGCCCGGCGGTTGATGGCCGACCCGGAGTCGCACCCGCTGCCCGACCTGCTGGTGCTGCTCGGCGACCAGGTGTACGCCGACGTCACCTCGCCCACTGTGCGCCGGCTGCTGCGTCGACGGCGGCGGCGGCCGAAGGGCTCCCCGGCCGACCAGGTGGTGAGCTTCGACGAGTACACCAAGCTCTACCTGGAGTCGTGGCGCGACCCGGAGATCCGTTGGCTGCTCTCCACTGTGCCGAGCGTGATGATCTTCGACGACCACGAGATCATCGACGACTGGAACACCTCGGCGGCCTGGCGAGCGGAGGTGCGCGAACAGCCGTGGTGGCAGGAACGGATCGGCAGCGGGCTCGCCTCGTACTGGGTCTACCAGCACCTGGGCAACCTGTCCCCCGACGAGATCACCGCCGACCCGGTCTTCGCGAAGGTCGCCGCCGCCGAGGACGCCACAGGTGTGCTGCGCGAGTTCGGGCACCGGGTCGACCAGGAGTCCGACCTGGCGCACGACACCGAGCGCTGGCGCGCGGTGCAGTACCAGTGGAGTTACGCACTGGACCTGGGCCGTACCCGGTTGGTCATGCTCGACAACCGGTGCAGCCGGGTGCTCGAACCCTCCAGCCGGGCGATGCTGCCACCGGGCGAGTGGTCCTGGTTCCTCGACCAGGCGCACGGGGTCTACGACCACCTGGTGGTCGGCGCCTCGCTGCCCTGGCTGCTGCCGCAGGGCATCCACCACATCGAGGCGTGGAACGAGAAGCTGGCGGACTCGCGCCGACCCTGGGTGGCCCGCGGGGCGGAGAAGCTGCGCCGCGCCCTGGACCTGGAGCACTGGGCGGCGTTTTGGCGTTCCTTCGAGGCGCTCGCGGAGACGTTCGCCCGCATCGGCACCGGCACGCCGCGGCAGTCCGGCGCACGGGTCGGCGCCGGCCCGGCGTACGCGCCACCGGCGTCGATAAGCGTGCTCTCCGGTGACGTGCACCACTCGTACGTGGCACGGGCCCGGTTCGCCGACCCGGCGGTGGTCACTCCGGTGCACCAGCTCACCTGTTCGCCCATCCACAACCAGGTGCCGGCGGGCATCCGTCCGCTGATGCGGCTGGGCTGGTCGCCCGGTCCGGCCGGGGCCACCCGGGCGCTGGCCCGTTCGGCGGGCGTACGCCGGCCGGGGGTGCGCTGGCGCAAGCTGGCCGGCCCCTACTTCGGCAACGCGGTCGCCACGCTTACCCATCAGGGGCGTGCGGCCGACGTGGTCATCGAGGGCACCACGAAGGACGGTCACCTACGCCCGGTGATGCGGCGTCGACTCTCCGGTGGCGGCGAGCCGGCCGCGCCGTAGTCTCTACGCCGTGGACGAGCACCTGCCGGAGCCGATCCGGGCGGTCGAGCACGAGTTGACCGCTCTGCTGCGCCGTGGCCGGGCGGTCTCCTGGGAGATCGCCCGCGAGGTGCATCCGAACCTGGAGCCGAACACCTACGGGTTGCTGCTCTGGTTGCGACGCAGCGGGTCGATCCGGTTGACCGAGTTGGCGGCGCGCCTCGGCGTGGGCAAGGGCACGCTGAGCCGGCAGATCAACGCGCTGGAGGTGCTCGGCCTGGTCCACCGCGACCCGGATCCGAGTGACCGGCGGGCCGCGCAGATCAGCCTCACCGAGGAGGGGCAGCGCCGGTTCGACGTGGCCCGTGCGGCCCGGCTGGGCGAGTTCCTGCGCGCCCTGGACGGCTGGCCGGAGCAGGACGTCGAGGAGTTCGCGCGGCTACTCGGCCGGTTCAACGACTCCTGGCAGTAACCGCCCGCCCGCGGCCAACGCAGCCGCGCCGCTGCCCGCGGCGACGGGGAATGTGGCGTCGGTCCGACAGGTTGTTGCTTCAGGCAACCAAGGCATACGGTTGCTTCAGGCAACTCTCAGGCGGCCCGTGCGTACCAGCCCGCCGCCGTTCCACCTCGACTCCGCTCGGAGGCACCAACGATGAGCCAGGCGACAGCGCCCACCCAGGCGACCGCCGTCGACATGACCCACCGGCAGATCCTGGAGGCGCTCTCCGGCCTGCTGCTGGGCCTGTTCGTCGCGATCCTCTCCTCCACGGTCATCTCGAACGCGCTGCCGCGGATCATCACCGAACTGCACGGCGGCCAGTCCGCGTACACCTGGGTCGTCACCTCGGCCCTGCTCGCGACCACCGCGACCACCCCGATCTGGGGCAAGATGGCCGACCTGACCAGCAAGAAGACCCTGGTCCAGATCGCCCTGCTGATCTACGTGCTGGGCTCGGTGCTGGCCGGTCTCGCCCAGGGCACCGGCGAGCTGATCGCCTGCCGGGTGCTCCAGGGCGTCGGCGCCG
This sequence comes from Micromonospora sp. NPDC049230, assembly GCF_040647875.1. Classification (NCBI taxonomy): domain Bacteria; kingdom Bacillati; phylum Actinomycetota; class Actinomycetes; order Micromonosporales; family Micromonosporaceae; genus Micromonospora; species Micromonospora sp. NPDC049230. The sequence continues at coordinate 197,549 of NZ_JBEZCZ010000002.1, forward strand.
GTGGCCTCACCGCGCTGGCCCAGGTGATCATGGCCACGATGATCGCGCCGCGTGAGCGTGGTCGCTACAGCGGCTACCTCGGCGCCGTGATGGCCGTCGGCACCATCGGCGGCCCGCTGATCGGCGGCGTGATCGTGGACACCTCCTGGCTCGGCTGGCGCTGGTGCTTCTACGTCGGCGTGCCGTTCGCGATCGTCGCCCTGATCGTGCTCCAGAAGACCCTGCACCTGCCGGTGGTCAAGCGGAAGGCCGAGATCGACTGGTGGGGCGCCACACTGATCACCGCAGCCGTCTCGGTGCTGCTGATCTGGGTCTCGCTCGCCGGCGACCAGTTCGCCTGGGCCTCCTGGCAGACCGCCGCCATGGTGCTCGGCGCCCTCGTCCTCGGCGCCCTCGCCATCCGGGTGGAGACCCGGGCCGGGGAGCCGATGATCCCGCCGCGGCTGTTCCGCAACCGCACCATCACCCTCGCCGTCGTCGCCAGCATCGCGGTCGGCGTGGGCATGTTCGGCGCGTCGATCTTCCTCGGCCAGTACTTCCAGATCAGCCGTGGTCAGAGCCCGACCATGTCCGGCCTGATGACGCTGCCGATGATCCTCGGCCTGCTGGTCGCGTCCACCGTCATCGGGCGGGTCATCAGCAAGACCGGCCGCTGGAAGCGGTACCTGGTGATCGGGTCGGCGCTGCTCACCATCGGCTTCGCGCTGATGGGCACCCTTCGCGCCGACACCAGCTTCACCCTGCTCAGCGTCTACATGCTGCTGATCGGCGTCGGCCTGGGCATGACCATGCAGAACCTGGTCCTCGCCGTGCAGAACACCGTCGGCCCGCACGAACTCGGCGCGGCCAGCTCGGTGGTGGCGTTCTTCCGCAGCCTGGGCGGCGCGATCGGGGTGTCCGCGCTCGGCGCGGTGCTCGCCCACAAGGTCAAGGACTACACCGCCGACGGGCTGGCGCAGCTCGGCATCCCCGCGTCCAGCTCGGGCAGCGGCGGCACCCTGCCCGACGTGCACACCCTGCCCGGCCCGCTGCGGGCCGTGGTGGAGAGCGCGTACGGCCACGGCGCCGGTGACATCTTCCTGGCCGCCGCCCCCTTCGCGCTGATCGCCCTGATCGCGGTGAGCTTCATCAAGGAGGTGCCGCTGCGGCAGCACAACGGCAACCCGGTTTCCGACGAGGTCGAGCGGGAATCGGCAGTCGCCGCCGGCGCTGGCGCAGCCGTGGTCCGCACCGGCGAGCAGAGGTGAGGTAGAACGATGAGCGTGGGAGCACCGGATCGCGAGGAGTACGGCCCCCGGACCCGCCCGTTGCCCTTCGAACGCGGCACCGACGGCCCGCGGGTGATCATGGTGGGCGTGGACGGCACCCGTACCTCCGAGCGGGCCGGTGCCTACGCGGCAGGGCTGGCCCGTCGGCAGGGCGCCGCCCTGGTGGTGGTCTTCGTCAGCGCGGCGAGCGGGTTCACCTCCCTGGTGCCCGGGATGGACGCCGGCGCGGTCCAGCGTTCCCAGGACGAGGTGGCCGACGAGCTGCGCCGCGAGTGCCGACGGGGAGCCGAGCAGTGGGGCATTCCGGTGACCTTCCTGTCCCGGCGTGGCGACGCGTACGGCGAGCTGTGCGCGGCGGCCGACGAGTTCCAGGCCGACATGGTGGTGGTGGGGGCGTCCGAGCAGGCCGGTCACCGGCTGGTCGGCTCGGTCGCCACCCGGCTGGTCCGCACCGGCCGCTGGCCCGTCGTCGTGGTGCCCTGAAATCCTGTCGCCACTGTCGTACCCGAGCCCCAGGATGGCCCGATGACGACATGGACGGCACCGGAGATCGACCGCACCCACGAGCCCCTCGTCGGTGACGAGCGCACCATGCTGGAGGGCTGGCTCGACTACCACCGCGACACCCTGCTGCACAAGTGCGCCGGCCTGACCGCCGAGCAGCTGCGCACGGCGAGTGTCGAGCCGTCCGGCTTGAGCCTGCTCGGGTTGGTCCTGCACATGACCGAGGTGGAGCGGTCCTGGTTCCGCCAGCGTTTCGCCGGCCAGGACCTGCCCGACCTCTACGACTTCGACACCGACAACGACGCCGACTTCCACGCCGCGGCCGACGCCGACCCGGAGGCCGCCTTCGCCGTCCTCCGCGCCGAGGTCGACGCGGCCCGGGCGGCGACCGCGGGCCGGTCACTGGACGAGACGTTCACGCTGACCCGCGGCGACGGCACCCCCACCTTCAACCTGCGCTGGGTGTACGTGCACATGATCGAGGAGTACGCCCGGCACAACGGCCACGCCGACCTGATCCGGGAACGCATCGACGGCGTCACCGGCGACTGACAGGCGCTCAGTAGGCCAGGGCCGCCCGCAGGTAACGCAGGTCGGCGTGGCCGCCCCAGCGGTGCGCCGACAGCCCGGCGGAGCGGGCGCCCCGCACGGCCCAGTCCTCGTCGTCGACGAAGAGGACCCGGGCCGGCGGGGTGGCCAGGGCGACGCAGGCGGCCTGGAAGTATTCCGGAGCCGGCTTGTGCACGCCGATCGTGGAGGAGTTGACCACCACGTCCAACTCGTCGACCAGGCCGAGCGCGGTCAGGTCGGCGTCGAGCAGGTCGGTGGCGTTGGTGCCCAGCCCGACCCGGACGCCCGCCGCGCGGACCTCCCGGACGAACGCCAGCACCTCCTGGTCGACCTCGCCCCGGTAGCCCTGCCACTGCTCGACGGCGGCACGGGCCCGTTCCGGGCTGCCCACCGACTCGGTCAGGGCGTCCGCCACGCTGCCCATCCACTCGGCGTGGGTGACCTGGCCGGTGAGCACCGGCTGGAGCCGCCCCCACTGCATGGCGATCTCACCGAGCACCCCCTCGGAGAGGCCGTACTCCCGCTCGACAACGGCGGCCACCGCCGGGTCCCACCGGCGCAGTACGCCGTCGAAGTCCAGCAGGAGCGCCGTCGCGCGTTCCCGAGCCACTACCCGTTCTCCTCGCCGCGGCCGTGCCGCCTGTCGTCCTCGTCGGCCCGGTTGAGCCGTTGGCTGATCACCTGGGTGACCCCGCTGCGCATTGTCACCCCGTAGAGGGCGTCGGCGATCTCCATCGTCCGCTTCTGGTGCGTGATGACGATCAGCTGACTCTTCTCCCGCAACTGTGCCAGCAGGGTGATCAACCGGCCCAGGTTCACGTCGTCCAGGGCCGCCTCCACCTCGTCCATGATGTAGAACGGACTGGGCCGGGCGCGGAAGATTGCCACCAGCATGGCCACCGCGGTCAGCGACCGCTCGCCACCGGAGAGCAACGACAGCCGCTTGATCTTCTTGCCCGGCGGGCGGGCCTCCACCTCGACGCCCGTGGTGAGCAGGTCGTCCGGCTCGGTGAGGATCAACCGGCCCTCGCCGCCGGGGAAGAGCACTGTGAACACCTGCTCGAACTCCCGCGCGGTGTCCTCGAAGGCGCTGGCGAAGACCTCCAGGATCCGTTCGTCCACGTCCTTGACCACGGTGAGCAGGTCCCGCCGGGTGGCCTTGAGGTCCTCCAACTGCTCGGAGAGGAACTTGAAGCGCTCCTCCAGCGCGGCGAACTCCTCAAGCGCGAGCGGGTTGACCTTGCCGAGCAGAGCCAACTCGCGTTCCGCCTTGGCGGCCCGCTTCTCCTGCACCGGCCGCTCGTAGCGCACCGGCTCGGGCACCGGCAGCCCATCGCGCTCGGCCGCCGCGACGTCGACGGGGGTCGGCGGGACGGGCTGCGTCGGGCCGTACTCGGCGACAAGCGTCTCCACGTCCAACCCGAAGTCCTCGGCGGCCTTCGCCTCCAACTGCTCGATGCGCAGCCGCTGCTCCGCGCGGGCCACCTCGTCGCGGTGCACCTGGCTGGTCAGCCGCTCCAGCTCCGCGCCGAGCCGCTTGGCCGCCCCGCGTACCTCCTGAAGCTCCGCCTCGCGCGCGGCGCGTTCCCGGGCGACCTCGTCGCGGTGCTCCTCGGCCGTCGCGATCGAGGTGGTGAGCCGGGTGAGCGCCTCCCGGGCGCCACCGGCGACGGCCCGGGCGATGCCCGCGCCCCGGGTGCGCGCGGCCCGCCGGGCCGCGGCGCGTTCCCGGGCGGCCCGCTCCGCGGTGGCCTGCCGGGCGAGCGAGTCGGCCCGGCCGGCGATCGAGGAGACCCGCTCCTCGGCGGTACGCACCGCGAGCCGGACCTCCATCTCGTTCTGCCGTGCCTGCGGCACCATGGCGGCGAGCTGGTCGCGCTCCTCGGTGGACGGCTCGGCGTCGACCGGGGTCTCCTCGGCCAGCCGCAGCCGCTCCTCCAACTCGGCGAGCGTGGTGAGGTCCCGCTGGCGGGCGGCCTCGGCGCGGGCGCGGGACTCACCGAGACGGTCGGTCTCCGCCTTGGCGGAACGGGCCGCCGCGCCCAGCTCGGCCAACCGGCGGGCGGCGGCGTTGCGGTGGCTCTCCGCCTCGCGCTTCTCGGCGGCGGCGTGCTGCACGGCCTCCTTGGCGGCGGCCACCTCGGCGCGCGCCTCGACGAGTTGGTCCCGCAGCTCCGCGCCACCGCGCTCGGCGGTGAGCCGGTTGCCGCGTGCCTCCTCGACGGCCGCCTGCACCTCGATGTAGCTGGCGGCCTTGGCCGACCCGCCAGCCGCCGCGTACGCCCCGACCACGTCACCGTCCGGGGTGACCGCCCGCAACTCCGGGTTGCTGGCGACCAGGTCGGCCGCGGCGGCGAGATCGTCGACGAGCGCCACGTCGCGCAGTGCCCGGTGCACTGCCGGGCGCAGCTCCTCGCCGCACTCCACCAGGTCGGGGGCCCACCTGGCCGCGTCGGGCAGCTTCGGGCGCAGCGCGTCGGCGGACCCGGTCGTGCCGGGCCCCGCCGGGCTGCCGACGAGCAGACCGGCCCGGCCGGCGTCGGAGATCTTCAACAGCCGCATCGCCTCGACGGCCTCGTCCACCCCGCTGACGGCGACCGCGTCGGCGAGACCGCCGAGCGCGGCGGCCAGCGCGGCCTCGTGGCCCGGCGCGACGGTGAGCAGCCCGGCGAGGCTGCCGAGCAGGCCGGGCACGTCGTCGGCGCGGGCGAGCAGCGCCCCGGCGCCGTCCTTGCGCCGCAGACCCAGGGCCAGCGCCTCCTCCCGGGCCTTCCAGGTGGCGGCATCCTTCTCGGCCGTCCGCTCGGCGTCGGCAAGCGATCGCACGGTGGCCTGTGCCCGCTCCTGCACGGCGACCGCCTCGGCGTGCCGGGCGTCCAGGTCCGCGTTGTCCCGGTCCGCCTCGGTGGACTGGGCGGCCACCGCGTCCAGGTCGGCCTGCGCCTGCTCGGCGCGACCCATCGCGTCGGCGTGCGCGATCGCGAGGCGTTCGATCTCCTCGCCGGCGCTCGTCGTCCGGGCTCGGGCCGAGTTGACCTGGCCGGTGAGCCGGGCCATCCCCTCCCGCCGGTCGGCGATGGCCTTGGCCGCGGCGACCAGCTCCCGCTCGGCACCGGCGAGCTGCCGTTCCAGCTCCTGGCGGTGCTCGACCGCCTCGGCCAGCCGGATCTGGTCGTCGGTGAGCGCCCCGCGCAGTTCCTCCTCCTGCTCGCGGACGCGTTCCGCCTCGGCCTCCAGCTGGTCCGGGTCGCGGCCGGGCCGCTCGTCGTCGCCACTGGCGCTGAGGTGCCGCAGCCGCTCCCGGGCCAGCTGCTCGATCGAGCGGAAGCGTTCCTGCAGGGCGGACAGCTTGTACCAGGTGTCCTGGGCGGCGGCGAGCAGCGGAGCGTCCTCCGCCAGGGCGGCCTCCAGCTCGCCGAGCCGGCCCTGCACCTCGACATGCTCGCCCTCGATCTGCTCACGCCGCTCCCGCAACGCGGTCTCGTCGGCGATCTCCCGGTCCAGGGTGGTGCGCAGGGTGGCCAGGTCATCGGCGAGCAGGCGCAGCCGGGCGTCGCGCAGGTTGGCCTGGATGGCGGCGGCGCGGCGGGCCACCTCGGCCTGCCGACCCAGTGGCTTGAGCTGGCGGCGCAGCTCGGCGGTGAGGTCGGTGAGGCGGTTGAGGTTGGTCTGCATCGCGTCGAGCTTGCGCAGCGCCTTTTCCTTGCGCTTGCGGTGCTTGAGGACGCCGGCCGCCTCCTCGATGAACGAGCGGCGGTCCTCCGGCTTGGCGTGCAGCATGCCGTCGAGTCGGCCCTGTCCGACGATGATGTGCATCTCCCGGCCGATGCCGGAGTCGGACAGCAGCTCCTGGATGTCGAGCAGCCGGCAGGTGTTGCCGTTGATCTCGTACTCGCTCTCGCCGGAGCGGAACATCCGGCGGGTGATGGACACCTCTGTGTACTCGATCGGCAGGGCGCCGTCGGTGTTGTCGATGGTGAGGGTGACCTCGGCACGGCCCAGCGGCGCGCGGCCGGCGGTGCCGGCGAAGATGACGTCCTCCATCTTGCCGCCGCGCAGCGCCTTGGCGCCCTGCTCGCCGAGGACCCAGGCGATGGCGTCGACGACGTTGGACTTGCCGGAGCCGTTCGGGCCCACCACGCAGGTGATCCCGGGCTCCAGCTTCAACGTCGTGGCGGAGGCGAAGGATTTGAACCCCTTCACCGTCAGGCTCTTGAGATACACCTTCTCGATCCTCGTCCGGTGGCCGCCGTACCGTCGCCGGCTGTGGGGACCTGGGTGAACTCGCAGACTAACCCGGTGGTGGGACCGGGTCGGCACGCGACCCGCCCCGGGGCCGCCTGAGACGCGAGCGCGCTGTTGTTCTGGCGGTCACGACAGGGACGAGGACCGTTCATGATCGGCTTTTCGATCGGCGCGCTATTCGGATACCGAGGGCACGGCAAGGGCGCGACCGACCACAAGATCACAAATCGTCGGCACCGAAAGGAGCCGGACAGTGTTGCGCGCCGGCACACAGGTGTCGGCGCGCATTTTGCGAGAGTGCGATTCAGTTTTTAGACACGAAGATCAGGTCAGCGCCGGCTCGGCCAGACGGAGCAGATCGTCCGCCTCCGCCGCAGCCGCCGCGAGCCGATCATTGTCGGCACGCAGACGCGTGATCTCGAACTCCAGTGCCTGAACCCTGGCACGCAACCTGGTGACCTCGTCGAGCAGACGCCGGTCGGGCGCTGCACTTACGTGGCCGTAGAGGGCCTTCGCCATGCTGACTCCTTGATATGCGCTGCCGGAAAGGCCGGCCAACGCGCGCCCATTTTGCACGCGGCTGTCATTCCAGGCTGTATCTGGGCATGACCGGGCGCGACTGGCGACACCTATATATTGAGCCGCAAACCCCTCCTTCGTCAAGTTCTCGCAGGCCGTAGATCATCTCTACGTCGACCTGTCCACTTGTCGGGGGGCTGCCGCAATGGCACGGACACTCTCTGTCCGGACCCCTTTACTGTACGCCCGGATCCACGGAATTCCGCACCCTGACGTCCGAGTTCCCCTTAACTCTTCCTTAGCCACGTTGCCGCAGGTCGCGGCCGCGCCGTAGCGTCACCCCGGCCCGCAACCGACCCGTGGAGGCATAGGCGTGTACGGCTGGACCGACCCGATGGACCCGAACGGCGCCCCCCGGCGTGCCGAGCGGCCGACCGACGAGCCGGCCTGGCTGCACGACCGCCCGGAGCCCCGCTCGGCCTACCTGTTCGGTGACGAACCCGACCAGTCCGACGACGAGTGGCACCGGGAGCAGCCGCCCACCGGCTGGCAGTCGGACCCGCAGACCCGCCCGGCCTCGGCCGACGGTCACACCGCCGCCTGGCCGGCCCACCGCCGGGAGCAGGAGCCGACCGAGGACTGGCACGGCGGCAGCCCCGCCGCGCCGGCCACCGGTAGCTGGCAGGCTGGCGACCCCGCCTCGTCGGCCACCGGTAGCTGGCACGCCAGCAGCCCCGCCGCACCGGCCGCCGGCGGCTGGCACACCGACGCCGACCCGGAGACGAGCGGTGACCGGCCCGACGGTGTCGGTCGGCCCGGCGAAGGGCGGCACCGCTCCCCCCGCCGCTGGCGACGGCCGCTGATGATCGGTGGCGCAGCCGCGGCGGCCACCCTCGTGGTGAGTTTCGGCGTCGGTGCGCTCGGACTGCCCGGCGATGACGACGGGGCCAGCCGGCCGACGGCCGTCGACGACACGTTCGCCACGTCGGCGGCGCCGACCGAGCAGTCGACCCTCGACACCCTCGCCGCGCCGTCCCCGAGCAGCACGCCCAGCCCGACCCGGCCGAGCCCGTCACCGAGCAAGACCGTCAAGCCCACCCCGGAGTCGTCGCGTACCACCGCCGCGTCGCGGCGCGGCGCACCGCGCACCAGCGCGCCGAGCACGAGCAACGGCTCCAACGGTTCGAGCGGCTCCAGCGGCACGGTCAGCGCCCAGGCCCGCGAGGTGGTGGACCTGGTCAACGCCGAACGGGCCAAGGCCGGCTGCGCGGCGCTGAGCATCGACGACAAGCTGATGACCGCCGCGCAGAAGCACAGCCAGGACCAGGCCGACCACAAGAACATGTCGCACACCGGCAGCGACGGCAGCAACGCCGGCGCCCGGCTGGACCGGGTCGGCTACGCCTGGCGCACGTACGGCGAGAACGTGGCCTGGAACCAGCAGACCCCGGCCGCGGTGATGGACGCCTGGATGAACAGCTCCGGCCACCGGGCCAACATCCTGAACTGCGCGTTCACCGAGATCGGCGTCGGCATCGCCAGCAGCAACGGGCCGTACTGGACGCAGGTCTTCGCGGCGCCGCGCTGACCGCGCGTCGTGCGCGCCCCCGCGCTCGTTTGACCCGGTGAGGTACGCCGGGCCAGAGCATGGTGCGGCGTACCGGGAGGGCGGCGACGGGGCCGTCCGGGACCCGGGAGCTGCCGATGCGGATCCGGCCGCGGCGACGCGTCGCCGTACGCCCACTGCGCCGCGTCCTGTCGGCCGGTGTCGCGCTGGTCCTGGTGATGCCGGCGTACGGATGCCGAACCGAGCTGACCCCACCCGGCGCGCCCACCCGGTGGCCGGTCGAGCAGTCCCGCCAGTGGCAGTGGCAGTGGCAGCTCAGCGGCCCGCTCGACCCGGCGGTGGAAGCGGACGTCTTCCTGCTCGATCCGGTGGACACCACCGCCGCGCAGACCGCCGAGCTGCGTGACCGGGACCGCCGGCTGATCTGCCAGGTGCAGGTCGGCTCGGTCCGCTCCGCCGACCCGGATGCCAGCCGGTTCCCGGACGCCGTGCGGGGCGCGCCCGCCCGCCGACCCGACAGCCGGTGGCTGGACGTCCGAAGCTGGGACGCGCTGAAGCCGATACTGGCCGACCGGTTCCGACTGTGCCGGGGCAAGGGCTTCGGGGCGGTGGCGCTCGCCGACGCCGACGGGTACGCGTCCCGCACCGGCTTTCCACTCGACTTCGACGACCAACTGCTGTTCAACCGTCGACTCGCCGAGCTGGCCCGCTCGCTGAGCCTCTCCCCCGGGCTGGTCAACGACGTGGCGCAGCTCGCCGCACTGGCCCCGGACTTCGACTTCGCGGTCAACGAGGAGTGTGTCCGGCTGGGCCAGTGCGCCAAACTGCTGCCGTTCGCCGAGGCGGGCAAGCCGGTCTTCCACGTGGAGTACGCCGCCTCGACCGACGACTTCTGTGTCACCACCGTCGGCTACGGCTTCGCGTCGATCCGCAAGGACCGCGACCTGGACGCGTGGCGAGAAGCCTGCCCACTCCCCTGACCGGGCCGTGGCCGAGCCACGGTCGTGTCCTGGGCCACGCCCCGCCCAGCCGTCCTGGCCCCTGCCCCTCGCCTCGCCTCACCGCTCGCGCCCCGCCACTCCCGGCCCGCCGCACCCCGCCCCGACGCTTCCCGCCCGCCGCACCCGGCACCGCCGCTTCCGGCCCGCCCTCGCCGCTTGATCGACTCGACTTTCAGAATGTTGCGGTATCGAACGACCCGGGATACCGCGACATTCATGAAGCCGAGTCGATCAAGCGGCAAGGGCAGGCCGGGCGAGGGCGGGCGGGCGAGGGCAGGCGAGGGCAGGCCGAGCGAGGGCGGTTAGGGGACCGGCACCAGTTCCGGGGTGGCCGCCGGCGGGTCGGCCGGCGCGGGCGTGGCGCGTGGGCGCAGGAAACGCGGGGCCCACCAGTTGGCATCGCCGAGCATGGTCATCAACGCTGGCAGCACCACTCCCCGGATGATCGTGGCGTCCAACAGAATCGCCGCCGCCAGGCCGATGCCGAGCTGTTTCATGTCGATGGTGCTCAACGTGGCGAAGATCGAGAACACGCCGACCATCACGATCGCGGCGCTGGTCACCACCCCGGCCGACGAGGTGATCCCGTACGACACGGCGTCCCGGTTGGGCATGCCGGCCCGGACTCCCTCGCGGATCCGACTGACCACGAACACGTGGTAGTCCATCGAGAGGCCGAAGAGCACCACGAAGAGGAACAGCGGCAGCCAGGACACGATCGCGCCCATCGAGGTGAAGCCGAGCAGTCCCTCGGCCCACTCGCCCTGGAAGATGAGCACCAGCAGCCCGTACGCGGCACCGGCGGAGAGCAGGTTCAACACGATCGAGCTGGCCGCGACCACCACCGACCGGAAGGTCAGCACCATGACCAGGAAGGTGAGCACCAGCACGAAGCCCATCACCAGCGGCAACTTCTCCCGGACGTGGGCCGCGTAGTCCACATTCTCGGCCACGCCGCCGCCGACCGCGTACTCGATGCCGGGGATGTCCCGCAGCTCGGCTGGGACCAGGTCCCCGCGCAGCTTCTCCAACGACTGCACCGACCGGTCGTCCCGACTGGTGTACGGGGTGGCGACGTCGAGCACCGACACCCGCCGGTCGGCCGATACCTCGATCTTCGGTCCGTCCGCCTCGGCCGGGGCGAACAGCGGATCTCCGGCGGCCCTGGTGGCCAGGTCGGTGAGCGCGGCGCGGACCCGGTCGGCCTGCTCTGCCGGTGCCCGGACGGCCACCACGTGGTTGGTGCCGTTGCTGGGGAACGCGGCGGTGAGCCGGTCGTACGCCTGCATGGCCGGGGTGGTGCGCGGCAGGTCCTCCGAGCCGGGGAACTTCAGCTTCATGCCGAGCGCCGGCGCGGCCAGTGCGAGCAGCAGGCCGACCGAGATGACGAGCGTCACCACCGGAGCGCGCAGCGCCGGCCGGAGCACCGCCGGCCAGAGCCGGGGCGGGCGGGGCTCGCCGTGCCGGTCGGTGCGCGGGGCGGTCAGTCGCCAGAGCAGCGGCACCCGGGGCCTGTCGACCCAGCGGCCGAGCCTGGCCAGCAGTGCGGGCAGCACGGTCAGCGAACCGGTCACGGCGACGGCGACCACCAGGATCGAGCCGATCGCCAGGGACGAGAAGACGACGTCACCGGCGAGCAGCAGCCCGGCCATCGCGATGATCACGGCAATGCCGGAGACCACCACGGCGTGCCCGGAGGTCTCCGCGGCGATCTCCACAGCGTCCAGGCCGGAGCGGCCCTTGGCCCGTTCCTCCCGCTCCCGGCGGATGTAGAACAGCGAGTAGTCGACCCCCACCGCCATGCCGATCAGCAGGATCACCGGTGCCGTGGTGTCGGTGGCCGGCACCAGGTGCGAGGCCAGCGTGGACAGGCCCATCGCGGCGGCGACCGAGGAGAGCGCCAGCAGCACCGGGACGCTGGCCGCGATCAACGCGCCGAACGCGATGATCAGGATGGCCAGGGTGACAGGCAGGCTGAGCAGTTCGGCGCGCTTGAAGTCCTTGCCCAGGGTGTCGTCGAGCGCCTGCTCGATCGACGGCCCGCCGACCTGCTCGACCCGCACCTGTGGGTGCGCGGCCTGCACCGCGGCGGTGGCGTCGCGCAGCGGCTGGACCCGATCCGAAGCGGTCCCCGGGTCACCGGACATGGTGATCGGCAGCAGCAGTGCCGAGCCGTCCCGGGCGGTGACCGGCTGACCCACCTCGGCGACCCCGGTGACAGTGCGCAGCCGGGCCGCCGCGTCGTCGGCCGCCGCCTTCGCCGCCGCCTGGTCCAGCGCGCCGCCCCGCGCGGTGACGAGCACGTTGTCCACTGCCGGGTCGTCGAAGTTTCCGGCGTCCACGATCAGGCCGGCCCGCCCCACCTCGCCGATCCCCTCGTCGGCGCTTGTGGCCTCGTTGAGGCCGGCGGCGCTGCCACCGACGAAGCACACCGCCACGAACACGACCCACAGTGCGATCGCCCGCCACGGGTGCTCGGCGCTCCACCGCGCCAGCCGCACCGTCACCGGTCTTCTCCCCATCTCGGGTCCCCCTGTCACGTCAACCCCCTGTCAACTGTGCTGACGTTAGGTGCGTGACGAAGCGGTCACATCGGGGAACGGCCCCGGCTCGCCCCGGAACCGGCACACCGGGGGCGCCGGGCCCGCCGGCCGGGCATCAACCCGCGATTCGGGCGTACGCCAGGGTGGGGCCCGGAGCGTCAGGCCGCGACCCGCCGGTGCCGACCCGGACTCGCCTCCGGGTCATCCCCGAAGGGAACCCCGGGGCCGTGGCTGACAGCGCGGGCAGCTGTACGAGGATCGGTTCATGAACGCCTCGCGGCGGATCGGCGTTCCACACCGCCGGCAGGGCTCGCCCTCGCGACCGTAGGCGTTCAGCGCCCGGTCGAAGTAGCCGCTCTCGCCGTTGACGTTGACGTAGAGGGCGTCGAAGCTGGTGCCGCCCTGCCGGATCGCCTCGGCGAGCACGTCGCGGACGTGGCCGAGCAGGCGCTGCGCGGCCGGGCCGGTCAGCGCGTCGGTGGGTCGGCCGCCGTGCAGCCCGGCGCGCCACAGCGCCTCGTCGGCGTAGATGTTGCCCACTCCGGAGATCAGGGTCTGGTCGAGCAGTGCCCGCTTCACCTCGGTGTGCCGGCGGCGCAGCGCGGCGACGAACCCCGCGTCGGAGAACTCCGGGTCCATCGGGTCGCGGGCGATGTGGGCGATCTCGTCGGGCAGTTCGGCGCCGCCCTCGCTCACCGCGAGCCCGCCGAACGTGCGCTGGTCGACGAAGCGCAGCTCCGGGCCGTCGTCGGCGAACCGGAACCGGACCCGCAGGTGGGACTCGTCCGCGGTGCCGGACGGCTGGAGCAGCAGCTGACCGGACATCCCGAGGTGCCCGATGATCGCGTCGCCGCTGTCCAGCGGCAGCCACAGGTACTTGCCGCGACGGCGCGCGTCCAGCACGGTCCGTCCGGCGAGTACGTCGGCGAAGTGCACACCACCCGGGACGTGCCGGCGTACGGCGCGCGGGTGGCGGACCTCGACGGAGGCGATCCGACGGCCGATGACCCACTGGGCCAACCCCTGCCGGACGGTCTCCACCTCGGGCAGCTCAGGCACGTCGTGACCCCGTCTCGTGGCCGTCGGCACCCCCGGCCGGCAGTGCCTGCGCCAGGTGGTCGGCCTGTTCGGCCTGGGCCGCCCGCCCGGCGCGTTCCAGCGGTCCGAACGGCTCGTCCCGGTCGGTCGAGCCGTCCGGGTCGATGAACTGCCCCCGGCCGTCGTCGTCGGCCTGCCCGTCAGCGCTGGCTCGGCCGTCGGCGCTGGCCCGGCCGTCAACGCTGGCTACGCCGTCGGCGCTGGCCCGGCCGTTCTGCCCGTCGGCGCCGGCCTGGCCGTTCTGCTCGGCGAGCGTCCGCCAGGCGGCCTCGGCGGCCCGCTGCTCGGCCTCCTTCTTGCTGCGCCCCTCGGCGCCGCCGTACCGGTTGCCGGCCACCACCACCCAGGCGGTGAACGTCTTGAGGTGATCGGGGCCGGTGCCCTCGATCCGATATTCCGGGACACCGAGCCCGAGCGCCGCCGTCAGCTCCTGCAGGCTGGTCTTCCAGTCCAGTGCGGCGCCCCGACCGGCCGACTCGGCCATCAACGGATCGAAGAGTCGGTGGATGACGATCGCGGCGGTGTCCAGCCCGTACTGGAGGTAGATCGCGCCGAGCAGCGCTTCGAGCGTGTCGGCGAGGATGCTCGCCTTGTCTCGGCCACCTGTGGTCTCCTCGCCCTTACCGAGCAGCAGGTACGCGCCGAGGCCGTCCGGGCCCAGGCCACGGGCCACGTCGGCGAGCGCCCGCATGTTGACCACGCTGGCCCGCAGCTTGGCCAACTGCCCCTCGGGCAGGTCCGGATGGTTGTGGAAGAGCGCGGTGGTGATCACCACGCCGAGCACCGAGTCACCGAGGAACTCCAGCCGCTCGTTGGTGGGCAGCCCCCCGTTCTCGTACGCGTACGAGCGGTGGGTCAACGCACGCTGGAGCAACTCCGGCTCCAGGCTCACGCCGAACGCGGCTTCCAGATGACCGACGGACGCCCGCCGCCGCTTGTCGTTGCTCATGATGTGCGTACCTCGGTGTCGGTGGAGCGGTCGGTGCGGTCCATCGCGGCGTTGCCGTCGAGCAACGCCGAGACCAGATCGGTGGCGCGCCGCCGCCACAGGTGGGCGGCGAGAGCTATGCCCGAGGCGACGTCGTCGGCGCGAGCGGAACCGTGGCAGACGACCACCGTCCCCGCGACGCCCAGCAGTGCGGCCGCGCGGGGCGCGCCGCCCTCCGCGGGTGGCCCACCGGCCATCGCGTACGCGCCCTCGATGGCCTTGAGCAGCACGTTACCGGTGAAGCCGTCGGTGACGACCACATCGACGCGCGAACCGAGGGTCACGTCGTACCCCTCGACCAGGCCGACGTAGCGCGCCCCACCGGGCAGTGGCTCGACGGCGAGCAACGGGTCGGTGGCCCGGCGGACCCGGTCGCCCTTGCCGGCCTCGGTGCCGACCGAGAGCAGTCCGACCCGGGGCGCGGCGATCGAGTGGGCGACCGCGGCGTACGCGGCGCCGAGCACGGCGTGCCGGGCGAGGGTGGCCGGGCGGGGCTCCAGCGAGCCGCCGACGTCGAGGAGGACGACCGGCCCGGCAACGGTGGGCAGGGTGGCGGCGAGTGCGGGTTGGCGGATCTCCGGCCAACGGCCGAGGCCGAGCACGGCCGCGGTGACTGTGGCGCCGGTGGCACCGGCGGAGACCAGGGCGTCGGCGGTCCCGTCGCGAATGGCGGTCACCGCTGCCCGGACCGTGCTCTCCGCGCGGGCGGCACTGGGATGGTCGGCCATGCCGACGACATCGCGGACCGGCCGCACAGTGATCCGCGCGCGTTGCGGCGGATCGAGGGCAGCGATCAGCTCGTCGGCGACCTCGGCCGGGCCGACGAGAAGCAGGTGCAGGTCAGGATCGGCGCGCATGGCCCGCAGAGCGCCGTCAACCACGACGGCGGGAGCGTCGTCCCCGCCGAGGAGGTCAACGGCGATCCGCGCGGTGCCCGGCTCCATCGGGACACCGGCCGGAGTGAGCCGGCCGGTGTCGGAGGAAGCCGGGGCACCGGGCGAATGCCAGGGTGCGCGCGCCGCCCGACCTGGGGTCGGGGGCGTCACTCGGCGTCCAGGTCAGACCTCGAGAACCTGGCGGCCGTTGTAGGTGCCGCAGACGGAGCAGGCGGCGTGCGGCAGCTTCGGGGACTTGCACTGCGGGCACGCGATGGTCGCGACCACCGTCGCCTTCCAGTTCGCCCGGCGGGACCGGGTGTTGCTGCGCGACATCTTGCGCTTCGGGACGGCCACGGTTCTTACTCCTCTGTAACGGTCAGTTGCGACAGGCCCGCCCAACGCGGGTCGATCTGCTGGTGACTGTGGTCGGCCGGCAGATCGTCCCAGTGCGCCCCGCATTCGGGGCACAACCCTGGGCAGTCCTCCCGGCAGAGCGGGTTGGTCGGCAGCGTGAGCACCAACGCGTCCCGCAGCGCCGGCTCCAGGTCGATCAGATCGCCCTGCATCCGGCCCACCTCGTCCTCGTCGGTCGTGGCGTCCGTGGTGCTGTCCTCGTACGCGTACAGCTCCTGGATCGTCACGCCCATCGAGTCGTTGATCTCGCGCAGGCAACGGCCGCACTCGCCCCGGACGGGACCGGTGATGGTCCCGGAGACGAGCACGCCCTCGGACACCGACTGCAACCTCAGATCAAGGTCGAGGTCAGCGCCCTCCGGCACGCCGATCAACTCCACACCGAGGTCTGCCGGTGCCGGCACGACCCGCTGGACCTCACGCAAC
The DNA here is from genome assembly GCF_040647875.1 of Micromonospora sp. NPDC049230. NCBI lineage: Bacteria > Bacillati > Actinomycetota > Actinomycetes > Micromonosporales > Micromonosporaceae > Micromonospora > Micromonospora sp. NPDC049230. The sequence continues at coordinate 213,570 of NZ_JBEZCZ010000002.1, forward strand.
GCGCCAGGGCGGCGCGGCAGGTCCCTCGTGTCGAGGACCAGCGGCGACCTGGGGTTGAGTGTCGATGGCGAGTGCTTGGGCATAGTCAGACTCCGGCCGGTGAGAGGCCGACAAAAAAGGTTACCTGGGCGACCGCCGGACCGTCGAACCGGGGGCGACACCCGGGTGAGAATGTCGGCTGGTGAGGTGCCGCTCAGAAGGGTAGCGGGCGTTCCGCCTCATCCCCACCGAAGGTGCCGATCTCCCGCAGTGCGTGCATCTTGTCCCGGCCCCGCTCTATCGAGGCCAGCGCCCGGGTGAGGAACTGCTCGAAGTTGGCCAGGGCGGTGTCGACGTAGTCGTCGACCTCCTCACGCAGGCGCTGCGCCTCGGCACGGGCCTCGGCGATGATCCGGGCGCCCTCGTGCTCGGCCGACACGGTGATCTCGTTCACCGAGACCAGGCGGGCGTGTTCTGCCTCACCCTCGCTGATGATCCGGTCCGCCTCGCGCTTGCCGGCTTCCATGATCTTGTCGCGCTCCTCCAGGAGCGCGGCGGCGCGACGCAGGTCGGCGGGGAGATCGGCGCGCATCTCGTCGAGGGCAGCGATCATCTCACCCCGGTCGACCATGCAGTTGTTGCGCGACATCGGGACGGAGCGGGCCTGCTCCACCATGGCGATCAGTTCGTCGATGCGATCGAGCGGGTCCACCGGTACCTCACTCCTGTCGTTCCTCGGCCGACCTCCATGATGCGGGCTACGGCCGTTCCCCGCGTCACCAATCATGTCGTGCTCGACCCACACAAGCCCCATCCACCCCAATCCGGCGCGTCGCGACATCGTCACCCACGCGCCGCCCCGCCGCCCACCACTCCGCCTCCCCGCCGCAGCCCACCCCTACCCACCCCGCCCTCCCCACCCCGGCCCACCTCGCCCAGCCGCGCGATCTTGCACTTTCCGCCGCGACAATTGCCGCAAAAACCACGAACCGGCGACCGAAACTGCAAGATCGCCGGGGCAGGGTGGGGTGGGTTAGGGGCGGGGGCGGGGATTCAGGCGGGTCTGGAGGGCTTCGCGGACCAGGTCGGGCACGTGGGCCGAGATGTCGCCGCCCCACTTCGCCACGTCCTTGACCAGGCTTGAGGAGAGGAACGAGTAGAGCGGGTTGGTCGGCATGAAGAGCGTCTCGACGCCGGCCAGCCCGATGTTCATCTGGGCCATCTGCAACTCGTAGTCGAAGTCGCTGACCGCCCGCAGGCCCTTGATCAGCACACTGGCCTGCTGGGCCCGGCAGAAGTCGACAAGCAACCCGCGGAACGACTCGACCCGCACGTTTCCGTACGACGAGGTCACCTCGCGGAGCATGTCGATCCGCTCCTCGACGGTGAACAGGCCACTCTTGGACTGGTTCACCAGGACGCCAACCACCACCTCGTCGAACAGCCGACTGGCCCGCCCGATGATGTCGAGGTGTCCGTTGGTGACCGGGTCGAACGAACCAGGGCACACCGCACGTCTCATGATCGGCGACCGTACCAAAGGGTGGTCTCGCCGTACCGGCGACTGCGCTCCGGGGTGATCCCCTCCACCCAGTCGAACTGCCTGGTACGGCTGGACCGCTCCACCACCACAAGCGCGTCGGGCACCAGCCAGCCACCATCGACGAGCGTCGTCAGCAGCGCGACAACCTCCGCGTCCGGTACCGCGTACGGCGGGTCGGCGAAGACCACGTCGTACGGCCCGCCCTCCGGCCCGGCGGCCAGCACTGTCGCGACCTTCCCGGCGACCAGGCGGACGGCCGGGCCGACCCCAAGGGTCGCCACGTTCTCCCGGATCACCCGGGCCGCCCGGGGATCGGACTCCACAAGCAGGACGTGCCGGGCGCCCCGGGAGAGCGCCTCCAGCCCGACCGCACCGGAGCCCGCGTACAGGTCGGCGAAGCGGGTGCCGTCGAGGTCGACCTCGGCCTGGACGGCACTGAACAGCGCCTCCCGGACCCGGTCGGAGGTGGGGCGGGTGCCGGCGCCGGGGGGCGCGGCGATCCGCCGCCCGCCGAGCGTCCCGGCCACGATCCGGGTCACCGTCTCCTCCTACTCATGCCCGCGACGCTACGCGAGCCTGCGGCGACCACGACCAGCACCGCCGTATCGCCGTGTCGCCGAACGACATCTCCGCTGGGTCTTGACGGCGTCAGCCGCGTCTGAAACGCCCGTGACCTCTGTCGCCGCCGCCCGGTCCACTGCGGAGCCGGCTACCGACCGTCGACGCCGCACGTCCTCAGTGATCAGTTGACCACCTTCTGTTCATCAAAGATCACGAATCAACTACATTGCCCGATGGCAATGATGAGAACTCCCCTCATTCATGACTCGTCAGTACAGTCACCCTCTGTCCCCGCTTCGCGCGGGAACACCCCCGCGTCGCGACGTCCCGGTGAGCAGACGACCTACCCGGTCGTCCCGCCTCCCGACCTCACCGCACGCGATCCGTACCCCCTCACCAGGAGCAGGCGTTGAACCTCCCCAAGTCTCCGCTGCGGCGCATCGCGGCCATCGCCGCAGGCGCGCTGATCGGCCTCACCGGCGCAGCGACGTTCGCCGGCCCGGCATCCGCGCACCACCCCGAGCCCTCTGGCAGCTACTGCGCCGCCAAGGATGGCACGGTGACCGTCAAGTGGTCCGTGATCAGCACCGAAACCGACATTTACGGTTTCATCACCAAGCTCAAGTCCACGATGCCGGGTGACATCACCGGCAGCCTGGCGCTGGGAGCGAAGCTTGAGCAGCAGAGCGAGGGCCCGCTGACCGGCACCCAGACCCACACCTTCAAGGGCAAGATCCCCAAGATCGAGCTCACCGTGGCTGCGCACTGGGACCGCAACGGCACGAGCCACGACGGGGAGCGCACGGTCACCGCTCGACCCGGCAAGAACTGCAGCCCGACGCAGTCACCGTCGCCCACCCCGACGCCCACCGGGTCGCCCACCCCGTCGCCGAGCACCTCGCCGACGCCGACCAAGTCCCCAGTGGTCACCCCGTCGCCGGCCTCCAGCCCGACCGTGACGCCGTCGGCCACCCCGTCGGCCACCCCGTCGGCCCCGCTTGAGGGGGAAGAGCCCGCGTTCGAGGTCGACCAGACCTGCGACAACATGACCTTCACGGTCAAGAACCCGGCCAAGGGCATCGCCTTCTCGGCGACGATGACCACCGAGAAGGGCGTCACCAAGACGCTGGCGTCCGAGCCGGGTAAGACCACGTCTGTCAGCTTCGACGCGTACCCGGGCCTCAAGGTCACGGTCAAGTACGACGTGGTCGACGAGTCGGAGACCGTCCCGTACACCCAGCCGGCGAACTGCGGCCAGGGTGGCGGCGACAAGGACGAGCCGGCGCTGCCGCTGACCGGTGCCGCGACCGGCGGGATCATCGCTGGCGCCGTGGTGCTGCTCGCCGCTGGTGCTGGTCTGTTCGTGATGGCGCGTCGTCGTCGGGTCCGCTTCACCGCCTGAGACAACCCGCTCTGACAACAACTGAGGGCGCGTCGACCATCTGGTCGACGCGCCCTCGGTCATTGTCCGCAGTGCCTGAGCGCGGCCAGCGCCCCACACGAGTCGGTAGGAGGTTCAGGGCTCCGTCAAGGCACAGCGAGGCGACCCACCCGCCGGCTCGGCGTCACCCTTGACCTGGGCCGGGCGACCGGAGAATGCCGGAGAAGATCAACCGGTGAACCAGCGGGCTGCCCCGTGCCGCCGACGCAGTGCGGCGGAGCCGGGGCGGTCATGTGCACAGGCTTAGAGTGTTTCGCCAGCACTTAAAAGCGGCCTCGACCTGCCGGCAACCCCTCGGCGACGTCAAGCAGAGGCCCGGCCGGCACTCCGCAGGCGGACGCGGCGATCTCCCTGCGCGGCCAGGTTCGACGAACCCATCCACCGTCCTCCACTCAACCCGCCGTTTCGGGCGCCCGCTCATTCAGCGGGACTCTAGCCGCATCCCAGAGGACCCAGTGAAGCAACTGATCGCGCTCGGCGGCGTCGGCATTACCCAGCCTGCGGAATTCCTTGATTGCTACGGCCCGCCTCTGGATAGTCCTCAAGGACCAAGGTCAGTCAAGGCGGAGTCAGGGCGTGGAACAGCCGTCGGAGTTCGTTGACGGTGATCGGGATCAGGCTGTCAGGGCTGGTGGTGCTGGCCGCTGCGGCTGCGGCTGCGGCGAGGAACGCGTGAGTGGCGATGACGAGGGTGGTCCAGCGGGACGATGGCGGGTGACCAGCAGCGGTAGAACGCCAGTTCACCGGTGGTGCGGTTGCGGCGGATCAGCAGCCAGTGGTGACCGTCGTGCTGGTCGACGGCCAAGGGCAGGATCCGGGGATCGACGCCGCACCGCTACGCGGCACGCCACCGAGCAGACCGCCGCCGCCGGGCACCACCGAAGGTAGTCCATCGATTGATTTGGCTGGTGCTCGCCGCTTGACGGCAATCCTCACGGCAACCCATGCGCGCAACGACAGACCTGTACGCACCACAGTCACTCTGCGCACTGCTGATCTCGTCCAGATTCCCCGTGCGAATCAGCCCGGATAGTCGGGCGGAAGCTCTACCTCCGGCCTCCGAACTGCCATGCAAACGAGTTCCCCGGATTCCGAGATCGCGAATCTGGTGTCACCCAGACCCACAAACCAAGACGCCTGCGAGTCACCAAATTGCAGGAAGACGTTGTCGCCCCGAGTCGACCACGCAAGGTGCTGAGGAATGGACACGTCACGCTTGGCCGGCTCTACACAGTCCGGAGTAACGCGCCATTCCCACATCTCTCGGCCAAGGACCACGGTCCCAAGATTCTTCGAATCTTCGGGCACTGAGCAAGGTTGCGCACCTTCTGGCGGAGCCTCAATTACAACAAGCTCCACAAGGGCTCCCGAACGTTCGTCTACCCTCATTTCCACGTACCCACCACTGGTCCCTTGAATGTAGAGATTCAAGAGCCCCGAACGCCCTTCGAGCTGCCAGTTCACCATTAGCGGAATCCAGGGGTCCGCCTGAATTTGTGCTGCGGCACACGGCGAGTGGCCCACAACCTTAATCATTCGTCATCCCACCATTCGCGCGTGAACAAGAGCCGGCAACATGCCTGCCTGACGAGGAGCGCCGAACTTCAGTTCCCACCCGCCGACGTCTAGGAGCTTGTCATAGGTGAGGCCGCCGCGGCCAGCTTCACCCACAGCCGACTGAAGGCTACGAAGGTTTTGCTGGGTGCCCAGTCCAACCATTTCTGGGCTCGCACCTCTGCTGGTCATGTTCTCAGCGTATTCGGCGATGTGCTTGCTTGCGTTTCCGTGCACCCAAACCTTGGTATCACCGGCAGCCAACTCAAAGGACTTCGGCATTCCACCGGTGCCGGGAACCTCTGGCTGGGTGCCCTTGATGTCGTCCCATACGGTCCCACCGCAGTTGTGTACCAACACCGGCACGTTGCCGGCGAGCACATAGTACGTGTGGATGTCGGCGACGGTCAGGTCGCGCATCCAGTGCAGGCCGGTCCAGGTCTTGACGCTGACGATGATCTGGCTGGCCCGCCCAGCGCTGTCCTGCACTTGGTCGCCGCTCACCAGGTCGGCAGCCTCGACCCACGCCTGTTTGTTCGCGGCCCAGAAGGGGTGATGCCAGGTGGTGTGCAGGACCGTTGTAGAACCGGTTTTGGCGTTCTTGACCGTCACGTCGGCGAGATCACGGTCGGCGTTCCGGTGAAGCTCGACAACCTGCTTCCCGGATTTATGGCCCGTCGTCGGGTCAGTTGCGGCCACCTTGTCGCCGACGCGTACGTCCTTGATGGCCTTGGTGCTGCCGTCCGCCATCAGGACCGGAGTGGCCGGGTCGAAGCTGTGGCACTGTGGCATCCTGCCCGCGGCACCTCCCGCGGCACCTTCCGACGCCTTACTCGCCGAGCCCTTGAAGGCGTTGCGGGTCAGGCCAGTGACTATCGCGCCGGCCTCCTTCTTCGCCGCCGCGCCACCGGCCGCTGCTGAGGCCCGCGCGCCGGCTCCGGACAGCAGTGACGACACTCCGGCCTTGAGGGCCTGGCCGGCTACCGAACCGAGGCCGCCCATGACGCCGCCGACGACGGCACCCACCGCGCCCTGGATGAGCATGCCGCCGAGGCTGAAGTTGCCCTTGTGTTCGACCTTGGTCTCGATGGCGTACGTGACCATGTTGCCGGCGGCGCCAGCGAGGGCACCGCAGGCGACCGCTCCGGCACCGGTCCAGCCGATGGCAAAGCCGCAGCCGACACCGACGGCCACGCCCACGGCGACTCCGGCGATGGTCGCCTTGTGGTCGTCGACCCAGTTGGCGGTTGCGGTGAACGGCTTCTTGAACTTGCAACCCCAGCCGCACTTCTTGGGCTTGGGCGGCTTCGTGGGCGACGGTTTCGTCTGGGCTGGGTCGGGTGCGGTGGCGGCCGGGGTGCCGGTGGCGAATCCTCCGCCGTCCGAGACGATCATCAGGCCGGATGGGTCCGCGTGCACCACCGGGCTGTTGTCCGCGTACGCGTAGCCCTCCATCGACTGCGGGTCGCTGGTGTTGAGCATCGGGTCGACCGAGATGAACCGGCCCAGGGACGGGTCGTACTCACGGGCGCCCAGGTGCGTCAGACCGGTCGGATCCGCGGTGCCGCCGACGAAACCCTTGGTGTTGACCCAGGGAGTCGCCTGGCCGCGGGCCGTGCCGAACGGGGTCTGCCTGCGGATCGTGACCGCCTGGGTCTTCTCGTCCAGCGTGACATCCTGGGTGCCCTGGTGGTCGCTCGCCAGCCAGGTCAGGCCCTTCGCGGTGCGCTGGGCGACAGTTCCCCCGCCGAACGGGTAGTAGCGGGTGCACGCCGCCGTCGCGGTGCTGTTGGTGTATCGAAGTTCCTCGTTCGGCAGGTAGAGAGTCCGGCCGGTGGTGTCTCGACTGATCAGGCGGTTGCCGTCGGCGTCGTACAGGTAGCTGACCGTGCCGGCGGTGTCGGTGGAGCTTTGGAGGTGACCCTCGGCGTCCCAGATCAGGGTCTGGGTTCCGTTCGGTCCGGGGCGGGTCTTGGTGTTGCCGGCTTTGTCGTAGGTGTACGCCGCGCTCCGCGTGCCGCTGTTGTCGGTAGTGGTGGTGCCACGCAGTGCGTGGGGTTGCCCGGCACTCGGATCGGCGGGGGCGCTGTCGCTGAACTGGTAGTCGGTCTTGACGTCGCCGTTCGGTGTGGCGTGGTCGGTGAGCTGCTGCCGGGCACCGCCGAGGGTGTAGCTGTAGCTCTGCCAGTACGGCGCCGGTCCGCCGAGCGCGGCGGCGGTGGGGGGCGAGCAGTCGTCGGCATTCGGCGTCCAGGCGTCCTGGATCCGTTGGTAGCGGTCGTAGGTGAAGCACTGGATGTCGGTGTAGCCGCCGCCGGTGGGCGCGTCAGCGATCTTGGTGACGTTGCCGGCGTCGTCGTAGGTGTAGTGCGTGTCGGTGACGGTGTTGGGCGTGACACCGTCGCGGTGCACCTTGATCTCGTTGAGCCGACCGGTGGTCTGGTCGGTCTCGAAGGACAGGTACGCGCGGGAGCCGGTGCTGCTGAACATGCCGGTGTAGAGCGTGTACTGGGTGGCGTGGGCCAGGGCGTCGTACTGGCTGTCCGAGACGATGCTCGCCTCGGACGAGTTGCCGTAGAGGTCGGTCAGACTGAGGGGCTGGTCGAAGTCGGTGTAGTGGTTCAGGACGCTTTCCGCCTGTAGATCACCGGTGGCGGGGTAACTGAGCCCGCTGACACTGCCGTCCGGGTTGTACCCCGAGCCGAAGACGAAGGTGCCGCCGATTCCGGTTTCCGCGTTGGGGATCGTCACGCTGCTGATCAGCGGCTGGTAGCGCTTGTCGTACTGCTTGACGGCCTTGACGTAGCGGCGGTTGGAGTCGATTCGACTCGATTGGAAGAGTTGCCCCTTGACCGGGGTCACTCCGTCGGCAAAGGTCGCCTCGTCGTAGTCCCACTGGGCGAGCTGTCCACTGGAGGTGGGGCTGGTGCCCTTGTACAGGGCCGTCTTGCGGTCCAGGGCGTCGTAGGTGTACGTGAGGGAGACCGAGTTGGCGTCCGTGCTGCCCGTCACCCGTCCGGCGACGTCGTACCTCTTGGTTGCCTTACCGGCATCCGGATCGGTGGTGCTGGTCTGCCGGCCCCGCAGGTCGTAGCCGTACGACCACCTGCTGCCGTCGGGCGTGGTGACCGAGTCGAGCAGACCGCGGCGGTTGTAGCTGTAGTCGGTGTGGTCGAAGTCAATGCCGGTGGCCGAGCGGGTCGGGTACTGGCGCAGCTGCACCGTCCGGCCGCGCGCATCGGTCCAGGTGGACGTCGCGGTCGCGCCGGTGGGTGGCTCGACGTCCGTGTGGTCGCCGCCGTAGACAGTGGTGGTCCGCCAGCGCTCAGCCCCCTTGGGCGTGAACATGGAGGTGACGGGTCGACCAGCGCCGTCGTACCTGGTCGCGGTCTGGTTCGGTACGTCCTCGCGGATCAGCGGCTGCACCAGGTCGGTGCCGGGCCCCCCGGTCCTGTCGTAGTAGGCGCCGTAGTCCAGCACCTGCCGACCGGCGGCGTCGTAGAAGGTGTCGGTGAGGATCCGGCCACCCTTGGGTGACGCGGTCTGCGTCTGTCGCGGCCGCAGCAGCCCGTCGTACAGGCTGTAGGACTTGGTGACACCACCCTTGGGGTTCAGGTGGCTGGTCGTCACCGCGTTCACACCATCGGTGCGGATCAGGTAGTCGTACGCCACATCGGGGGTGTCCGAGGCGGGGTTCCGCCCCGGCAGCCACACCTTCTTGAGCCGGCCGAGGCCGTCGTAGGTGAGGTTGGTGCTCAACAGGTTGACGTCGGTGGTCGAGGTGGCCAGCCCCCACGCCGGTTCGACAGTCGCGGTGGTCTGCCAGTCCATGGGATTGGTGTCCACGGTCTGGGTCACGGGACCGGTGCGCAGGGGTGTGTACGTGGTCGCCGAGTGGTGGTCGAGGGCGTCCCACGACTCGACAGCCCGGCCCAGGTCGTCGTAGGCGGAACGGGTCACCTGCACGTACGTCGGGCTGCCGCTGTTGTACGCGCTCATCTGTTCGGTCTTGGTGACGTCGCCTCTGCTGGGGGCGACGCCGTAGGCGTGCCCGTCGTAGAGGGTGCGCCCGTCGCCGATCACATCGGCCTCGGCAACGGTGCCAGTCGTCTTCGCGCAGCCCAGCGCGTACGTCTGCACACGGTGCGGCAGCGACACCAGCCAATCCGACGTGTTCCGCGGCTCGTACGTGGTGGCCGTGCACTGCTCGTCGCCGGTCACCGCCTCGTCGCCGTAGTCGTCCTCCTTGGTGACCATGCCGTACCCGTCGAACGTGCTCCTGCTGTAGGTCTTGCGAACCCACGGCGCGTGATCGAGGGTGACCCGCGAACGGGTGCCCTCGGTGTTGACGAAGCGGGCGTGGACCGTGACCCCGTTGATCGTCCGACTTGCGGTGGGCGCCGACTGCCACGGGTCGTGAATCTCCCCGGAGACCTCGGGGCCGCCGGGACCGAGGAACGTGCGCGTCTCACGGGTCATGCCCGCGTACGCGTCCTCGTCCGGCACCGAGCCATTCTGCGAGTCGGTGACCGACACGGACCGGGTTCCGCTCGGCAGGTGGTCGCCGTTCATGCCACGGAAGAAGGTCGACTCGGTGTACGTCTGCCCGCCCGGGTCACCGGTGGTGACGCCGACCTTGCCGTACCCCCGCCACTGGGACCAGGTCTTGGCGTCGTCGGAGATCAGGCCGTCGTCGTCGGTGTAGTGCCACGCCGGGTCACCAATGTAGGTGTAGTGGTGCAGGACACGGGTCGACCGACCCGTCTTGTCGGTCTCGGTGACCTCGTTGACGACGTACCGGTTGAAGTAGTCGGTCTTCTCGCTGAAGCCCGGCGGCGTCCAGCGAACGGGGTAGCACCGCAGGGTGTTGTTCTGCGGCGACGTCGGCACGTTCTTCTGGGCGACGCAGTCGGAGTCGAGGTAGTCGACGTGGACGATCGCGCCGGTCTCGGTGTTGATGTCGGTGAGCCGCATCCAGTTCATCGGCGGCGAGTTGTCGACGGTGTCGACCCGGTTGGCCTTGGCCTTGCCGGTGAAGATCACGTCCGGGAGCGTCGTCGTCGTACCCACCAGGCCGGTGTGGCTGATCTTCTCCAGCCAGAGGCCGGCCCGGGTGCCGTCTTCCGGATCGGGGTACGCGTGGGTGAGCCCCCACTGTTCGACGTTGCGGAACTTGCCACTCGACGCGTCGTAGGTGCTGGTGGTGACAGTGCTGAGGCGCCGGGTGCTGTAGAACGACGGCATCCGGGCGTCACACGCGGTGCCGCTCGTGCAGTCCAGATCCCACGGGGTGTCCGGCCAGTGCTTGGCGTCGTGGGTGCCGCAGTCGTTCAGGCAGCGGTCCGCGTAGCCGAAGGCCACCTGCGCCGCCGCGTGCCCGGTGAAGATCGTGTCCTTGCCGGTGGCCAGGTCAGGCTCCACCCGGGTGCCGTAGCTGACGTGGTCCAGGTAGCCGTCACGGACGTACGAGTGGACCTTGGTGGTGGTGGACTGGTAGTTGTTCGACTCGCTCTTGTACCAGTACGACATGGTGTTGCCGTGCGGGTCGACGACGTAGTCGAGGTTCCACCGCCACGCCTGGGTGCACGACGACGCCTTGAACTCGTCCTGGTGGCAGGGCTCGCCACTCTGGTTGCCGAAGACCGGCACCGTCCAGGTCGAGCTGGTGGTGGCGCCAGTCGTCCAGCCGGGAAGCTTGTTGCGGCCGAACCAGTACTGGGTGCCGTTCGCCGTCGTGACGACCCACCACTCACCGTTGAGCGCGCCGTTGTCGGCGCCGGTCCGGTGCTCGATCCGCGAGCCGTCGTCGTTGCGCAGGTGCCACAGGTTCGCCGTGCTGGCGTCCTTGATCAGGTCGCCGCCCGAACCGTTCAGACTCAACGACGCGTTGTCGGTGGCCCAGCACTGGTCATCGGCGTGCTTGTCGGCATCACCGGCGTTGTTGCCGTTCGTGGTGTCGTCGCTACAGGGTTTGTAGCGGCGCTCGATGAAGCCATTCGTGGAAAGCTCGAAACCCTCGCCCACCTCGGACGGCTGGTTGTTCGAGGAGGCCATTCGCCCGTCGACGGCCTGCGACGAGTAACCCAGTTCGACAGTCGGCATCGGGCCACCCATCGCCGGCGGCACCCGCATCGGGTACGACCAGGAGAAGTTGCCCGACGATCCACCCGCCGACCAGGTCCCGGACGACGACAACTTGGTGGCGCCGTAGCTGCCGGCCGGGCCGGACGGCGCCGCCGTGAGCGCCAGCAACTGATCGCCCCCGACCGCGATGTCGGCAGTGGCCCGCTTCGCCACCGTGTCGTTGCGGGTCGGCACCTCACTGCCTGCGCACTGCGTGCTTCCCGGCGAGGTCAACGCGCATTCCGGGAGCCGCACCAGGCGCAACCGGCTCGACCAGTCGGCGCCGTACGCGGTGGCGAATCTGCCGTAGTCCACAGCGACGCCGACCGGAGCCGCGGCAGTCGCGCCGTCACCACGTCGTACCCGGAACAGCAGGCCGGCCACGTTCGCTCGCGCCGATGCCAACTGGTCAAGCACGTCGAGGTGCATGCGGGACGGCGGTGGACCCGACCTGGCCGCCACCGACGCCGCCGGTGGGCGGAAGGAGACCGGCGAACTGGTCGGCGCCGAGAGCGAGGCGTCAGCACTACTCGCGGACGGCCACACCGGTGCCGGAAGGCTCCCCGCCTGGGGCAGGTGGCTCACCGGTGACGGGAGAGCCGACACCTTCCGCACCGGGACGCTCGGCTGCGCCGCGGCCTTCGGCGGGACGAAGGGCTTCGGCTTCGCCGCGATGGCGGGCTGCTGGTGCATGGTGACGACGAGCGCGGTCGTGACCAGCATCGCGAGCGCCGCGCGAACGCGGTGCGGGCGGGATCTCACCGGTGACCTCCACAGATCAGGGGTGCGCAGGCGGGGGTGCACGTCAGGAACCGGTGGCCGGGGGACGGATCACGACGGCCCGGCCGCTGGGGAATCCGTCCGAGGTGTCGGTGTAGAAGATTCCCCCGCCGTCCGGAGCCGGCATGGTGAGCGACGTCGGATCGGGCAGGGCGTCAGCCGCCGGCGGGTCCTTGAAGGCCAGGTATGCGGAGCCGTCCTCGCCGAGCACCATCTCCCAGCTCAGGTGCAGGTCCGGACGCTCGTCCAGGGTGTAGTCGCGCGCTTCCACAACGAACTGGCGGTGCGGGGCCGTGCCGACGACAGCGGTCAGCAGGCTCGACTGGCTGTCCTTGGCCACAGTCCCACCGGGTCCGAACGTGAACCCGACCGAGGCGGGTATTCGGTTGGCGTCGAGCATCCACGCGTTGGTCGGATCGACGTGGACTCCGGTCCACCGCTGGCCGTAGAGGGGGAAGGCGAACGGCAGAGTGATGTCGTCCGACCGCCCAGCCAACGGTGTCACACCCGGGATCCACTGCGCCTGCTCCAACCCGCAGGAGTAGCCGTATCCGTCGAAGTAGGTGCTCAGCGAGACATCCAGGACGGCGTCTCCGTCGATGTACGCGGCAGGCTCCGTGGCAGCCTCACAGCCCCGGATAGTCTCGACGCCATACGTTCCCGCCTCGACGTCGTCGATGACGTAGTGGCCGTTCTCGTCCGACGTCGCCGATTCCTGACCCAGATGGACGACCGCGCCCTGCATCGGCACGCCGTCGCGCGTCACCGTCCCGGACAGCGAGCCGAACGGGATCGGCCACGGCTCGTCGGGGTAGGTGAAGGTCACGGTCGAGCCGGAGACGAGCACCGGATCCTGGAATGCGTACTGCAGACCATAGTTGCCACCCGGGCTGGTGATGCCGACCGCGGCAGCACCGCCCTTCGACGTGCCATCGGTCGCGCCGGTGTAGTTGAACGTCACGTCTCCGCGCGGCGAGAGCACTACTTCGAAGCCGAAGCGGGCAGAGGAGTTGAGAGCGCGTACGTTGCGCCACTCCACGATGAATCGCTGCTCGGCCCCGGTGCCGGTCGTCGTGGTCCAGACGGTGGCCTGGGAGTCGACGGTGAGGTCGTCCCAGAACGGGAAGACCGATGCGGGAGGTGCGTTCACGGAGTCAGGCAGACTCACCGACCTGAAGGAAGTAGACCCGCGCGGATTCTTGAAGCTGACGAAGCCGTTGGTGGACACCCAGGCCGTGTCGTAGGTCTTGCCGTAGTACGGCAGAGGAAACGGCAGGGCAATTGCCGCGCTGATCTTGTCGTCACCCTTGAGGCCCAGCTTTGTCGTGCCGGGCACGAAAGCGGTGTTCGACGCGATTCGGCAGGTGTACCCGTAGAGGTCCGACTCAGGTGCGAGCATCAGGTTGATGGTGCGGATCCGGTCGACGTCGACCTCGGTGGTGGCGATCTGTCCGGCGCAGCCGCTGCCGCCGTTCGTCGCGGTGACCTCATAGGTGCCCGCGCCGATGCCGGTGAAGCTGTAGTCCCCGGTCGAGTTCGTGGTCTGGCTGAGGTCACCCGGGGACAACCGCACGGTGATGCCGGCCAGCGCAGCTCCGGTGATCGCGTCGGTCACCCTGCCGTTGAGCGCGGGTGCCTCACGGAACTCCAATAGGGTGGAGGCGGCCGGCGACCTGTTGCCTGCTGTGTCGATGCCCTGCACGATCAGCATCAGAGTGTCGACAGTGGTCGATGTCACATTGACCGTCGCCAGGCCGCCAGCCGTCGGCAGGGTCACCGTGGTCACGGTGCCGGACACGCCGAGTTGGTATTGCACCTTCGTCACCGTCGTGTCGCCGCCGGCGCTCAGAACCATCGGAAGGGGCTGACCGGCGTACGCCGTGGTGCCGTTCGGCGTCGTCACGATTGGCGGGTTGGGCAGCCTGAGGAGGGTGAACTCGGACTCGGTGGCGAGCACCACCCGGCCGTACATCCGAACGTCGTCGATCGCTCCGGGGAAGTAGCTGGTCTGGGTCCCACCTAACCGTGCCCGCCCGACAGTCACCGGGCCGGTGGCGTCGAACGTCGTGGACGTCGCGGTTGCTGCCTGGAGCACACCGTCGACATAAAGCCGGAGCGCGTGGGTGGTGCCGTCGTAGGTGGCAAGCAACCTGGTCCAGACTCCGGCCGCCGCCGTCGAATCGGAAAGGATCGCAGCGATCGCAGGTCCGTCCACATCGCTGTCTGCGACGGCGAAACGCCATTTCCTGTCGATGATGCTGTAGCTGAGCACGAACGGTGACGTCCGGTTACCGTCTTGGGCGACGATCGCCCGTTCGCCGGCGCCGGCGGTGCTGTCCAGCCGGACCGTGGCCGCCACACTGAAGCTACGGTTGGAATGCAGGGTAGTTGGCCCGCCCGTCTGCGGGTCCCGGGTGGCCACCGATCCGATGGTCGCCGCATGCGCCCAAGGGGCCTGCAACAGCAGGGCACTGCCGTAGCCCCCGCGGCCGGGAGTCCAGGTGCCGCCATTGACGACCGTCAGGGTGTTGCCGTGCTCGGAGACGTCCGTGCCAGCCCGGTCGTCGAAGGTCCAGCGCGCATCCGGTCCCGAGCCCGCGCGTACGGTGAAGACGTAGACATACGGCGCGGTGGAGAAGTTGCCGGCCTTGTCGCGCGACCACACCCGCAGGTTGTACGCCTGGTCGACGACCGGGTTGATCGAGATCGTCGCGGTGTGGTCGGCGCTGGCGGTCACCTGGGTGGCGCTCGCCGCGCTGACACCCGGGTCGAGGGTGTAGGCGTATCCGGCGAAGTCGGTCGGCGTGCTCGTCGGTGGCCTCAGGGTGAAGGTGCCGGGCATACCGACACCACCGTGGGCCTGGCCGTCGTTGGGGTAGTCGGTCGAGGTGACCGCGCCGGGCGCTGCGGGCGACGTCACATCGACCTCGAACTCACAGGTCGACGAGTACTGCCCGTTGTCGATGCCGTCGTTGGCGATGGCCTGCACGACGTACACGCCGCCGTCGGCGAGCCGTCCGGACGGAACTGTCACGTTGGCGTACTGGCCCGCGACGATCGAGCCCTGCGCGACCGAGTCCGTGCTGTTGCGTGTGCCGCCGGTGAGCTTCCACCAGTGGAAGGTGCCCTTGAGCAGCCGGGACGTACCGTCGGGGTCGGTGAGTCGCGCCCTCAGGGCCGGGGCCATCGTCCGGATGTACGGCCGAGAGGCGCCAGTGAGACACGGACCACCCGCCACACTCAACGAGTCCGGCGCGTTCGGGTACGAGTTGTAGATGACGGTCAGCAGGGCGGTGCCGGCGTCGAACTTCTTCCAGTTGTTCACGTCCGACTCGCTCACCGCCCGAAGGCCGAGCGTCAGGGTGCTGGCCGTCCCCCCGGAGGCCGTCTGCAGCGCCTTGGTGACGCCCCACTCGGTGCGGCGGCGCACCCGGTCATGTGCGTGGCTGTTGGCCGTGGCCACCACCGCGCCCCAGCTGGCGGCGTTGTTCGACCAGGTGGTGCCGGAGTTGATGCCCCCGGTCACCCGCACCTGCGTGCCGTAGTCGGTGTTCGTCCAGGAGTACACGGTGTCCATCGACAGCTTGGCGTCCTGCACGTGCTTGTGCAGGAGACTGCCGATCCCGAAGGCGAACAAGGACCGGTAGATCATGCTCTTCGGTGTGTTGGTGTAACCCACCTTGGCGCACTGGATGGATCCGTACGGGTCGGGGCAGTCCTGCTTGTCGTAGCTCCAGTAGGGCTGGCTCGGGTAGGCGCTGTTGATCATCGTCCAGGCGGACTTGCCGAACGCCGGGTCGATGTAGACCGGGTACGTCGTCGCCTTGTCGCGGAGCATGGTGACATCCGGACGAACCACGAGTTCGTCGCCGGTGAGCTGAACTGGCATCGCCGCCTGCGCTGCGGCGGGGCCGGCCAGGCGTGAGCCCAGGTTCGGCCCGGCAGCGCGGTCTGTGGACTCCGAGGAGTCCCACATCGCCGGCGCGCCGGACCCAAACAGCGTGACGCCCGCGTTGTCGACCGCCGTCAGGTCGCCGGCCGGGCCCTGCCGAAGCCGCAGGCCCTTGCTGGTGGTGCCAAAACGCACGTTGGCCAGGGCAGGGTTGGCGGCGGCCTTGGCGTTCTTGACCACCAACAACTCGGAGTAGCCCTCAACCTCGGCCGTCAACACCAGGTCGACACCGGGAAGAACCTCCGGGTACGTGGCGCGGGCGCCGCTGAGCTTCGGTGTGGGAAGCGCGGTCGGCCAGTGCAGGCTCAACTCGGCGGAGCCCTTGCCGATGGTTGCGGCCGGCCCGGTGCCGCCCCCGGAGAACGAGATCCGTAGCGAGGTCGCGGCCGGGACGATCCTGCCGTCAGCGGCCAGGTGCAGTGCCGGGTCCGGCTTGACCCACTGGCCGGACCGGTCGCGTACGCGCTGGGCGGTGGCTGCGACGCGGGCGGTGAAGGAGCCGTTCGGGTTCGCGAACACCTGTAGCTTCTCGTCCCGCGCGGACGCCACCTCGACCTGGCCACGACATGAGGCGGCGGCTCGGGTTGCCGTCGCCTCATCGTTCGCCGAATCGGGACATCTCGGTGACGGTGCTGCCAGCGCGGCAACCGGTCCGTCGAGCACCACCACTGACATGGGCAACAGCAGAGCCACCAAGACCGCGAGCGACGACCGCCACGTTCTGGGAGCGCCGACCCTGACGCACGAAACACGATGCCCACGGCGGCCCATGGCTCCCCCAACACTCACAGCCCAGCTGACAGATCATGCTGACCAGCCGTTGCGCATCGGCCGCATGCCGCTCCGCACATCGCCCGCACATTGAAAAGTCTCGTTTCGTCGTGGCGCGGGCTTGTGAGTTGCCAGTGGGACACCTACGGTCGTGATCGAGTCACACGGGGGAGTCCGGTTGGAGATCAGATTTGCCCTCCTCGGCACGTTGGAGGCATCTGTTGACGGAGCAGCCCTGAGCCTTGACGCTGCGGCCATGCTCAGGGCGGTGCTTGCCGCGCTCCTCCTCGCCGGCGGGCAGCGCGTCAGCAACCGCAAACTCGTCCAGTCGCTCTGGGCAACGCCACCCCGCTCCGCGTTGTCGAACCTCCGCAGCTACCTCGCTCGGGTACGCGCCATCCTGGGTAACGCCGACCCCCGTCTGGCGGCACGGCTGGTCACCGTCTCCGACGGTGGCGGCTACCTCTTCACCCTTGGCCCCAAGGAGTTGGACGTCAACGTCTTCTCCGACCTCGCGCGACGCGGCCAGGCCCACCTCAGGGCCGGCGACCACGCACCCGCGGCAGCGCTACTGCACGACGCTCTCGCACTTTGGCGAGGCCCGGCGGGCGACAACATCACCGCTACCGGCACCATCACACAACAACTCGCCGACCTCGACGAACAGCGCATCATCGCCACCGAAGACTTCGTCGACGCACGCCTTGCGCTCGGGGCCACCAGCAGCCTCCTGCACGACATCCGCGCCCTCGTGCTCGACCAGCCCCTGCGCGACCGCCCCTGGGAACAACTCATGCGAGCGCTGTACCTCACCGGCGATCCGGCCGGAGCACTCGGCGCCTACCAGAAAGCTCGTAGGTCCTTCGGCGAAGCCCTGGGCATCGAGCCGTCGGGACGGCTCCAACAGCTACAGGTCGCGATCCTGCAACGCGACGACCTCGTCATCGCCCGGCACGCGTTCCGCTAGCCCTTTTCCAGGTATTCGGCGCGTTCCTCATCGACGAGTGCGGCGACCGAGGCGGCCAGCGCCGGGTTGCCGCTCAGGTCCGGGTCGTCCTCGATCAGGGTGATCGCCTCGGCGCGGGCGTCGCGGATCAGGTCGGCGTCGCGGCGCAGTGACAGCAGCCGCAGGTGGGACCGGTGCCCGGACTGGGTGGCGCCCAGCACGTCGCCCTCGCGACGCTGCTCCAGATCCAACTCGGCGAGCTTGAAGCCGTCGCTCGTGGACGCCACCGCGTCCAGCCGTTCCCGTGCCGACGAGCCCTCGGCCGCCTCGCTGACCAGCAGGCAGAGCCCGGCGGCGGCGCCCCGGCCGACCCGACCCCGCAACTGGTGCAGTTGGGAGACACCGAACCGGTCGGCGTCGAGCACGA
This sequence comes from Micromonospora sp. NPDC049230, assembly GCF_040647875.1. Taxonomy (NCBI): domain Bacteria; kingdom Bacillati; phylum Actinomycetota; class Actinomycetes; order Micromonosporales; family Micromonosporaceae; genus Micromonospora; species Micromonospora sp. NPDC049230. Next base: position 231,647 of record NZ_JBEZCZ010000002.1, read on the forward strand.
TCATCACTGTGGCGTTCGGCACGTCCACGCCGACCTCGATCACCGTGGTCGCCACCAGCACGTCCAGGTCGCCGGCGGCGAAGGAGCGCATCACGGCGTCCTTCTCGTCGGCCGGCAGGCGACCGTGCAGCACCCCGATCCGCAGCCCGTGCAGCGGCCCCTCGGCCAGCAGCGGAGCCACCTCGGTCACCGCCACCGGCGGCCGGCGACCGTTGTCGTCCTCGGGCGGCGGCTCCTCGTCGGACACCGGCCCGTCACCGATCCGCGGGCACACCACGTACGCCTGGTGGCCGGCGGCCACCTCCTCGCGCAGTCGACGCCAGGCCCGGTCCAGATAGGCCGGTTTCTCGGCGGCCGGCACCACGTGCGAGGCGATCGGCGACCGCCCCCGGGGCAGCTGGGAGAGGGTGGAGACCTCCAGGTCGCCGTAGACGGTCATCGCCACGGTGCGCGGGATCGGGGTGGCCGTCATCACCAGCACGTGCGGCGGCTGGTCGGCCTTGGCCCGCAGCGCGTCGCGTTGCTCCACGCCGAAGCGGTGCTGCTCGTCGACCACCACCAGGCCCAGGTCGGCGAAGTCGACCCCCTCGTAGAGCAGGGCGTGGGTGCCGAGCACGATGCCGGCGGCGCCGCTGGCCACCTCGCCGAGCGCCCGTCGGCGGGCCGCCGCCCCAAGTGAGCCGGTGACCAACTCGACCCGGGTGGCGTGCTCGGCGGAACCCAGCTCGCCGGCCCGCCCGAGCGGCCCGAGCAGGTCGAGCATGCCGCGGTGGTGCTGGGCGGCCAGCACCTCGGTGGGTGCCAGCAGCGCGGCCTGCCCGCCCGCGTCGACCACCTGGAGCATCGCCCGCAACGCCACCACCGTCTTGCCCGAGCCCACCTCACCCTGCAACAACCTGTGCATCGGGTGCGGGGTGGCGAGATCTGCGGCGATCTCCACGCCGACGTCGCGCTGACCGGCGGTCAGCTCGTACGGCAGACGGGCGTCGAACGCGTCCAGCAGCCCGCCGGGGCGCGCCGGGCGGGGCCGGGACGGCCAGTCCGCCGCCCGGTGTTTGCGCTGCACCAGTGTCAACTGGACGGCGAACGCCTCGTCCCACTTGAGCCGCCGCCGCGCCCGGTACAGGGCCTCCTTGCTGGACGGGCGGTGGATCTCCGTCAAGGCGGTGCCCAACCCGACCAGTTTGCGGCTGGCGCGCACCTCGCCCGGCAGCGGGTCGTCCGGTGGGGTGAACGTGTCCAGCACGACCCGCACACACCGCGCGATCACCCAGGTCGGCACGGCCGCGGCGGCCGGGTAGACGGGGATCAGCGCGCCGGCGAACTCCTCGATCTCGTCGCTGGCCGCCGCCTCGCCGTCACCACCCTCGCCGAGCAGGACGTACTCCGGGCCGTTGAGCTGCCGGTTGCCCCGGAACTCGGTGACCTTGCCGGCGAACAGCCCCCACCGGCCGGGGCGCAGCTCCCGCTCGCGCCACGCCTGGTTGCCGAAGAAGGTCAACGTCAGCAGCCCACCGGAACCGTCGCCGACCGTCACCTCCAGCAGGTTGCCCCGTCGCTGCCGCATCGGGCGCACGGCGGTGCGCTGCACCTGAGCCAGTACGGTGACCTGCTCGCCGACGTCCAGCGAGCGGATGTCGGTGTGCTCGCCACGCTCGTCGTAGCGACGCGGGAAGTGATAGACCAGGTCACCCGCTGTGTGCAGGTCGAGGTGCGCGGCCAGCGCCTTGGCTGTCTTGTCCCCGACCAGCTTCTTCAGCGGAGTGTCCACGGTGGCTGGTTCGCTCATTCGATCCCTACCAGGAGCGGATAAAACGGTTGGCCGCCCGGGTACGTGTGCACCTCGACGAACGGCCAGCGGCTCGCGACGTGCGCGCGGACGGCATCGGTGAGCCCGGCCGGAGCGTCGGCCCCGGCCAGCAGGGTGACCATCTCGCCCCCGCCGCCGAGCATCCGGTCGACAACCGCCGCGCAGGTGTCGGTGAGGTCGGTGCCGATCAGGTGCACCTCACCCTCGACAAGCGCCAGCACGTCGCCGGGACGGCATGGGCCGGCCACGGTCAGCGCCTCCCGGCTGGCATGGCAGACCTCGGCGTAACGGCAGGCCCCGGCGGCCTCGGCCATCGCGATCACGTCGTCCTCGAAACGGCGGTCGGCGTCGCGGACCGCGAGGGCTGCGAGGGCCTGCACGGGCGAGCGGGTCGGCACCACGCTCACCTTGATGCCGTGTCGATGCGCCTCGCGGGCTGCCGCGCTCGCCACCGCCTGCGTGTTGGGGTCGTTGGGCAGGATCACCACCCGGGCCGCGCCGGTGCCGCGGATCGCGTCCAGCAACTCACCCGTGGACGGGTTGCCCGGCACCACCGTCGCGCCCTCCGCGGCGAACAGCTCGGCGATGCCGCCGCCGGTGGCCACCACCACCGCGGCCCGGCCGTCCGACACCGGGCCGCGGGGCGGCTCCGGTTGGTCGGCGAAGCGGGTCACCGAGATCCGGTACGGACGGCCGGCGGCGACACCCGCCTCGACCGCCGCGCCCACGTCGTTGACGTGCACGTGCACGTTCCAGGTGCCCTCCGGCTCACGCCCGTCGCCGACGACGACGAGCGAATCCCCCAGTGCGGCGAGCGCCCGCCGCATCCCGGCCACCGCCTCGGCCCCCGCGTCGAGCAGGAACTGCACCTCGTACGCGTACTCGTCGGAACCGGTCTCCCGCGCGACGGTGGCCGCTGGCCGGGCGGAGCGCGGCGTCGGTGCGGGCCCGGCGGTGTCCTCCCCGGTCAGCACCTCGACCAGGGCGTCCAGCAGCACGCAGAGTCCCCGCCCACCCGCGTCGACGACGCCCGCGCGGGCCAGTGCCGGCAGCTGCTCCGGGGTCCGGGCGAGGGCCTCGGCCGCCGCCCGGGCCGCGACGCGGGCCACCGCCGGCAGGTCGTCGCTGTCGGCCCGGTCGGCCGCGGCGGCGGCCGCCGCGACCACTGTGAGCAGGGTGCCCTCGACCGGCTGGGCGACAGCGGTGTACGCGGCGGCGGCGGCCGAGCGCAGCGCGGCGGCCAACTCCCGGCCACGCACCGTCGGGGCCACGGCGAGCTCGTCGGCGAAACCCCGCAGGATCTGCGAGAGGATCACCCCGGAGTTGCCCCGTGCCCCGAGCAACGCGCCCTGGGCCATCAGCCGCAGCGCGTGCCCGTGTGCCGTCGGGCCGCTGTCGGGGAGGGTGTCCAGATCCATCGCGAGCGCCTGCTGGGCGGAGGTGAGGGTGAGCACCAGGTTGGTGCCGGTGTCACCGTCGGGCACCGGATACACGTTGAGCCTGTCGATCTCACCCTGGTGACGTTTCAGCGCGGCCAGCCCACCCGCGCACCAACGGCGCACCGCGGCGGCGTCGAGGGTGTCCAGCACGGCCAGAAGCCTACTGGCGCGCACCGACACGCGTCGGACTCGTCCGGCGTGTCCGGTTGCCCCGCACCCGGCCGGGGCGCTCCCCTGGCCCGGGCGGACGGGATTCGCCCGGCAGGTACAGTTGCCGCCGGAACCACCGCCGTCACCCGGCGGGCCGGCCGCCACCCACGTGCTGAGGGCGGCTGATCACCGGGCCAGGGCGGTTGGTCACCTCGGCGGGGCATCGGGTAGGCTGACGCGGTTGCCCGTGCAGCACCTCTGCCGGCAACCTCATGAACGTTTCAATCCCAGGAGTATCCCGTGGCTAGCGTGTGCGACGTCTGTGGCAAGGGGCCGGGCTTCGGCCACAACGTGCCCTGGTCCAAGAAGAAGACCAACCGCCGCTGGAACCCGAACATCCAGTCGGTGCGCACCCCGGCCGGTGGCGGCAACACCAAGAAGCTGCAGGTCTGCACCTCGTGCATCAAGGCCGGCAAGGTCACCCGCGCCTGACGCGGCGGCACCACAAAAACTTCTCGTTCGGCTCAGCCGGCGGACCCTGAGGTCCGCCGGCTCTGTCGTGCGCCCGCCGAACGCCGCAGGTCAGAGCGTGCGGCCGAAGGAGATGCAGCCCTCCGCGTCCTTGTAGAAGCCGAAGTTCGGGATCCGCTCGTAACCGGCGGAGCCGTACATGGCGATCGCCTCGGGCTGCTTGTCACCGCACTCCAGCACCACCCGCTTGCGGCCCTGCTCACGGGCCGAGCGTTCGATGGCCGCCAGCACGGTGCGGGCCACACCCCGCCCCCGCGCCGCCGGGGCCGTGTACATCCGCTTCAGCTCCGCGGTGTCCGCGCCGTGGCTGCGCCAGCCACCGCAGCCGACCGGCTCGCCGGCCAGATAGGCGACGAGGAACGCGCCAGCGGGCGGCTCGAACTCGGTCGCGTCGACCGGGGTTTCGTCACCGGAGCCGCCGTAGCGGACACCGAGGTCGGCCAGTGCGGCATGGATCAACTGCTGCGCCACCGGTGCGTCGAACCGCACGGCCCGGATCTCAATCTCACTCACGGTATCCAGAATACGACCGGCGCCGGGCCTCACCGGAAGTGGTCCCAGCCGGCCGGGCCGTCGTGGGGCACGCCGTCGACGGTCACCCCGACACCGTCCGTGACCACTCCGATCGGCCGCCAGTCCGGCGGCAACACCACCCCCGGCGGGAAGGTCGCGACCAGGGCGTGGTCGTCGCCGCCGGCGAGGATCCAGGTGTACGGGTCGACGCCGAGCGCCCGCGCCGCGTCGGCCATCTGCCGGGGCACCTCGAACGCGGCGCGGCGCACGTCTATCGCGACCCCGCTGGCCGCCGCCACGTGCCCGAGGTCGGCGAGCAGCCCGTCCGACACGTCGATCATCGACGTGGCGCCGAGCCGGGCGGCCAGCGGCCCGGCCGGGTAGGGAACCTGCGGCCGCCGGTACGCCTCGACCAGCAGCCGGGGGGTGCGGAAACCCCGGGTGAGCACCGTCAGCCCGGCTGCCGCGTACCCGATGCGCCCGGCCAGGGCGAGCACGTCCCCCGGGCGGGCACCCGAGCGCAGCACGGGCGGGCGGCCCTGTAGGTCGCCCAGCGCGGTGACCGCGACGGTCAGGGTGGGGCTGGCCGACATGTCGCCGCCGACGACGCTCGCGCCGACGGTGGCCGCCTCGGCGGAGAGCCCGTCGGCCAACTCCTCCGCCCAGCCGGTCTCCAGGTCCGCGGGCATGCAGAGGGCAACCAGCAGGGCGGTCGGTGTGGCGCCCATCGCCGCGATGTCGGCCAGGTTGGCCGCCGCCGCCCGGTGTCCGACGTCCCGGGCGGAGGACCAGTCCCGCCGGAAGTGCCGCCCGTCGACAAGCACGTCGGTGGAGGCCGCCACCCGTCCGTCCGGCGCGGCCACCACCGCCGCGTCGTCGCCGGGGCCGAGCAGGGTCGTCGGTCCGTACGTCAGTCGCGCGGTGATCCTTCCGATCAGCCCGAACTCCCCGATCCCGGACACGCTGGCGCCGCCGCCGGCGTTCCGCCCGTGCTGCCCGGCTCCGCCGTGCTCGCTCACCGCTGCTCCTTGACCACCGATAGGGATCGGACCTGGTCCGTAAGGTAGTTTCACCGTTCGGGCCGCTCCTGAGCGGCGACGGACGGAGGTCTACTCGTGGTACAGGCGTACATCCTCATCCAGACCGAGGTCGGCCGCGCACGCGACGTGGCGGGTCTCATCGCGGACCTCGCCGGTGTGGTGCGCGTCGACGCCGTCACCGGGCCGTACGACGTGGTCGTCCTCACCGAGGCGAACACCGTCGACGAACTCGGCAAACTCATTGTCAGCAAGGTGCAGATGGTGCCCGGCATCACGCGCACCCTCACGTGTTCGGTGGTGCGGCTGTAGGTGGACGAGATGACGAGCTCCTCCGCTGCGGTGGACGACGACGGCCCACGCGACACGTCCGACGGGACACGCGAGCCGGCTGACGGTATCGGCGAGTCGGCCGACCCGGCCGCCGCCGCGCCGGTCGGCCGGGATCGGAGCAATCGTGGCGCCGCTCTGGTGGCCACGTTGATCGCGGTGCCGATCACGCTGCTGGTGGCCGTGCTGGCCGTCACCAAGCTCGCCCCGGAGACGCCGGCCGCCGCGCCGTCCCCGTCCACCGCCCGGGTGCAGTCCACCGCCCCGGTGGAGATGGCCGCCCCGGCACTGGCCGCCCGCCCGGCCGTGGTCTGCCGGGCCCTGCTCTCCCAGTTGCCGACGACCATCCGCGACCTGGCCCAGCGGCCGGTCACCGCCGGCCCGGAGCAGAACGCCGCGTACGGCGACCCCGCGCTCACCGTGGCCTGCGGCGGCACCGAGCCGACGTTCCCCGCCACCGACGAGGTCTGGACGGTCAACCGGGTCTGCTGGCACCTGGCCGAGCAGGCCGACGCGGCAGTCCTTTCCACTGTCGACCGGGAGACGCTTATCACCGTGCGGGTCCCGCGCTCGTACGAGCAGCCGTTGCAGTGGGTGTCACCGATCTCCAGCACGATCGTGGCGAGCGTGCCCTCCGGCGGCGCCATCCCGTCCGGCTGCCAGCGCTGAGCTGACCCCGCCCGCGCCGGCTGACCTGCGCGGGCGGGGCCGGGCGGCTCAGTGCAGGCCGACGCCGCGCCGTTGGGCGGTACGGATCAGCCGGTTGACAAGCTTTGGATACTCCAGGCCGGAGGCCGCCCACATCCGCGGGAACATCGACGTCGGGGTGAACCCGGGCATCGTGTTGATCTCGTTGAGGTAGACGTCCAGCTCGGGTGTGACGAAGAAGTCGGCGCGGGCCAGGCCGGCGCAGTCCAGCGCGGTGAACGCGCGGACCGCGTACTCCTGCACCTGGCGGGTCACCCGCTCCGGCAGGTTGGCCGGAACGTCGTACTCGCAGGAGTCGTCGAGGTACTTCGCCTCGAAGTCGTAGAAGTCGTGGTCGGTGACGACCCGCACCTCGGCCAGGACGGACGCCTCTGGCACACCGCCGGCCTCGCCCTCCAACACGCCGCACTCGACCTCGCGGCCGACGATCGCGGCCTCGATGATGACCTTCGGGTCGAACTGCCGGGCGGCGGCGACGGCAGTGTCGAGGTCGGCCCAGTCGGTGACCTTGCTGACCCCGAACGACGACCCGGCCCGGGACGGCTTGACGAAGACCGGCAGACCGAGCCGTTCCTTGTCCTGCTCGGCGAGCGTCATCCCGTTGCGCAGCACGGCGTACGTGCCGACCGGGATGCCCTCGACGGCGCAGAGCTTCTTGGTGAACTCCTTGTCCATCGCGGCCGCGGAGGCGAAGACGTTCGCCCCGACGTAGGGGATGCCGGCCATCTCCAGCATGCCCTGGATGGTGCCGTCCTCGCCGTACGCGCCGTGCAGCACCGGGAACACCACGTCGACGTCGGCCAGCACCCGGGGGCCCTCGGTCGGGTCGAGCACCATGAGCCCGTTGCCGGTGGGGTCGGCGCGCAGCACGACGTCGTCGCCGGAGTCGGCGGTGATCTCCGGCAGCTGACGGGCGTTGATCGCGAGCTGGGCGGGGTCTCCGCTGGTCAGGACCCACTGGCCAGCCCGGGTGATGCCGACGGGCACCACCTCGAACTCGTCCGGGTCGAGCGCGCCGAACACGCTCCCGGCGCTGACGCAGGAGATGCCGTGCTCCGGGCTGCGGCCGCCGAAGACGATCGCCACGCGGGTCTTGCCTGGGGTGGTCACTCCGGTCACCTCTTCGTACGCGACTGCGGCTGGTCGTGCTCGCCGGTGGCGCTCACCCGGTTGACCTTACTGTGCGTGGCGATAGGGCGAGGCGATACCCGGCGAGCCGCAGCGCGACACGGCAATCGGCAGCCATGGGATATACGGTGCGTAACGGCACTATTGCCGTACGACAGATCGGTCACCGCGCCCACTCAGTCGCGGGAGTGCCGGCGGCCGACCGCGATCACCTTCACGCGCTGCCGGCCGGCGCGCACCATGCCCAGCGCCATGAACGCTCCGGCGATCCGGTCGGCGGCCTCCCGGCTGCTGGCGCCGACCACCTGCCGTCGGCGCTCCGGCGCGGTCCGCTCGTCGCGGTCGATGCCCTCGACCGAGCGCACATCGGTGAGCACCACCAGGAAGCGGGTCATCGAGGACCGACCAGCTGCACGGTGGAGGGCTCCGGAACGGTACGCACGTCGTCGTCTCCTTCCGGCGGGCCGGGATGGCGCGGCACGCGACGATCGGGCACGGGGGAGAAACCCGATCGCCGCGCGCCCCATCCCTCCGGTCGCTCACCACCACCGTCGCCACGACAACCGGCGGTGAGGACGCGCTAACAGATTGACACGTGGACAGCCATGAATGCAACTCTCATCGACTCTCTCCCATGCAGACGTTCTCACGAATGTATGCGACCATCGATGCATGGCCCCGAAGACAGCCCGTGCCCGCCGGCTCGGCATCGCCCTACGCCACCACCGGGAAGCCGCCGGCCTGACGCTGGAGACCGCGGCGGATGAGATCAACAGCACCCGCAGCACCCTCTCCCGGTACGAGAACGCCCAGTCCCTGATCACCCCGGCCACCGTGCGCGCGCTGCTCACCTCGTACGGGGTCGGTGCCGAGGAGGTGGCCGCCGCGGTGCAACTCGCCAAGGACGCCCGCAAGCCAGGCTGGTGGGTCTCGTACTCCTACCTGCTCGATCCGCGCACCATCGACTTCATCGCGCTGGAGGCGGAGGCGACCGCCATCGCCAACTTCGAGCCCTCGGTGGTGCCCGGCCTGCTCCAGACCGCCGACTACATCCGTGGCGTGATGCGCGGTGGCCCGCACACCCTCGGCGACGACCTGGTGGAGCAGCGGGTCAAGGTCCGACTCGATCGACAACAGCGGCTCACCGGCGACGACCCGCCCATCCTCGACGCGATCATCGACGAGGGCGCGCTGCTACGCCCGGTCGGCGACCAGTCGGTGATGGACGGCCAACTGCGGCACCTGGTCAAGATGGCCGAGTTGCCGAACATCACCGTTCAGGTGATCCCGCTCTCCGCCGGCTACCACCGGGGCACCCGAGGCTCGCTGCACATCCTCGAGTTCGCCGATCCGGAGGATCCGATCATCGCCTCGGTGGAGACCGTCGCGGGCCAGATGATCCTCGACCGAGCCGGCGAGACGCGGACCTGCACCAAGATCATGGAGCATCTGCGCAGCGTGGCGCTCAGCCCGGCCGACAGCCGCGGGATGCTCCTGACAGCCCTGAAGGGACGGTAAGACCGATGACACCGACGATCACAGCGGCCATGTCCGCGGCGGCGTGGCGCAAGAGCAGCCGCAGCGGCGACGAGGGCGCCTGCGTGGAGGTGGCCGCGATCCCGCGGCTGGTGGCCGTCCGCGACTCCAAGGACCCGGCCGGCCCGGCACTGCTGTTCCCGCCGGCCGCCTGGGCCGCCTTCGCCCAGGCACCACCCCTGCGGTGACCGGGAGGCGGCAACGCCGACCCGACCGGCCGTAGAACCAACCCGCCGCCCCGACCGCCGCCCCGCTGACCACCGGGCGCGGCGGCCGGGGCGGGCTTGGGATCAGGCGACGAGCGGACGGGGCTCCGGGACGGCACGCAACGCCTCCAAGGCGGCGATCGCCACGCCCCGGGCGCCTGCCATGTCCCGGTCCGGCACCAACGCGAAGGTGGCCACCGCCGCCTGTTCCTCCCGAAGCACTGTGTGCTCGCGGACCGTCGCCAGGAACCAGTCGCGGAACTCCGGCGCCGCCTCCACCACCCCACCACCGACGAAGTACGCGTGCGGGTCGGTGAAGTTCGCCGCGACGGTGAACAGCCGGCCCAGCGCCATCGCCTGCTGGGTGAAGAGGTCCCGCGCGAGGGCGTCCCCGCGCTCGCCGTACGCCCGGACCATCTTCGCGGCCCGGGCCACCGGCTCGGCGGCGAGCGGGTGGCCGGGATAGCGGGTCAGCCAGTACGGCAGCAGATTGCGTTCGATGCCGGTCAGCGAGGCGACGCTCTCCACGTCTCCGGTGAAGCCGCAGGCGCAGCTGGGCTCCCCCTGCCCCGGGCCGAGCAGCCCACCCAGCGGGATGTGCACGTGCCCGAGCTCCCCGGCCATGCCGGCGGCACCAGCGATCACCCGGCCGCTCTCGACCACACCGCCGCCGAGCCCGGTGCCGACGATCGCGGAGACCGACGATCGGCTCATCGCGTCGTCGCCGAAGTGCACGTGGTGGGCGTAGAGCGCGGCGGCGTTGCCGTCGTTGTGGTAGATCACCGGCAGGCCGAGCCGTCGCTCCAACGCGCCCCGCACGTCGAAGCCCCGCCAGGCCGGCTGGGAGAAGTTGGTGGAACCCCGCGACGAGATGACGCCGTCGGCACTCGCCGGGCCGGGAGTGTCCAGCCCCACCGCCCGGACCAGCTCACGCGGCACGCCGGTCTGCGCCAGGGCACCATCCAGGGCCCGGGCCAGCGCCTCGATCGCCGTCTCCGGCCCGGACCGCACCTCGCTGGGGATCTCCAACAGCCCGTCCACCAGGAAACGGCCGTCCACCGTCAGCACTGTGGCGTTGTTGCTGGTGCCGCCGTTGTCCAGGCCGACGACCACCGGCACCCCTGCGCTGCCCACCGAAAACCGCCTCCCGCCCGTAAGAGTGTGAGCCGAGGCTAGTGCCAACCCCTCTCCCCCGCCACGCCCGGCCGCCCGCCGGGTGGCAGAGGTGCCAGCAAGCGTCACCGCACGTCCCGTTTGAGCAGAAGGTCCGGTCTCGCGCACGACGCGGTCAGCTCGAAGGCGCCGCGCCGCCGCCGGGTCTCCTCCCCTGCCCCCGGCCGTCCCCTCTTACCGCCCTTTGCTCTGCACCCGCCCATGCGTCAGTTACGGACCGTTCGTGGTGCATGGGCGGGTGCAGAGCAAAGGGGGCGCACGACGGTCCCGGCCGACCCTGCCCTCCACCAAGCCGACCCTGCCCTCCACCAAGGCGCGGGCTGACTCGGCGTCATCCGCGACGCGGGCTCAGTCGGGGCGTCGGGCGGTCACCGCGGTGCCGTCCAGCTCCTCGTCCTGCCGCACATCCGGCACCAGCCCAGCCGCCTCGAACGCGGCGCAGAGCGCGTCCACCTGGGTGCTGCCGGCTTCGACGACCAGGTGCCCACCGGGGGCCAGCCAGTCGGCCGCTCCGACACCCACCCGGCGCAGCACGGCCAGCCCGTCCGGGCCGCCGTCGAGTGCCACCGGGGCCTCGTGCAGCCGCGCCTCCGGCGGCATCAGCGCCACCGCGTCGGTCGGCACGTACGGGGCGTTGGCCACCACCAGGTCCAGCCGACCCCGCCAGCCCGCCGGCAGGGGTGCGAACAGGTCACCCTCGAACACCTCGGCGGCCAGCCCGGCGAGGTTGCGACGGGCGCACGCCACGGCCGCCGGGTCGATGTCGGCGGCGGCCAGCCAGCGCGGAGCGAGCCGGTGCGCCAGCGCGACGGTGGTGCCCCCGGAGCCGCAGCAGAGGTCGACGACGGCCGGAGCCGGGCCGGTCACCTCGGCCGCCAGCTCGACCAGCAGGGCGGTCCGGGCGCGCGGCACGAAGACGCCCGGGTCGACGGCGATCCTCCGGTCGCAGAACTCCGCCCAGCCGAGCAGGTACTCCAACGGTTCGCCGGCCACCCGACGGTCGGTCAGGTCGGCCAGTACCGCAGGGGTGTCCGCGGCAGCCAGCAGCAGCTCTGCCTCGTCCTCGGCGTAGACGCAGCCGGCGGCGCGCAGCCGGCGTACCAGGGAAAGCCGGTCGATGGATGCCACCGGTCCCCTCAGACCTGCCCGGCCGCGTCCAGGGCGGCGGCGATGTCGGCCACCAGGTCGGGGGTGTCCTCCACACCGCAGGACAGCCGGACGAAGCCGGGGGCGGTGTCGTCACCCCACTGCGCCCGCCGGTCCGCCGTGGTGTGCAGGCCACCGAAGGAGGTGGCCGCCGCCACCAGTCGGGCGGCCTCCACGAACCGGCCCACCCGGTCGGCGTCACCCAGGTCGAAGGAGAGCACCCCGGGCATCCGGCGCATCTGCGCCGAGGCCACCGGGTACGCCGGGTCGCCCGGCCGCCCCGGCCAACGCAGGCCTGCCACGTCCGGCCGGCCGGCGAGCAGTTCGACGACGGCGGCGGCGTTCGCGCTCTGTCGGGCCAGACGCAGGTCGAGGGTCGCCAGCGACCGGTGCGCCAGCCAGGCGTCGAACGCGCCAGGGACCGAACCGGTGCCGGTACGCCACAGCGTGACCGCCTCGATCAGCTCGGTGGACCGGCTGGCCAGGTAGCCCAGCAACAGGTCGGAGTGGCCGGTGAGTGCCTTGGTGCCGGAGGCGACCACCAGGTCGGCACCGAGGTCCAGCGGGCGCTGACCGAGCGGGGTGGCGGTGGTGTTGTCCACCGCGAGCAGCGCACCGGCGGCGTGGGCCCGCTCGGCCAAGGCGGCGACGTCGACCACGTCCAGACCCGGGTTGGCCGGGGTCTCCACAAGCACCAGCCGGACACCCTCGAAGGACGGGTACGGCCCCACGGTCGGCACGAAGAGCACGCGTACGCCGATCGTCTCCAGCACAGCGGTGGCGAACGCCCGGACCGGGAAGTAGCCGTCGGCGGGCAGCACCACCGTGTCGCCCGGGCGCAGCAGGGTGAGCAGCGTCCCGGTGATGGCCGCCTGACCGCTGGCGAAGACCCGACAGTCCCCACCCTCCAACTCGCCCACAGCCGCCTCCAGCAACCGTCGGGTCGGGTTGTCCGGGCGACCGTAGCCGTTCGGCGACGTGCCCTGGCCCTGCCACGGGTCGAGGTGGTACGGCGCGGCGAAGACCGGCCCGGGCAGGAACGGGTCCCCCGGTGCCGGCTCGGGCAGGCCGGCGCGTACGCAGCGGGTGCCGTCACCCAGTTCGCTCATCGGGTCCTCACTCGTACGACTCGGGTTTGGCGGTCCGGCTCATCAGGGTCTCCACGGCGAGGCGCGGGTCCATCCCCTCGTGGCAGATCCGTTCGACGTGCTCGGTGATCGGCATCTCCACACCGTGCGCCCGGGCCAGGTCCCGGATCGCCAGGCAACTCTTCACACCCTCGGCGGTCTGCCGGGTGGCGGTCTGGGCCTGTTCCAACGTCTCACCGCGGCCCAGATGCTCACCGAAGGTGCGGTTGCGGGCCAGCGGGGACGAGCAGGAGGCGACCAGGTCACCCATGCCCGCGAGGCCGGCGAAGGTGATCGGGTCCGCGCCGAGCGCCACGCCCAGCCGGGCTGTCTCGGCCAGCCCCCGGGTCATCAGCATGGCCCGAGTGTTGTCGCCGAAACCCATCGCGGTGGCGATGCCGTACGACAGGGCGATCACGTTCTTGACGGCCCCGCCCAGCTCGCAGCCGATCACGTCGTCGTTGGTGTACGGGCGCAGGTACGGCGTCCGGATCGACGACTGCACGAGCACCGTGCGGTCGTTGTTCGTCCCGGCGACCACTGTCGCGGCGGGCTGCTCGGCGGCGATCTCCGGAGCCAGGTTCGGGCCGGAGACGACGACCACCCGGTCGGCGGCGACCCCGGCGGTCTCCACGATGACCTCGCTCATCCGCTTGGTGGTGCCGAGCTCGATGCCCTTCATCAGCGACACCAGTGTCGAGTCGGGGTGCAGGTGCCCGGCCCATTCGGCGAGGTTGCCGCGCAGGGTCTGCGACGGCACGGCCAGCACCACCACCTCGGCGCCGGTGATCGCCTCGGCCGCGTCGGCGGTGGCGGTGACCCGGGCCGGCAGCAGCACCCCGGGCAGGTACTCCGGGTTGCGACGCTCGGTCCGGATGCTCTCGGCGACCGGCGCACGACGGGCCCACACCGTCACGTCCCGCCCCGCGTCGGCGAGGATCTTGGCGAACGCGGTGCCCCAGGAACCGGCACCGAGCACCGCGACGTGGCCGGTCAACCCAGGTCACCCTGCTGCTCGGGCCCGGCGGAGGACCGGGCCGGTCGCGCCCACAGCGGCGGCGGGGTGCCGCCGCGGATCTCGCCGAGCATGTCCCGCAGCCGCAACATGATGGTGTCCGTCATCTCCTCGAGGGTGACCCGGGTCGGCTGGGCATCCGCCCACCGGCTCAGGTCGATCGGTTCCCCGGCGACAACTGTCACCGGGATCCGTGGGCGTGGGTTGACACGGCTGGTCCGCGGGTCGAAGAGCCGCTCCGGCCCCCACATCACCACCGGTACGACGGGAGCGCCGGTGGCCAGAGCCAGCCGGGCGGCCCCGGTCTTGGCCTTCATCGGCCACAGCTCCGGCTCCCGGGTGGTGGTGCCCTCCGGGTAGATCACCACGGCGCCCCCCTGGTCGAGTGCGGCGACCAGGGAGTCCAGGGAGCGGACCGCGTCGACGCTGCCCCGCTCGACCGGGATCTGCCGGCACCGGTGCAGGATCCAGCCGACCACCGGCACCCGGAACACGCTGGCCTTGCCCAGGTACTGCGGCCAGCGCCCGGAATCGTAGATGAAGTGCGCGGAGACCAGCGGGTCGGCGTGCGAGATGTGGTTCGCCACGATGATCATGCCGCCGTCGCGCCGGAGGTGCTCCTGGCCACGCCAGGTCCGCCGGGTCCACACGGTCATCACCGGCTTCACCAGCCCCACGGCGAACCGTTGCCAGAACCCCAGCCTCCGCCGTGCCACTCTGCCTCCTCGTCGCGCCCAACCCCGCCGCGAAACCCCGCCCGCGACACCCGCAGCGGAAATCATGCCTGCTCGCCCCCGGTACGGCCAGCGAGGGTCCCGCCGTCCGGCTGGCAGGATTGCGGGCGTGAGTCAGCCGAGGTGGGCCGTGGTGGTGCCGGTGAAGCATCTGACAGCGGCCAAGAGCCGGCTGCGGGGCGCGCTGCCGGGCGTACCCCACGAGGAGCTGGCGCTGGCCCTGGCGGCCGACACGCTCCGCGCGGTGCTGGCCTGCCCGGCGGTCGCCGAGGCCCTGGTGGTGACCGACGACGCCCGGGTGGCGGATGCGGCGCGGGCCGCCGGCGCGCGGGTGGTGCCCGACGAGCCGGCCGCCGGGCTGAACGCCGCGTTCCGGCACGGCGCGACCGCGACGACCGCCGGGTGGGTGGCCGGGCTCACGGCGGACCTGCCGGCGCTGCGCCCCGCCGAGCTGGCCGGCGCGCTGCTCGCCGCGCGCGACGGGCGACCCGCGGTCCGCCGTTTCGTGCCCGACGCGCCCGGCTCCGGCACGGTGCTGCTCACCGCCCCGCCCGGTGTCCCGCTGGACCCCCGCTTCGGGGTGGGCTCGGCTGTCGCGCACGAGGCGAGCGGGGCGCTGCCGCTCACCGGCGACTGGCCCAGCCTGCGCCGGGACGTGGACACCGCCGCGGACCTGACCGCCGCCGCCCGGCTCGGGCTGGGGCCGCGCACCGCCGCGCTGGTCACCGCCGGCCGCCAGGCCCGCACCGCGGGCTGACCCGCCCGGCCCGCACGGCGGCTGACCCGCCGGGTGTACGGTGCCAGCATGCAGGGCACTGTGGCCAGCTATGACGCGGCGACGCGCAGCGGGGTCCTGCTGCTCGACGACGGCACCGAGATGCGCTTTCCCGCCCGGGCCTTCGACGCCTCCGGGCTGCGGCTGCTCCGGCTCGGCCAGCGGGTTCGCATCGACACCGATCCCGACGGCGAGGTCGTCCGGGTGACATTGCCGACGATGATCTGACCCGGCGAGCCCAAGTTCATTTTGCGTTTACCGTAATCGGGTGATTATGAGCGGGTGAGCACCCCTCGCGAACACCCGGCCAACCCGCCCGCCACCGACCTCCGCAACGGCTCCCGCGCACGCGGCACCGACGGCCGCTTCCGCCCGTCCCGTGCCGAGCGGGCCGGCGCCGCCCGCGCCGACACCCTCGCCGACGACCCCGGTGGCGCCTCCTCCGGGCTGGACGAGGTCCTCGACCCCGCGCCGGTGATCGAGGCGGACGGCCCGGCCGCCGGTGACGTCCACCCGGTCCTGCCGAGCGACCTGCCGACCGGCGCCCCGGAGGACGACGACGAACCGCCCGCGGCCCCGCCGCTGCCCGAGGACCGCTTCCTCAACCGGGAGCTCTCCTGGCTCGACTTCAACGCCCGGGTGCTCACCCTCGCCGAGGACCAGCGCACCCCGCTGCTGGAACGTGCCAAGTTCCTGGCGATCTTCGCGAGCAACCTGGACGAGTTCTACATGGTGCGCATCGCCGGGCTGAAGCGGCGGCTCTCCGCCGGCCTGCCGGTGCGTGGCGGGGACCGGCTGCCCCTGCGCACCCAGTTGGAGATGATCGCCGAGCGGACCGCCGAACTGGGCGCCCGCCACGCCGCCTGCTTCGTCGACGACATCCTGCCCAAGCTGGCCGACGAGGGCATCCGCATCCTGCGCTGGGCCGAGCTGGGCGACCCCGAGCGGGAGCGGCTGCGCACCTACTTCCGGGAGCACATCTTCCCCGTCCTGACTCCACTCGCGGTGGATCCGGCGCACCCGTTCCCGTACATCTCGGGTCGGTCGTTGAACCTGGCGGTGGCGGTTCGCGACCCGGACGGGGGTTCGGAGCTGTTCGCCCGGGTGAAGGTGCCCAACAACGTCCCCCGCTTCGTCCGGGTGGACCGGGACCAGCCGGGCGTACGGATGCTGCCGGTGGAGGACCTGATCTCGGTGCACCTGGGCCAGTTGTTCAGCGGCATGCAGGTGGTCGAGTGTCACCTGTTCCGGGTCACCCGCAACGCCGAGGTGGAGGTCGACGAGGACCGCGACGAGGACCTGCTCCAGGCGCTGGAGCGGGAGCTGGCCCGGCGACGGTTCGGCCCACCGGTGCGCCTGGAGGTGGCCGCGTCCATCTCCGACCACGTGCTGGAGCTGCTCGTCCGCGAGTTGGACATGGACGACCAGGACGTGCTGCGGGTGCCCGGCCTGCTGGACCTGTCCGCGTTGTGGCAGGTCTACGGTGAGGCCGACCGGCCAGACCTCAAGGACCCGCCGTTCGTGCCGGCCACGCACCCCCGGCTCGCCGAGGGCGAGGTGCCGCGCAGCGTCTTCTCCACCCTGCGCGACGGGGACATCCTGGTGCACCACCCGTACCACTCGTTCGCGACGAGCGTGCAGCGCTTCATCGAGCAGGCCGCCGCCGACCCGAACGTGCTGGCCATCAAGCAGACCCTCTACCGCACCAGCGGCGACTCCCCGATCGTCGACGCGCTTGTCGACGCCGCCGCCGCCGGCAAGCAGGTGGTGGTGCTGGTGGAGGTGAAGGCCCGGTTCGATGAGGTGGCCAACATCGGCTGGGCCCGCACGCTGGAACGCGCCGGCTGCCACGTGGTGTACGGCCTGGTCGGCCTGAAGACGCACTGCAAGACCGCGCTGGTGGTCCGGCAGGAGGGCAACCAGATCCGCCGCTACTGCCACATCGGCACCGGCAACTACCACCCGAAGACGGCCCGACTGTACGAGGACTTCGGCATGCTCACCGCCGACCCGGAGATCGGCGCGGACCTGACCGACCTGTTCAACGTGCTCACCGGGTACAGCCGGCAGACCGCGTACCGGCGGTTGCTTGTCGCCCCGCAGGGCATCCGCAGCGGGCTCATCGAGCGGATCGAGCGGGAGATCTCACACGTCCGACTGGGCATGCCCGGCCTGGTCCAGTTCAAGGTCAACTCGCTTGTCGACGAGGGGGTGACCGACGCGCTGTACCGGGCCTCCCAGGCCGGCGTGCACGTCGACCTGCTCATCCGGGGCATGTGCACACTGCGCCCGGGGGTGCCGGGCCTGTCGGAGAACATCCGCGTCCGCTCGATCCTCGGTCGCTTCCTGGAACACTCCCGGGTCTTCCGGTTCGGCAACAACGGCGAGGCCGAGTTCTGGATGGGCTCCGCCGACCTGATGCACCGCAACCTCGACCGTCGGGTGGAGGCGCTGGTGCGGGTGAGCGACCCGATCGCCCGCGCCGAGTTGGACCATGTGCTGACCGCCGCGATGAGCCCCGACGTGGACGCGTTCGAACTGGCCGCCGACGGCACCTGGACCCGGCGTACCAGCGAGGACACAAAAGCGCGGGCCCACCTGCAGGAACTGCTGCTGCGCCGGGTCGGTGGCACGGCCAGTTGACCGATCAACGCCTAGGCTGAACTGATGGTCGAGGAGGAACAGAAGTACGAGGTGGACGACGCCTACGTGCTGCCGGACCTGGCCCCCACGGCACCGGCCGGGGGTCGGGTCCGGGAGCTGCCACCGGTGACGCTTGTCGCGCGCTACCTCGACACTGTCGACCTGCGGCTGGCCCGCGCCGGTGCCTCGCTGCGCCACCGTCGGGGCGACGACCTGCCCTGGACGGTGAAGTTGCCGACCGGGACACCGGGGGTCCGGCACGAGATCTCCCGCCCCGGGCCCAAGGGCCAGCCGCCGCCGGAGCTGGTGGAGCTTGTCACTGTCCTGCACCGGGGTGCGCCGCTGGCCCCGGTGACGACGGTCCGGACGGTCCGGCACGCGTACGAGGTGTGTGACAGTGCCGGCACGGTGCTCGCCGAGGTGGTGGACGACCGGGTGACAGTGCTCGACGACGGCGGCGGCGCCACCGGCACGTTCCGCGAGTTGGAGGTGGAGTTCAAGTCCGGTGACCGGGCGCTGCTCGACCGGGTCGGCGCGGTGCTGCGCGAGGCGGGCGCCCAGAGCGGCTCGTTCGTCCCGAAGCACGTACGGGCGTTGGGCGCGGCGGCGCAGGCCGACCCGGACCTGGTCGCGCCGGCCGGGCTGACCGCCGAGCCGAGCGC
This sequence comes from Micromonospora sp. NPDC049230, assembly GCF_040647875.1. Taxonomy (NCBI): domain Bacteria; kingdom Bacillati; phylum Actinomycetota; class Actinomycetes; order Micromonosporales; family Micromonosporaceae; genus Micromonospora; species Micromonospora sp. NPDC049230. The sequence goes on from NZ_JBEZCZ010000002.1 coordinate 250,310, forward strand.
CGGCGACGTGGTGACCGAGGCGGTCCGCAAGGAGATCCGCCGACTGTTGGCGCACGACCCGCTGGTCCGGCTACGCGCCGCGGCGGGCGGTGGCGACACCGCCGTGCACCAGATGCGGGTGGCCTGCCGACGACTGCGCAGCGATCTGCGTACCTTCAAGCCGTTGCTCCGCAAGGCCTGGTCCCGCCCCCTGCGCGACGAGCTGCGCTGGCTGGCCGGTGTCCTCGGCGCGGCCCGCGACGCCGAGGTGCTGCGCGAGCGGCTGCGCGACACCGCGAGTGCCGACCCGCTCAGCCCGCTCGATCAGGGCGCGGTGGACCGGTTGGACGAGGTGCTCGCCCAACGGCAGCGGCGGGCACTGGCCGCCATCGACGAGGCGTTGCGCTCCCCGCGCTACCTGGCCCTGGTGGACTCGCTGGTGCTGGCCGCCCGCGCGCCCCGGTTCACCCGCGCGGCGGCTGCCCCCGCGGCGCAGGCGCTGCCCGCCCTGGTGGCCCGGCCCTGGCGGCGGCTGACCGGGCCGGACGGCGTCGACGGACTCGACGCCCAGTCACCCGACGACCGCTGGCACGCCGTTCGCAAGGAGGGCAAACAGGCCCGGTACGCGGTGAACGCGGTGGCCTCGACCGTCGGCAAGGGCGCGCGCCGGCTGTCCCGCGCCCTCGCCGGCGTGCAGGACGTGCTCGGTGAGCACCAGGACGCGGCAGTGGCGGCGGACGCCTGGCTGGAGATCGCCGCCGAGCGGCCGGACGACCACGAGCTGGCGGTCACCGCCGGGCGGCTGGCCGAGCGGGAACGCCAGTCGGTACGCCGGATGCGGGCCCTCTTCCCGGGCGCCTGGCACCGGGCCACCCGACGGCGGCGGACCAGTTGGCTGCCGTGACCGGCATCCGGGCGGCGGGCGGGGTGCCCTGGCGGCCGTCGGCCGACGGTGTCCGCGTCTGCGTGGTGCACCGCCCCCGCTACGGCGACTGGACGCTGCCGAAGGGCAAACTGGAGCCGGGCGAGCACGCACTCGCCGCCGCGGTCCGCGAGGTGGCCGAGGAGTCCGACGTGCGGGGCGTACCGCAGGTCCGGCTGCCGTCGGTGCGCTACCGCAGCGAGGGGCAGGCCAAGCTTGTCGACTACTGGTCGATGCTCGCGGTGGACAGCGGCGGTTTCCAACCGGACACCGAGGTGGACGACATGCGCTGGCTCGCGGTGGACGACGCGATCCGGTTGGTCAGCTACCCGCACGACGCCGAGGTGTTGGCGGCGTTCGCCGCGCTGCCGGCGGTGACCGCGACTGTCGCGCTGGTCCGGCACGCGCACGCCGGTAAACGGGCCACCTGGTCCGGCCCGGACGTCGGCCGGCCCCTGGACGCCGAGGGATGGGCCCAGGCGAGCGTGCTTGCCGGTCTGATCGCCCTGATCCGACCGGCCCGGCTGGTGTCGGCGTCGCCGCGACGCTGCGTGCAGACCCTGGACCCGGCCGCCGCACTGCTCGACCTGCCGATCGAGATCTGCGGCGACCTGGACGAGCCACAGCCCGGCCAGCAGCCCGACGAGCGGATCCTCGCCACCGCCGCCACGGTGCTGGAGTTGGCCAGCGCCGGTGGGCAGGTGGCGGTGTGCAGCCAGGGCAAGGTGCTGCCGGGTGCCCTGCAACTGTTGACCGGCCGCACCGACGAGGACTTCACCACCCCCAAGGGCGGCGGTTGGCTGCTCGCCTTCAGCGGCGACCGGCTGCTCGCCGCCGACCGCCTGTAGCGCCCGGTGCGGGATCGGCGGCCCCGGGAGCCGGCGCGCGGCGGCCGGCCGGCGTCAGCGGGGTGGCGTCAGCGGGGCGGGAGGGTCAGGGTCACCGCGACCGGCAGGTGGTCGCTGGCCGTGCCGCGAGGCGCGACCGGGTTGGTCGCGGTGAGGCCGGGCGAGACGAAGACGTGGTCGATCTGCTCGCGCGGGTCGTCGGCGGGGCTCGTCGCCATCGGTCGGGCGGCGGCGAACGCGTCGACCAGACCGGCAGAGGTGAACTGTTCGAACGCCTCGTCACCCGGCTCCGTGTTCAGGTCGCCAGCCACCACGAGGGGCCGACCGGCCGCGTACTCGGTGGCGAAGGTGGCGACCGCGCGGGCCTGGACCACCGGGCCCTGCCCGGGCGGAGGTTGCAGGTGGGTGCTGACCACTGCGGTACGGACGCCGGCACCGAGGTCCAGCGTGACGGCGAGTGCCTGCGCGCCGGTGGGTGCCCCGACGGCCGGCAGGGCACGGGTCCGCAGATCGGTGACCGGCCAACGGCTGAGCACCGCGTCGCCCCACACCGGGTCGGCGGCCGGTCCGAAGACGTACGCCATACCGAGCCGGTCGGCCAGCAGGTCCAGGGTGTCGTGCCCACCGTTGAGCAGCCAGGCCCGGTCCACCTCGCTGAGCAACACCACGTCGGGCCGTTGCCGGTCGACGGCCGCGGTGAGCCCGGCCAGGTCGAACCGGCCGTCCAACCCGAAACCCATCCGGATGTTGTACGCCACCACGGTCAGCCGCTCCGGCGGACCTTCGCGGTTGCTGGCCACCGGCACGTCGTCGGCGAGCACCGGCGCGAGCAGGGCCAGTGCGGTGACCGCAGCCGTGGCCCGCAGCGGGGGGAACGGCCCGGGGACGGGGTGCGGGACGGGACGGGCGGCGAATGCCACGACGGCGACCAGCACCGCCACCAGCACGGGCACCGCCGCATTGGGGTACCCGAGGTCGTAGGCGGAGTAGTACCCGACCGCCCCCAGCGCGAAGACGAGCATGCCGGTGACGACCGCGTACCCCCGCCGGGCCGCCCACCGCCGGTCATCCGCGCCATCAGCGCCAGCGGTGCCGGCAGCGCCGGCGCTGTCAGCGCTGCCGACAGCGTCGTCGGTGCCGCCGTTCGGGTGGGTGGCGTCGTCGGTGCGGGCGAGGCAGCCGCCGAGACCGACGGCGGCGAGCAGGATGGCCGGGAGGAGCAGGTCACCCTGGCCGAGGGCGAACAGCACCGCGCCGGCCAACAGCGCCGCCGGCCCGAGCGCCCGGCCCCGCCGCTCGTGCGACCGGTTCAGGGCGGTGTACAGGAACCCCGCGACCGCCACCGGCACCGGTGCCATGCCGAGCAGCGGTGAGCGCGCCACACCGTCGCCAGCGACCAGGTACGACATCCCGGTCTGGGCCAGCGCCGGGGAGAGCGCCACCATTGCGGCCAGCAGCAGCGCCGGCCCGGCCAACAGCCAGGCCCGCACGCCACCAGCACCCGCCCGGCCACCGGACCCAGCCACTTCGGCCCGCGGCTCATCGGCCGGGGAACCGGGCCGCTCTGCCTCCGCCCAGGCGCCGGGCCGAATCGTGCCGAACAGGAACAGCGCCACCGCGACGGAGCTGAGCAGCCAGGCCACCCAGTCACCCCGCCAGACCAGGTCGAAGGTGTCCAGCACGGCGTGCAGGGCCGCGTTGACCGCGAGCCCCAACGCCAGCCCCGGGACCGGCCGGTCGGTGTCGGCGGCGACACCGACCAGCCAGACCAGCCCGGCGAGCAGCCCGGCGGTGGCCAACCAGAGCTGCGTACGCCCTCCGGGGGCGGTGGTGAGCGCGAGCCGGGCGAGGGCGAGCACGACGGCGGCGACGACGGTGACCGGGCGGGCGCCCACCCGACGGACCACCGCGGGTGCGCCCATCGCGAGCACGAACCAGCCGAGGGCGAACGCACCCATCAGCTCGGCCGGGGTGGAGGCGGCCTGACCGAAGATGGTGATGATGCCGGGCAGCCAGACGCGCAGCACGTCGATGAGGAGCAGGACGCCCAGCGCGAGCGTCCCGGTGGTGACCTGGCGGTAGCGCACCGGCGCCCCTTTTCGGTGTCGACGGACCGGCGGAGGGGGGCCGGCACGGCGATTCTGCGCGAGCGAGCCGACCGGGTCAACGGGTCCGCGTACGCCGAAAGGGCGTCCACCAACGGGTGGACGCCCTTTCGGAGAAGGTCGGTCAGCGCTTGCTGGCCGCCTTCTTCGCCGGGGCCTTCTTGGCCGCCGTGCTCTTGCTCGCCGCTGCGGTGGTCTTCTTCGCCGCCGTCGACTTGGTCGCCGCGGTGGTCTTCTTCGCCGCGGTGGTCTTCTTGCTGGCGGCCGTCTTGGTCGCCGTGGTGCTCTTGCTCGCCTTGGCCGGGGCGGTCTTCTTGCTGGCGGCCGTCTTGGTCGCCGTGGCGGTCTTGCTCGCCTTGGCCGGGGCGGTCTTCTTGCTGGCCGCCTTGGCCGCGGTCGCCTTGCTGCCCGTGGCCTTGGTGCTCGTGGCCTTGGCGCTTGTCGCCTTGGCGCTTGTCGCCTTGCTGCCGGTCGTCTTGGTGCCCGCCGCCTTGGTGCCGGCCGTCTTGGCCGCGGCGGTGGTGGTGGCGGTCTTCTTCGCCGCCACCGTGGCCTTCGGCACCTTGCCGCTGGCCACCATCTCCTTGAAACCGGCGCCGGGGCGGAAGGTCGGGACAGATGTCTTCTTGACCTTCACCGCCTCGCCGGTACGCGGGTTGCGCGCTGTTCGCGCGCCACGCACACGCTTTTCGAACGCTCCGAATCCGGTGATCGCCACCTTCTCGCCCTTGGTGACCGCCGCCTGGACCTCGGTGAGGACCGCCTCGAGGGCGTTCGTCGCCGTCTTCCGGTCCCCCAGGCGAACGGCGAGCGCCTCGATGAGCTCGGCCTTGTTCACGACTTCCTCCCGATTGTGCAACTGACTCGTCGCGAGCCATTCTGCGCGCACGTTATGCCCTGTGCTGCCGGGACACAAACATTCGGTAGAAAAAAGCCCTTGTGTCGTAACGGATTCACCCCCACCGGTCGGACCGATGGGGGTGAAATCCGCTGTGCGGCCGGACGTACGGCTATGCCACGGAGGGCAGGAACGGCAGTCGTCGGGCCTCGTAGGAGTCGATGTCGGCGACGTTGCGGAGGGTGAGTCCAATGTCGTCGAGGCCCTCCAGCAGCCGCCAGCGGCTGAAGTCGTCAAGCGGGAACGACCAGTTGGCGTCCCCGGCCCGGAGCTGGCGGGCGGTCAGGTCGACGGTCACCGGGGTGGTCGGATCCGACTCGACCAGGTCCCACAGCTCTTCGACGGCTTTCAATTCCAACTCGACCGGCAACAGACCTTCCTTGAGGGCGTTGCCGCGGAAGATGTCGCCGAAGCGCGGTGCCACCACCGCGCGGAAGCCCCAGTCCCGCAGTGCCCAGACGGCGTGCTCCCGGGATGAGCCGGTGCCGAACTCCGGGCCGGCGATCAGGATCGACGCACCGGAATAGCTTTCATCGTTGAGGACAAATGTCGGATCTTCCCGCCACGCGCTGAACAGCCCGTCGGCGAAGCCCGTGCGGGTCACCCGCTTGAGGTACACGGCGGGGATGATCTGATCGGTGTCCACGTTGGACCGCCGCAGCGGCACGGCCGTGCCGGTGTGGGTGGTGAACTTGTCCATCTCCTCGGTCCCTTCTACAGGTCGGCGGGGGCGGCCAGCCGGCCGACCACGGCGGTGGCGGCGGCGACCGGCGGGGAGACCAGGTGGGTGCGCCCACCCCGGCCCTGACGGCCCTCGAAGTTGCGGTTCGAGGTGGAGGCGGAGCGTTGGCCCGGCTTCAGCGTGTCGGGGTTCATCCCCAGGCACATGGAGCAACCGGCGAACCGCCACTCGGCCCCGGCGTCGGCGAAGACCTTGTCCAGCCCCTCGGCCTCGGCGGCCTCCCGCACGGCGGCGGAACCGGGCACCACGAGCATCCGGACCCCGTCGGCGACGTGGTGGCCACGCAGCACGTCGGCGGCTGCCCGCAGATCCTCGAGCCGACCGTTGGTGCAGGACCCCACGAAGACCACGTCGATGGGCAGCTCCCGAAGCGGGGTGCCGGGGCTCAGGTCCATGTACGCCAGGGCGCGACGGGCGGCGGCGCGCTCCGAGTCGGTGACGAAGTCCTCCGGGTCCGGCACGGGCGCGCTCAGCGGCGCCCCCTGCCCGGGGTTGGTGCCCCAGGTGACGAACGGGGTGATCCGGCTGGCGTCCAGGGTCACCTCGGCGTCGAAGCTCGCGCCGTCGTCGGTGGGCAGCGTCCGCCACCACGCCAGCGCCGCGTCCCAGTCCGCGCCCTGCGGCGCGTTCGGTCGACCCTTGAGGTACGCGAAGGTGGTCTCGTCCGGCGCGATCATGCCGGCCTTGGCACCCCACTCGATGGACATGTTGGCGATGGTCATCCGCCCCTCCATGGAGAGGGCCTGGATCGCCTCGCCGCGGTACTCGACGATGTGCCCGCGCCCCCCACCGGTGCCGACCTGGGTGATCAGCGCGAGCACCAGGTCCTTGGCGGTGACGCCGGGGGCGAGGCGGCCGGTGACGTTCACGGCCATCGTCTTCGGCCGGCTCTGCGGCAGCGTCTGGGTGGCCAGCACGTGCTCCACCTCGCTGGTGCCGATGCCGAAGGCGAGCGCGCCGAACGCGCCGTGGGTGGCGGTGTGCGAGTCGCCGCAGACGATCGTCATGCCCGGCTGGGTGACACCGAGCTGCGGGCCGATCACGTGCACGATGCCCTGGTTGTCGTCACCGAGCGGGTGCAGCCGCACCCCGAACTCGGCGCAGTTGCGGCGCAGCGTCTCGATCTGCGTACGCGACGTGGGGTCCTCGATGGTGAGCAGGTCACCACGGCGGAGGCGAAACGCCGGGTCGGCGTACCCGGTCGGGGTGTTGTGGTCCTCGGTCGCGAGGGTCAGGTCGGTACGACGCACCCGGCGCCCGGCGAGACGCAACCCGTCGAACGCCTGCGGGCTGGTCACCTCGTGCAGCAGGTGCAGGTCGATGAAGAGCAGGTCCGGCTCACCAGCGACGGATCGTACGACGTGTGCGTCCCAGACCTTCTCGGCCAGGGTCCTCGGCTCAGGAGTGACTCCCACCATCTGGACATCCTAAATTCTGGGAGGTAAGTTTCGGCTTGTGGGACACAGTATGAGCGGTGTCGGCGTTCTCGACAAGGCGGTGGTCATCCTGGCCGCCTGTGTCGACGGCGCCAGCCTGGCCGAACTCGTTGATCGCACCAAGCTGCCCCGAGCCACCGCACATCGGCTGGCCCAGGCCCTGGAGATACACCGGATGCTGGTCCGGGACACCCAGGGCAGGTGGCGGCCCGGGCCCCGTCTGGGCGAGCTGGCGAACGCCGCACCTGACGTTCTGCTGACCGCCGCCGAGCCCCTGCTCGCCGCACTGCGGGACGCCACCGGGGAGAGCGCCCAGCTCTATCTGCGCCGCGCGGACGAGCGGATCTGCGTGGCGGCGGCGGAACGCGCCAGCGGCCTGCGGGACACCGTCCCGGTCGGGTCGGTGCTGCCGATGACCGCCGGCTCCGCGGCCCAGATCCTGCTCGCCTGGGAGCCACCGGAGGCGGTGATGCCGCTGCTGCCGCGCAGCAAGTTCACCGGGCGCACCCTCGCCGAGGTACGCCGCCGTGGCTGGGCGCAGAGCGTCGCCGAACGGGAGGCGGGTGTGGCGAGCGTCTCCGCCCCGATCCGTGACCGCACCGGCCGCGTGATCGCCTCGGTCAGCATCTCCGGCCCGATCGAGCGCCTGGGCCGCCGCCCCGGCGAACGCCACGCCATGGCCGTAGTGCGAGCCGGCCAACGCCTATCCGGCCTCTAACCCCACCCCACCCCCACCCCCCACCCCCGTCGCGTTGATCATGGAGTTATAGCTACGACACGCCGAGGCGAGTGGCTATAACTCCATGATCAACCGGGGAGGTGGGGGGCGGGGCGGGGTGGGGGATGGGAAAAGGCTCACCTCGCGGAGCGAGATGAGCCTTTGGGTGTAGCCCCGACCGGATTCGAACCGGCGCTACCGCCTTGAGAGGGCGGCGTCCTGGGCCGCTAGACGACGGGGCCAGAACTTTCCTGTTCACCGCCCTCGCGAGCGGTGCGGCTGTAGTCTAGCGGCACCGCCGGTTGAGGTGAGCGCGGGGTGCAGGCCCACGGCAGCCGGGGCGCAGCCCACGCCAGCCGGGGGTTACCGACCCACGGCGAGGGAGGGGTGCTGGCCCACGGCGAGCGCGGGGTGCGGGCCCACGCCAGCCGGGCCCACCAGCCGCGCCCACGCCAGCCGGCAAAGGCCCCCACGGCAGCGGGGCACAGACAACGAAACAGCCCGCCTCACCTGGTGAGACGGGCTGTGCACGGTGTAGCCCCGACCGGATTCGAACCGGCGCTACCGCCTTGAGAGGGCGGCGTCCTGGGCCGCTAGACGACGGGGCCAGAACCACTTTTCGCTCCCCCACCCCTGCGGGCGGAGGAGCTGCACTCTGCCGGAGACCACTCTCCGCCCCCGGAGGGGCGGAGTCGAACTCCGTCAGAATCCAGCGTCCGGAATTCTCGCGAACTCCGGTAGCGCTGGGGTACCAGGACTCGAACCTAGACTAACTGAACCAGAATCAGTCGGGCTGCCAATTACCCCATACCCCATTGGCCCCTTGCGGCGCCGGGAGTGAACTTTACCCTCCCGGTGCCGGCAGGCCAAATCGGATCCCCCCGAACCGCCTGTGAGCTGCGGAAACAGGGGCATCCGACCGATCAGGCGACCGGAACCACCGGGTTGCTGAGCTCCCCGATGCCCTCGATCCGCACGGTGACCGTATCCCCCTCGACAAGCGGGCTAACCCCGGCCGGAGTGCCGGTGAGGACGACGTCGCCGGGCAGCAGGGTCATCACGTGCGAGATGTACGACACGAGGCCCGGCACGTCGAAGACCATGTCCTTCGTGCGGCCGAGCTGGCGTACCTCCATCTCCTCCGGGTTGCGACCCACCTCACACCGGATCTCCAGGTCGGAGACGTCCAGACCGGTGGTGATCCACGGGCCGATCGGGCAGAACGAGTCGAAGCCCTTGGCCCGGGTCCACTGTCCGTCGGAGCGCTGAAGGTCCCGAGCGGTCACGTCGTTGGCGCAGGTGTAGCCGAAGATGGCACGTTCGGCGGCGGCCCGGTCGGCGCGGCGCGCGCCCGGCGCCCCGATCACGACCGCCAGCTCCGCCTCGTGCTCGACCTGCTTGGAGAAGATCGGCAGTCGGATGGCGTCCCGGGGGCCGATCACCGAGGTGGATGGCTTGAGGAAGAGCAGCGGCTCCTTGGGCACCTCGTTGCCGAGTTCGGCGGCGTGGTCGGCGTAGTTGCGACCGACACAGACCACCTTGCTGGGCAGGATCGGCGAGAGCAGCCGAACGTCGGAGAGGGCCCACCGGGCCCCACTGAAGGAGAGTTTGCCGAACGGGTGGCCCTCGATCTCGGCGATGGTCAGGCCCTCCGGCCCGGCCCCCGCTTCACCTTCGACGGCACCGAACGACATTCCCTTGGCATGGGCGAAACGAGCGATACGCACCCGGCCAATCTAGCCTCGCCGACGCCTCCACCGGCCAGGACCGGCCGTGGGGTGTGCTCAACCCGTCAGCGGGCGGCAGCCTACCGGTGCGGGAGGTGACCGGGGCGGGGTTCCCGACTTCGTACCCGCACGGAGGCGGCTCGCCCCTAGCGTCGGCTCCGGAGGTTCGTTCGTATGCCTGCATCGACACGACACCACAGAGCCCTCGCAGTGTTCGTCCACTGCCTCGGCATCCTCGCCGCCGTGCCGGCCCTGCCGGCGGCGGCCCCGGAGGCGCCGCCCGCGCACGCACCACCGGCTGCGCCACGACCGCCAGTCACGGCGACACCAGCAACCACGCCGCCCGCGCAAGCACCACCGGCCGCGCAAGCACCACCGGCCACCGCAACAGTGCTGGCCGCGCGGGGACCATTTGCGGCGCGAGCGCCGGGGACCACGCCAACACCACCGGCCGTCGCGACTCGACCGAGCGCCGTGCCGACCGGGGTGGCGACTGTCACGCCGGCGACGACCACGCGGCCACCTGTCGCGGTGGTCGCACGGATGGCCGTCGAACCCACCCCGCCCTCGGCGCCACCGGCGATGGGGCCTCCGTCCCGGGCACCGGCGTCGGCGCCCCCGCAGCAGGTCACTGTGGCGGTCGCGCCGGAGACCAGCCCCGCACCGAGGTACCGGATCCAGGTGCGCAACGTGGGCAACGCACCCGTGGACACCACTGTGCGCCAGGAGTTGCCGGCCGGCTCGTCGCCGACAGCGATCAGCGGCGGCGGCAAGTCCACCCCGTCCGGCGGATCGAGCACCGAGGTGACCTGGCGGCTGAGGCTGCCGGCGCACAGCAGCACCACGCTGGGCACCGCGCTCGCCGCGACCGCGCCCGGCCAGCCGCTGACCGCGCCGGCCTGCGCGTTCACCAGTGACGGCACCCGTCCGTACGACTGCGCCACGGCCACCTGGAAGGCGGCGGCGGCACCGGCGGCCGAGGTGACCGAGGCGCCGCCCTGGCGGCGGTACCCGGTGCTGCTCGCCGGCCTGGCGGTCCTGCTGCTGATCGGCGCCGCCCTGGCCTGGGTGTGGCGACGTCGGCGCGCGGGCCGGGTCACGGCTGCCGCACTGGCCAGCGGGGGCGGGTCCGACGGTGGTCGCGGGACGGTCTACCCGCGCCCGGCAGCCCCGAGTGCGTCGCGGCGTCGGCGTACCCCGCCGGTCTGGTTGGTGGTGGGTGCGGCAGTGGTGCTCCTCGCGGGCGTCGTCGGCACGGCGGGTTGGACGGCGACCCGGCGGGTCTCGGCGATCGACACGCAGAAGCAGCCCACCAGCGGCGCGTGGCTGGGCAGCGGGGTCACCGGGCCGGTGGGTGTGCCGCTTCGCGAGTCGGCGTTCGAGTTCACCGTGTACCGGATGTCCTGCGGCTCGCCCGGGACGGCCGGCGGCGGTGCCGCCCCGGCGAACGGTCGACGCTGCCAGGCCACAGTGGGTGTACGCAACATCACAGGCGACCAGCAGCCCTGGCACGGCCAGTTGCAACGGGCGTACCTGCCGGGCGGGCGCTGGGTGAGCACCGACGAGTCGGCCACCCGGGCGGCCAACCTGGGTCGGGACATCTTCGCCGACCCGATGGCCGCGGGCAGCCGGATGGTGCTGCCGCTGGTGTTCACCGTCGACGGACGGGACGCGCCCCAGCAGTTGGAGCTGCGCAGCGGGGTGTTCTCCGCCGGCGTGCGGGTGCACATGCCCTGACCGGGTGCGCGGGCGGCGGTCGTACCCTGGGGTGCGTGACCGCCGCCCTCGCCCCCGCCGTGCTCGACGCGGCGGTGTGGCAGGCCCGCCGGCGTGCCCACGAGGAGCGGGTGGACGTCTGGTTGACCCCGCACCTGGCCCGCCGGCGGCGCGGTGAGCGGCATCCGGTGGCCGACTTCCTGTTCACCTACTACTCGCACCGCCCGGCCCAGCTCCGTCGCTGGCATCCGGGCGCCGGGGTCGAGCTGCGCGATGCCGATCCGGCCGAGTTCGGCCGGGACTACCGCGCCGCCACCGCCGGGGTCACCCTCGACACCGCCGGGGTACGCGCGCGGCGCGGCGAGTCGATCGCCTGGATCCGCTCCCTGCTGGCGGCCACCGCCGGGCGGGCGCCGCACTTCGGCTGTTTCGGGATGCACGAGTGGGCGATGGTCTACCGGCAGACCCACGAGGAGGTGCGGCACAACGCCTGGCCGCTGCGGTTGACCCCGGAACGGACCGCCGCGGTGGTCGAGGAGCGGGGCGTGCGGTGCAGCCACTTCGACGCGTTCCGGTTCTTCACGCCGCCGGCCCGTCCGCTGAATCTGCTCACCCCGACCCGGGAGACGCAGCACGCGCACGAGCAGCCGGGCTGCCTGCACGCCAACATGGATCTGTACAAGTGGGCGTACAAGTTGTCGCCGCTGGTGCCGTCCGAGTTGGTGGCGGACTGTTTCGAGCTGGCTCGGGAGATCCGCACCCTGGACATGAGGGCCAGCCCGTACGACCTGGCGGCGCTGGGTTACCCGGCGGTGCGGGTGGAGACCGCCGACGGGCGGGCGGAGTACGCCGCCGCGCAGCGCGGGTTCGCCGAGCGGGCCGCCGTGCTGCGCGACCGACTGCTCGCCGCCGTCGCGACCTGATCGAGGGTTCGGCTCACCCGGCCGTGCGGGTACGCAGTCCGTCGACGAGGAGGTCGACAACTGCCGACAGGTCGTCGTCGAGCCCGGGCTCGATCCACTCGGTGCGGTGGGACGGGTGGTGGAACCGGGCGGTGGCCTGGAGCAGCGCCCGCCCGGCCACCGCCGCGTCGGGCACGCTGAACTCTCCGGCCGCCACCCCGTCCGCGACGATCAGGCTGAGCTGACCGGCGAGCACCTCCAAGTGGTTGGCGACGGCGCCCTCGGAGAGCGTGGCGAGCTGGTGGAAGTTGTCGAACAGCTCCGGGTCCTCCCGGGCCATCCGGCGTTTGGTGCCGCTCAGCTCGGCCAGCCACCGACGCAGCCGTTGGGCGGCCGGCTCGGGGCCGGTGCCCACGTCGATCAGTGGGGTGGAGACCCGGGCCAGCCAGCGTTCGGCGACCGCCTCGCGCAGGGCTGCCTTGCTGGCGAAGTGCCGGTAGACGCTGCCGTGGCTGACGCCCAGCGCACGTGCGACGTCCAGCACCGTGGCCTTCGCCGGCCCGTACCGGCGCAGCACCTCCTCGGCGGTGTCGAGGATGCGGTCGGCGGTCAGGGCGGTGGTGTCGCTCATCAGCCCAGCCTCCCTGACCGCGCGGGCAACCGTGGCGCGGCCCCCCGACCTGCGGTCGCGCCACGGCCTGCGGTCATGCGCGCTCGCTGTCCAGGAAGGCCATCTGGGCCTCGTCGTAACGGGTGCCGGCCGCCGCGCCGGCCGGGACGGCGGCTTCGATGGCGGCCAGGTCCGCATCGGTCAGGGTGACAGTCGCGGCACCCAGCGCCTCGGTGAGCCGCTCCCGGGTGCGGGCGCCGAGCACCGGCACGATTGTCGCGCCGCGGGACAGCACCCAGGCGATGGCGATCTGCGCCACTGTGACGCCGCGCGCCTCGGCGATGGCGCGTAGCGCGTCCACCAGGGCGAGGTTGCGGTCCAGGTTCGCGCCGGCGAACCGGGGCAGGTGGGTGCGGAAGTCGATGCCCGCGGTCTGCCGTCCGGGCTGCCAGTGCCCACTGATCAGGCCGCGGGAGAGCACCCCGTACGCGGTGATCCCCACACCCAGCTCGCGGGCCGTCGGCAGGATCGCGGCCTCCGGGTCGCGGGAGATCAGGGAGTACTCGATCTGGAGGTCGCTGATCGGGTGCACGGTGTGCGCCCGGCGCAGCGTCTCCGCACCCACCTCGGACAGGCCGATGTGCCGGACGTGGCCGGCCTTGACCAGCTCGGCCAGGGTGCCCACGACCTCCTCCACCGGGACGTCCGGGGAGAGCCGGGCGGGTCGGTAGACGTCCACGTGGTCGGTGCCGAGCCGGCGCAGTGTGTACGCCAGGAAGTTCTTGATCGCGACCGGTCGGACGTCGATGCCGTTCCAACCGCCCTCGGCGTCGCGAAGCGCACCGAACTTGACGCTGATCACCGCGTTGTCCCGGTTACGGCCGCGCAGCGCGTCGCGCAGCAGCATCTCGTTGTGGCCCATGCCGTAGAAGTCGCCGGTGTCCAGCAGGGTGATGCCGGCGTCCAGGGCGGCGTGGATGGTGGCGATGCTCTCGGCCTCGTCGGCGGTGCCGTAGAGGTCGGACATGCCCATCAGGCCGAGCCCGAGGGCGGAGACGGTGGGCCCGGTGGCGCCGAGGGAGCGGGTGTCCATGGGGGTGTCCTCTCATCGTGGGTTACCCGACGACCGTACAGCATCTGGATGACAGATTCCATCTTTTGTCACTAACGAGCGTGGTGGTCCGCCGACGGCAGAACGGATCGGTCAGTCGTCGTCCGCGCGGCGGTCCCGCTTGCGCTGGGACTGGCGCTTCTTCTCGGCCAGCCGACGCTCCTTCGCCCCACGGGACGGGCGGGTCGCCCGGCGGGCCGGCGGCGGGGGTGCGGCGGCCTCCCGCAGCAGCGCCGTCATCCGCTCGCGGGCCGCCTCCCGATTGGCCAGCTGGGCCCGATGCTCGCTGGCGGCGATGGTCAGCACCCCGTCGACCAGGCGGTTGGCCAGCCGGGCCAGCGCCCGGGACCGCAGCCACTCGGGCACGGCCGGCGAGTTGGCCAGGTCGTAACTCAACTCGACCCGGGAGTCGGCGGTGTTCACACCCTGCCCACCCGGCCCCGACGAGCGGGAGAAGCGCTCCCGCAGCTCCCCGGCGGGGACGACCCACCGATCGGTCACCCGCAGTCCGTCGTCCACGCCCCGAGGCTAACCCGCGACGGCTCGCCAAGGGTCATCGGCGCGGGGTCTCACTCCGCGTCGGCGACTGGCCGGGCGCCGGCCCCGCGGTCTCCTCGTCGGCGCCGACCGCCGCGTAAGCCACAGCGCCGAAGAGCAGCAGCGCGATCACCCCGGCCTTCACGGCGACCCCGCGGATCAGCGACCAGGCGCCCCGACGGGCGCCCGGCACCGACTTCCGGACGGTCTGGTAGTCGTTCCACCCACGTCGTGCCCGGGCGTACGCCGACCCCACCGCACATCCGATGACCAGGCCCACCAGCAGGAGGACCGTGAGAAGAGGACGCTCCACCTCCGCCAGTATCCATACCGACAGTAATATTTCCATGGCCCGATGCCGTCGCGCCGGATATCTGACAGCGGCAGTGCGTCGCCAGGCCGTCTGAGCAGGTCAGCCCCCCTTGCCGATGATCGTGTCGGCGGTCTGCTGCACCTGGTCGATCGGAATGGCGAACCCGATGCCGATCGAACCGTTTCCGTCGATGGTCGCGATGGCGGTGTTCACGCCGACCACCTCCCCACGGGCGTTGACAAGCGGCCCACCCGAATTGCCGGGATTGATGGACGCGTCGGTCTGCACCGCGCGGTGCCTGTTGTTGCCCAGCCGCACCTGACGGTCCAGTGCGCTGACGATGCCCGCGGTGACAGTCCCGGCCAGGCCGAGTGGTGAACCCACCGCGAGCACCGGCTCGCCGACCCGGGTCGCGCCCGGCTTGGCCAGGGGCAGTGGGGTGAGACCGGCAGCGGCCGGCACCTTCAGCACCGCCAGGTCGCTGCGCGGCTCCCGCCCGACCACGGCGGCGGCGAACCGGCGGCCGTCGGGCAGTTCCACGGTCACCGGGCCGCCGCCGCCCTTGGCCAGGATGTGATCGTTGGTGATCAGGTGCTGCTGGTCGTCCACCGCGAAGCCGGAGCCGGTGGCGGACCCGGCCGACGTGCCGCCGGCCAACACCGACACCACCCCGGGCACAGTCCGCTCGGCCGCGGTGACCAGCTCGGCCGACACCGGGGCGGCGGACGCCGCAGCCGGGCCGCCACCCCCGTCCCGGGCGGCCACCACGCCACCGGCGACGGCCCCCGAGACGGCGGAGAGCGCCACCACGGCCAGTGCGGCGAGCAGCCGACGCGGCCTGCGCTCGCCCGGGTCACGCTCGGGCGTGTCCCACCACCCTCGCCCGTCCGGGTCGAGTTGCGGTGAGATGAACCAGGGACCGCGCGGTTCGCCCAGTCCGGTCTGTACTGCCATGCGTACTCCTCACGGTCGACGGCTGTGGTGCGCGGCGGTCAGGGCAGGCGGGAGAACCAACGCATCGAACCGGCGGCCGCGCCCATCGCGAACACCAGTCCGAGGCCGATGAACCGGGCCGAGACGTCCTGCCGCTCGGTGCGGTAACCGACCGAGCTACCGATGTCGTCGTAGACGGCCCGCAGCTCGTCTGTGGTGCTGGCCTCGTGGAACATCCCGCCGGTCTCCTCGGCGACCGCCTTGAGGGTCTGCCCGTCGACCGGCACCTGGATGGGCCGTCCACCGCGGTCGACGAACCCCGACGGCGTCCCGAAGGAGATCGAGTGCACCGGCACCTCCGCCGTCACCGCCTCGGCCGCCGCCTCCATCGGGTCCATTCCGGAGGTGTTGGCGCCGTCGGAGAGCAGGATGATCCGGGCCGGTGGCGTCTCCTTCGCGGCCGCGCTGTCCAGGCTCTTGACCGCGCCGAGGGAGGTGTTGATGGCCTCCCCGATCGCGGTGCCCTGCACGCCGGTGATGCCCTCGGCGAGCCGGCCGATCCCCTCGTCGAGGGCGTCCCGGTCGGTGCCCGGCGGCACCAGCACGGCCGCGCTGCCGGCGAACGCGACGAGCCCCACGTTGAACTCGTCGGGCAGGCCCTCGACGAACCGTCGGGCGGCCTGCTTCGCCGCGGCCAACCGGTCCGGGTCCACGTCGGTGGCGAGCATCGACGTGGACACGTCCACCGCCACCATCACGGTGGCCCGTTCCCGGGGCACCCGGACCTCCGCGCTGGGACGGGCGAACCCGACAACCAGCAGGGCCAGCATCGCCAGGAACAGCCCGGCCGGTACGTGCCGACGCCAGGCGGGCCGCTCCGGCGCCACCCGGTCCAGCAGTCGCAGGTTGGTGAAGCGGACCGCGTACCGGCTGCGCCCGCGTTGCATCAGCAGGTACACGCCGACGAGAGCGAGCACGCCGAGCAGCAGCCAGAGTCGCAGCGGCGACTGCCAGGTCACGCGACACCTCCCCGTGCCGGTCCGACCGGCGCGGCGGCGAGCCGACGCTGGGCGTGCACGTGCCGGACGATGTCCGCGCACCAGTCCCCGTCGGTGCGCAGGGGCAGATGGGTGGCCCCACTGCGGCGCAACGACCCGTGGAGCTGATCGCGCTGGGCGGCGGCGGCCTGGGCGTACCGCTCGCGCAGCCGACGGTCCGATGTGCACACCTCGCGGCGGCGGCCGGTCTCCGGGTCCATGAGCGTGATCAGGCCGACGTCCGGTAGCTCCAGCTCACGTGGGTCGGTGACCTCGATCGCCAGCACCTGGTGTCGGGCGGCGAGCCGGCGCAGGGTCCGTTCCCAGGGCGCCGGCTGGCCGGGGTCGTCGGGCAGGCCGTCGAGGAAGTCGGAGACCACCACGACCAGACCACGCCGGTTCGCGGTCCGGTGCAACGCGTCGAGCCCGTCGGCCAGGTCCGGCGGCCCCGCCGACCCCGGCCCCGGCCGGTCGCCGGGCGCGGTGGGCCGTGGGGCGGCGAGCAGCGTGCGCAGCAGAGCCAGCAGATGGGTACGCCCGCTGCGGGCCGGAAAGCGGCGTACCCCGTCGGCCCGCAGCACCTGGGCGCCGAGGCGGTTGCCGACGCCCGCGGTCAGGAAACCGACCGCCGCGACCGCGGCCACGGCCAACTCCCGCTTGTCCAGCTCGGCGGTGCCGAACTCCATGCTGGCGCTGCCGTCGACAAGCAACCAGGTGGTCAGTTCCCGGTCCGCGTCGACCTGCCGCACGTGCGGCACGGCGGTGCGGGCCGTCACCGCCCAGTCCATCCGGCGGACCTCGTCCTCACCCGGCCGGTACTCGCGGCTGCCCGCCGGTTCACTGCCCGGTCCGGGCAGCAGCCCGCGGTACTGGCCGTGCAGCAGGCCGTTCAGTCGACGCGTGACTGTCAACTCCAGACGACGTACCCGCTGATCCGGGGCCAACTCGGCCAGGCCCGGGCCGGCCGGCGCCACGATCGCTCGTCTCATGCCGCCGCCAGATCCGGCGTCTGCTGTGGGTGACCGGTGGCCAACCGGGGCGGGGGCACCGCCTCGACCAACCGCCGCACCACGCTCTCGGCCGACACCCCGTCGGCCACCGCGTCGAAGGAGAGCACCAGCCGGTGGGCGAGGACGTCGACGGCCAGGTCACGCACGTCCTCGGGCAGCACGTACTCCCGGCCCCGCAGCAGCGCCTGGGCCCGAGCCGCCGCGACCAGGCCGAGGGTGGCCCGCGGGCTGGCGCCGTACGCCAACAGCGGGGCGATCTCCGGCAGCCCGAACCGGCCCGGGTCACGGGTGGCGAGGATCAGCCGCACCACGTACTCGGCCAACGCGTGGTGGACGAAGACCCGCTCGGCGTGGGCCTGGAGGTCCCGCAGTCGTTGCGCGTCGAGCACCGGACGCGGACTCGGCCGGTCGGTGCTCATCCGGTAGAGGATGGCCAGTTCGTCGGCGTCGCTGGGGTAGTCGACCACCACCTTCATCAGGAATCGGTCCCGCTGCGCCTCCGGGAGCTGGTAGACCCCCTCGGACTCGATCGGGTTCTGGGTGGCCAGCACCAGGAACGGTTGCGGGACCGGCCAGCTGCGCCCACCGATGGAGACCTGCCGTTCCGCCATCGCCTCCAACAGCGCCGACTGCACCTTGGCCGGGGCGCGGTTGATCTCGTCGGCCAGCACCAGGTTGGCCATGATCGGGCCCAGTTCGATGTCGAAGGTCTCCTTGGAGGCCCGGTAGATCCGGGTACCGACGATGTCGGAGGGGACCAGGTCCGGGGTGAACTGGATCCGGGAGAAGGTGCCGCCGACGACGGTGGCGAGAGTCTGCGCGGCCAGGGTCTTGGCCACACCGGGTACGCCCTCCAGGAGACAGTGCCCATTGGCGATCAGTGCGGTGAGCAGGCGCTGAACAAGCCGATCCTGCCCGACGATCACGCGTTTGACCTCGAAGAGGGTCTGTTCCAGCTCGACGCCCGTCGGCTCGGGATCGACCGAGCTGGGCATGCTGGCCAGGGTGTCCGAGATGTCCGTCACGGTGCTTGCTTCCCTGGCCAGGGGCCTGACAAACGTCGGATTGTGCGGCCCGGACGGGCCCGGAGTGGCCGGAACAGGGACGAGTCGCACGGAAGCGCGCCGATCGGCACGAGCCCCGAGGCCGTAACCGGGCCGTGATCGACCAACGAGCGGCCCCCGCGCACGAGGCGCGGGGGCCGGGTTGTCGATTCGGTCAGGGCGTGTGGGTGAGCAGGGTGAAGCCCAGATCGGCCGGCGCTCCCGCCGAGTTGCGGGTCTGGATGAAGACCGCGTTGGGCGTGCTCAGTCGCGGGGCGACCGCGACCTCACCCGCCGGCGGGATGCAGCACGCGTCGAATCGGGAGATGGTGGCCAGGAAGGCACCCGCCGACACGTTGTAGCCGAACTGCACCTCGTACTGGCCGGTGCCGTACTTGAGCACCGTGCCGGTGCCGCGCGCCTTGGTGCCGTTGGCGTTGACGACGGTGAACCAGCTGGCAGCCGCCATCGTGGTGACCCCGCCCGCCTTCAGCGCGGCCTTCGCCGAACGTGCGGACTCGGCGGTGACCGGCGGCTGGGTGCTGGTATCACGGACCGTCGGCTTGACGGCCGCCTGCGGCGCCTTCGCCGACGGCTGGGCGATGGCGATCCCCCCGCCAGCCAGGGTGAGCGCCAGGACAGCGAACGTGACCGCTGCCGCCTTGCGTCGGAAGGATTTTTCCATGACAGGTCCCCCTTGTGTGACCGTGCGAATTCGGCCGACCCGCGGGGCGGGACGGATGACTGCCCATGAATAGGCGGACGACGACATTGGGGTGCGGAAAACCTAACCCACTGACAACCGGTGAGGTTGATTTCTGAACGTTCTACATCCCATCTGAGCTGGGATTACTACTCAGAGTGGCGTCGTTTGAATCAGATGGAACGTAGCACCGCAAAAAGCCCGCCGTCAATAGTTGATCTCACTTTATCGAGCTGTCGATCAGCCGTCAGATAATTGTGAAATGTGAAGGCCCCGTCATTCACGAATTGGATTCGGAGCGCCCACTAGGATCACCGTCATGATCGTCGACGGTCCGCCCACGCCCACGCCCGCGCCGAGGTGCTACCGCAGCGCTCGACTCGGCACGGTGCTCTGTTGGCTGACTGTCGCGCCGACAGCCCTCTGGGCCGCCGTCCGGCTGCTCGGCCTGGACCGGGGTCCGCTGGTGCAGGCGCTCGCCTTCACGCCGTACATCGCAGGTGTCAGCGTGCTGCCCCTGGCCCTCGCACTCGCCCTGCGGCGATGGTGGCCAGCGGCGGTCGCGGCCCTGGCGGCGGTGGCGCTGCTCGGCCTCGTCGCGCCCCGGGCGTTGGCCGCTCCGCAGCCCACGGCGGCCGGGCCGACCGTGCGGCTGCTCACCGCCAACCTGCTCGCCGGCACCGGCGACGCGCGGACGCTTGTCGAACTGGTCCGGCGGCACGAGGTGGACGTGCTCACCGTGCAGGAGTTCACGCCGGACGCGCAGGCCGCCCTGGATCAGCTCGGCCTCGACCGGCTGCTGCCGCACCGGCAGCTCAACCCGGAGGTCGGCACTCCCGGCTCCGGGCTCTACTCGCGGTGGCCGCTCACCGACGTCGGCCTCCGGCGCAACCTCGGCGGCTGGGGCTTCACCCAGGCGTACGGGACTGTGGCGATCCCCGGCGCACCCCCGGTGCGGGTGGAGTCGGCGCACCCCAGCGCGCCGTACGCGCTCGACCAGGTCGGTCCCTGGCGTGCCGACCTGACCGCGCAGCCACCCGCCACTCCGGACGACGGCCTACAGATCCTCGCCGGGGACTTCAACGCGACCCTCGACCACGGCCCGCTGCGAGCCCTGCTGCGCACCGGTTACGTCGATGCCGCCGACGCCGCCGGTGCGGGCCTGGCCGGCACCTGGGGCCCGTACGACGGTGACCTCATCCCACCTGTCACCATCGACCACGTGCTCGTCGACCACCGCATCGCGGTCCGCTCGGTGCGGGTGCTCGCCCTACCCGGCAGCGACCACCGTCCCGTCCTCGCCACCCTCACCCTCCCCACCCCGTAGACCCCGCCCCCTCCCCGGTCTCCGCGATCTTGCACTTTCTGCCCCCACATCAAGGGCAGCCGGCGTAGATCTGCGACACAACGTGCAAGATCGCGGGGGTGGGGGCGGGGTGGGGTGGGGGTCAGACCGTGGTGGGGGCCAGGCCGTAGGTGAGGGCGTCGATCAGGGCGTGCCAGCTGGCCTCGACGACGTTGGGGTGTACGCCTACCGTCGTCCAGTCGCGGCCGGTGCCGTCGGCGGTCTCCAGCAGCACCCGGGTCACCGCGCCGGTGCCGTGGCTGCCCTCGAGGATGCGGACCTTGTAGTCGGCCAGCTCGAAGGCGCGCAACTGTGGGTAGTGCCGGGCGAGCCCCACCCGCAGCGCCTCGTCGAGCGCGTTGACCGGGCCGTTGCCCTCGGCGGTGGCGATCACCCGCTCCCCGCGTACCCGGATCTTGACGGTCGCCTCGGAGACCACCGAACCGTCCTCGCGGTGCTCGACGAGCACCCGGTACGACTCCAGAGTGAACGGTCGGGCCGGACCGCCCTCCGGCAGCTCGGAGCGGACCAGCAGCTCGAAGGAGGCGTCCGCGGCCTCGAAGGACCACCCGCCGGCCTCCAACTCCTTGACCCGATTGGTGACCCGGGTCAGCGCCTCCGGACTGTCGGCCAGGTCCAGACCGAGCTCGCGACTCTTGAGCTCGACGCTGGCCCGGCCGGCCATCTCGGTGATCAGGATCCGCATGTCGTTGCCCACCACCGACGGATCCACGTGGTTGTAGAGCAACGGGTCGACCTTGATCGCGCTCGCGTGCAGCCCCGCCTTGTGGGCGAAGGCGGCGGCCCCGGCGTACGCCTGGTGGGTGTCGGGGGCGATGTTGGCGATCTCGGCGATGGCGTGCGAGACCCGCACCATCTGCTCCAGGCAGCCCTCCGGTAGGACCGGCATGCCGAGCTTGAGTTGGAGGTTGGCGGCGACCGCGAAGATGTCGGCGTTGCCGGGGCGTTCGCCGTACCCGTTGGCGGTGCCCTGGACGTGGCGGACGCCCGCCTCCACGGCGGCGATCGTGTTGGCCACCGCGCAGGAGGTGTCGTTCTGGGCGTGCATGCCGAGCAGCCCGGGGTCGATCCCCAGCCTGTCGGTCAGATCGGCGATGACGGCTGTCACCTGGGACGGCAGCATGCCGCCGTTGGTGTCGCAGAGCACCATCCGCTCGGCGCCGGCGGCCAACGCGGTCTGCACCACGGCCGCGCCGTACGCGGGGTCGTGCCGGTAGCCGTCGAAGAAGTGTTCGCCGTCGACGAAGACCCGTCGGCCCTCGCGGACGAGGTGGCTGACGGTGTCGTGGATCATCGCCAGGTTCTCCGCGCCGGTGGTGCGCAGCGCGCGCTCGACGTGTCGGCTGTCGGCCTTGGCGACAAGCGTCACCGCCGGGGTCTGCGCGTCCAGCAGGGCGCGCACCTGGGGGTCTTCGGCGACCGCGACACCGGCCTTGCGGGTGGAGCCGAACGCGACGAGCACGGCGTGCCGCAGGTCCAGCTCGGTACGCGCCCGGCGGAAGAACTCGGTGTCCTTGGGCACCGCACCCGGCCAGCCGCCCTCGATGAAGCCGACGCCGAACTCGTCGAGCAACCGGGCCACCGCCAGCTTGTCGATCACCGAATAGGTGAGCCCCTCGCGCTGGGCGCCGTCGCGCAAGGTCGTGTCGTAGACCTGGAACGTCATCAGGATCCTTTCTCTGAGCAACAAAAAGACCTCCCGCGGGTGCGGGAGGTCTGCGCGCTCGGCGGAGGGGAAGGCCGGCGCGCTAGGTCGCAATAATCAGGTCGGTGCTGGTCACGATCCCCACTCTGCCACCGCCGGCCGAACGTGGGAACAACAATCCACATACCGAGATGACTACGGAGGGTGCCCTTGATCCGGGGCGACCGGCGCACGACATCGGTGCCCGGCCACACCGACGCTCAGCCCGCCCACCGGCGGAAACAGCGATGCCAGAATGCCTGGCACGATCCAGTCGCGGCCGCCGTGCCGCTCAAGAGGAGGACCTGTGCTCACTTTCGGTGACCGCTTCCCCGCGTGCGAACCCACCGCCTGCGTGTCCGACACCCTCGACGCCAACACGCTCCTCGCCGGTGCCGGGGTCTGACCATGGGACTGGACGCGATCATGGCGGCCCTGCCGGAGTACGCCAGGGACATCAGGCTCAACCTGGGCTCCACGGTCGGCACCTCGACGCTGACCCCGACGCAGACCTGGGGCACCGCGCTGGCCTGTGCGGTCGCCGCCCGCAACCCGGTGGTGCTGCGGGAGATCGCGGCCGAGGCGCTCGGGCACCTCGGTCCGGAGGGCGTCGAGGCGGCCAAGGGCGCCGCCGCGATCATGGCGATGAACAACGTCTACTACCGGGCCAAGCACCTCATCGGCGACGAGCAGTACGCCTCGATGCCGGCCCGGCTGCGGATGCGGATCATCGCGCGGCCCGGCGTGGACAAGGGCGACTTCGAACTCTGGTGCCTCGCCGTGTCGGCCATCGCCGGCTGCGGCGTGTGCCTGGAGTTGCACGAGAAGAAGCTGCGGCGCAGCGGCTACACCCGCGAGCAGATACACGAGGCCCTGCGGATCTCCGCGGTGGTGCACGCCGCGGCGGTCACCCTGGACGCCGAGGCAGCCCTCGCCTGAACAGGTACACCCCGACGGACCGGCACCGCGCCCCGCGGCCCGTCGCCGCACCCCGCGGGCGTTGGCCCGATGCCGCACCTCGCGGGCGTTGGCCCGGTGCCGCACCTCGCGGGCGTTGGCCCGGTGCCGTTTCCGGCCCCCGACGGCCGGGTAGCTCCTGCGGGGACGACGTACCCGCCTACGCCGAGACGATCGGCGACAGTCAGGAGTGAACGGCATGGACAGCATCGATCCGCACGCCACCCACGCCGGGCCGGACCCGCTGCGCGGCGGCGACCAGGGTGCCGTGCCCGGCGGCGCGCCGGCCGGCACGTTCGACCCCTGGCGGTACCGGGACCAGGCCGGGGTGGCCGACGCCGACCTGGTCGGCTACAAGGTCGAGGCCAGTGACGGCGGAGTCGGCAAGATCGACAGTGCCAGCCACGAGGTGGGCGGCAGCTACCTGGTGGTGGACACCGGCCCCTGGATCTTCGGCAAGAAGGTGATGCTGCCGGCCGGCACCGTCAACCAGGTCGACCACGACCAGCGCACCGTCTCCGTCGACCGGACCCGGGACCAGATCAAGGCCGCCCCGGAGTACGACGAGAGCAGTCACAGCGACCCGAGCTACCGGGATCAGTTGGGCGGCTACTACGACGAGACGTACGGCGCCCTCCCGCCGGGCACGGCCCGGTAACGTGTTCGACCCGACGGCCGGTGGGGTGTGGCCCCGCCGGCCGTTACCGTGTCCACGTGGACGCCATCGACGACAGTCGCCAGATCTCGTTGCCCGCCACCTTCAACTTCCGGGAGGTCGGTGGCTACCTCGGCCACGGCGACCGACCCGTACGCCGGGGCCGGCTCTTCCGTTCCGACTCGCTGCACCGCCTCACCGAGCAGGACCAGGACGCGTTCGCCGCGATCGGGATCCGCACCGTCATCGACCTGCGCCGCCCCAGCGAGGTGCAACGGGACGGCCGGGTGCCGGCATACCAGGGGCTGACCTACCGCAACATCCACCCGGAACACGACGACTGGGCGGGCACACCGCACGAGGAGGGCGCCAGCCTGGCCCGTTACCTCGCGGACCGGTACGCGGACCTGGCCCAGACCGGCACCGCCGGGCTGGCCGAGGCGGTCGGGTTGATCGCCGACTCCGCGAATGCACCGGTGGTGGTGCACTGCGTCGCCGGCAAGGACCGCACCGGCATCGTCTGTGCGCTGACCCTCGCCGTGCTCGGCGTCGACGACGCGGACATCACCGCGGACTACGCGCTCAGCACCGAGGCGTCGGCCCGGTTCAGTGCCTGGCTGAAGGCCACCAGCCCGGCCAGCGGGGACGTGCCGGCGCCGTTCCTGGCCTCGCCCGCCGAGGCGATGCAGATCTTCCTCGACGAGCTACGCGAGGGGCACGGCTCGATCGAGGCGTACCTGCGGCACGCCGGGGTGACCGACGAGCAGCTCGCCGCGCTGCGCGACCACCTGCTCGCCGAGCCGACCGAGGCGTGACCCGCCGAGGCGGAGCTGACTGTGCCGGCCCGTCCGCTGGGGACGGGCCGGCCAGCCACGTCGGTCAGAGGACCCGCTGCACCCAGCCGTACTCGTCGGCGGTCTTGCCACGCTGGATGTCCATCAACTGCTCACGGAGGGTCATGGTGACCCGGCCGGGCTCGCCGCCGCCGACCAGGAACTCGCCGTCCGGGAAGCGGACCTGACCGATCGGGGTGACCACCGCGGCGGTGCCGCAGGCGAACACCTCCCGGAGGCGACCGCTGGCCGCGTCGGCCTGCCAGTCGGCGAAGCTGACCGGCCGCTCCTCGACCCGGTGCCCGGCTGCCCCGGCCAGCGTGAGGACCGCATCGCGGGTGATGCCCGGCAGGATCGTGCCGGTCAGCGGCGGGGTGACGATCGAGTTGTCGTCGTAGACGAAGAAGACGTTCATGCCGCCCAGCTCGTCCACGAAACGGCGCTCCACCGCGTCCAGGAAGACGACCTGGTCGCAGCCGGCCTCGATCGCCTCGGCCTGGGCGGCCAGCGACGCGGCGTAGTTGCCGCCGCACTTGGCCGCGCCGGTGCCACCGGGCGCGGCCCGGGTGTAGTCGGGTGAGACCCAGACGGTGACCGGCTTGACCCCACCGCTGAAGTAGGACTCGACCGGCGAGGCGATCACCATGTAGAGGTATTCGTTGGCCGGGCGGACGCCGAGGAAGACCTCGCTGGCGAACATGAACGGCCGCAGGTAGAGGCTGCCGTCCGCGCCGGTGGGGATCCAGTCCCTGTCGATCTCGATGAGCTTGTGCAGCGAGTCGACGAACACCTCGGGCGGCAGCACCGGCATCGCCATCCGCTGCGCCGAGGTGACGAAGCGGGCGGCGTTGGCATCCGGCCGGAACATGGTCACGCCACCGTCGGCCGTCCGGTACGCCTTCAACCCCTCGAAGATCTCCTGCGCGTAGTGCAGCACCGCGCTGGCCGGATCCATCGGAATCGGGCCGCGTGCCTCCACCCGGGCGTCGTACCAGCCCTTACCCTCGGCGTAACGCACGGTGACCATGTGGTCGGTGAAGACGCGGCCGAACCCGGGGTTGGCCAGCAGGGCGGCCCGATCGGCGGCCGATACCGGCGCGGGATTCGGACGGATCTCGAAGTCGAGCATGTCACCACCGCTCATCGCGCTGACCTCCCTGCGGGACAACGGCATGCGGGACCGCACACCGGATGGGCTGTGCCAGAAACTTACCCCGAACGGTCGTTCAGCGGGTAACGCCACCCGGGCTGGGAAGGGTGCCCGGCCAGGCCGGTGCCGGGCCAGGCCGGTCAGGCTACGGCGTGGGCGGCGAGCCGGTCGCCGACCTCTTCGGTACGCAGCGTCATGCCCGGAGTACGGCTGGCCAGCTCGGCGGCCACCGCGGCGTTGACCCGGGCGGCGGACTCGCCGTGCCCGAGCTGCTCCAGCAGGAGCGCGGCGGAGAGCACGGCGGCGACCGGGTCGGCGATGCCTCGCCCGGCGATGTCCGGCGCGGAGCCGTGCACCGGCTCGAACATCGAGGGGTACGCGCCCTCGGGGTTGATGCAGCCACTGGCGGCCAGCCCGATCCCACCGGTGACGGCGGCCGCGATGTCGGTGAGGATGTCGCCGAACAGGTTGTCGGTGACCACCACGTCGTAGCGCTGCGGCTGGGTGACCAGGAACATGGCGGCGGCGTCGACGTGCTGGTATTCGGTGGCGATGTCCGGGTGCTCCGCGGCGACCGCGTCGAAGGTGCGCGACCACAGCGACCCGGCGTGGGTGAGCACGTTGGTCTTGTGCACCAGGGTGACCTTGCGCCGCTCGCGGCGGCCGGCGCGGGCGAACGCGTCGCGGATCACCCGCTCCACGCCGTGCCGGGTGTTCAGGCTCTCCTCGGTGGCGACCTCGGCGGGGGTGTCGCGGTGCAGCGTTCCACCGGCCCCGGCGTAGAGACCCTCGGTGCCCTCACGCACCACCACGAGGTCGACCTCGCCCGGCTTGACGTTGCCGAGCGGGCCGGCGACCCCGGGCCAGAGACGGGAGGGACGCAGGTTGACGTACTGGTCGAAGGCGAACCGGAGCTTGAGCAGCAGGCCCCGCTCAAGCACACCCGGCGGAACCGTCGGGTCGCCGACCGCGCCGAGCAGGATCGCGTCGTGCCCGGCCAGCTCGGTCAGCACCGAGTCGGGCAGGACCTCTCCGGTACGGTGCCAGCGGGCCGCGCCGAGGTCGTACTCGGTGGCCTGCACGTCGGGCAGCACCGCGTCGAGGACCTTACGGGCCTGCGCGACCACCTCGGGCCCGATGCCGTCCCCGGCCACCACCGCGATCCGCGCCACGACCGCACTCCTCTGCTCAACGGTTCCGTTCTGGGCAACGGTACGTCGCCGTCCCGCCTCCCGGTACGCGGCGTCCAAAATATGGGAAACCGTCATACACAGCAGCCTCTCAGCTGGGATTCATGAGGCGATCATGTGCGCTGCCTACCCTGGTGGCCGGCGGGTCGCGGGGACCCGTCGACGACTGACCGCGACGACGCGGCGCCGAGTGCGAGGGGGCAGATGCGATGCGCATCGACGAGCAGCCGCGGACCCGCTGGCCGGACCCGTCGGCGTTCCGCAACCGCCGGCCGGACCTCCGCCTCGGCAGCCGCCGGCACCGCATCGACCCGTCCGGCGCCACCGAGGGCCGGATCGCGGTGCAGCACACAGTCCGCACGGCGACCGCCGAATACACACTGCTCCTCAACGCCCCCGAGTGGCTCGGCCGCCGGGGTGTGGGCGAGGCCCTGCGGGACAGCGTCGCGGAGTTGCGCGCCATCGACCTCACCTACGGCCCCAACCGGCCGGAGAGCCTGGTCTCCCGCCTGCGTCGGGGCGAGATCAGCCCCGACTCGTACCCCCCGCTCGCCGACCTGGTGGACCGCTGCGCGGCCATGCGCGCGGCCACCGACGGGTGGTTCGACGCCTGGGCGGTGCCCGGCGGCTTCGACCCGGGTGGCCTGCTCGGTGGCTGGGCTGTGGAACGCGTCGCGCAGAGGCTACGGGCCGCCGGCATCCACGACTACGCCGTCGTCACCGGGGCCGACCTCGTCGTCCGTGGCCACGCGCCGCACGGCGGGCCCTGGCGGGTCGCCGTGCACCACCCGACCGCACCGGAGCGCGCGCCACTGGTGCTGGAGATGACAGCGGGCGCGGTCGGCACCTCCGGGGTGAGTGGACGGCAGGGGCACGTGGTGGACCCGCACACCGGCGAGCCGGCCGACCAGCTCGTCGCCGCCACCGTCGTGGGCCCCGACCTGACGATCGCCGACGCCTACGCCACCGCGCTGTACGCCGCCGGCCCCACCGGCCTGGCGTGGTTCCGCGGCGACTCCGACTATCGCGCGCTCTTCGCACACCGCCGCTGAGCACACCAGCGCCGAGCAGGCAGTCGTTGAACACACCGGCGCTGGCACATGAGCGCTGGGCACACCGACGCCGCGCCGAGCCCGTCTCGCCGCGGCGCTCCGGCCCGATTCGCATCTCGGTCGCCCGCTGCCGGCGGACACGCCGCTCCGGTGGTCGACGACCGGTCGGGCTTGCGATCGGCCCCCACGCTCTCGGCAACGACCGTGGGGGCCGATCAGCGACGAGTGCGCGTGGCTCGCACAATCGAGGGGTGCGGACCGGTCGGGTCGGACGTCGACCGCGCCACCCGAAGACGGGCCGGCGCCTCGCACTCGGCCAGTGACCGCAGTACGTACGCTAGCGAATCGACGCAACTCGACGCAAGAGTCTCTACACCGGACCG
Source organism: Micromonospora sp. NPDC049230 (assembly GCF_040647875.1). Classification (NCBI taxonomy): domain Bacteria; kingdom Bacillati; phylum Actinomycetota; class Actinomycetes; order Micromonosporales; family Micromonosporaceae; genus Micromonospora; species Micromonospora sp. NPDC049230. The sequence continues at coordinate 278,870 of NZ_JBEZCZ010000002.1, forward strand.
TCGTGACGGGAGGCCCCGGGACTCGGCGGTGACCGGCGGCGAGGCAGTTTCGACATGGTGAACGGCGGATGGCACGCTATCCGCCGTGAGTTTCGATCTGAGCGTGTGGGCCCTGGAGGACGGGGCGACGCCCGAGGACGTACGGACAGCGGTCAACGGTTGCCGACAGGGGCGACACGTGGACCGTTACCCGGACCCGCGGGTGGTCGGCTTCTACCGGGCGATCACCGCCTCCTATCCGGACCGTCACCCCGGCGCGGACAGCCCGTGGGCGGTGGCTCCACTGCACGCCGCCCACGACCATGTCGAGCTGAACCTGCACCCGACCTGCGCGGACCAGGTGCTACTGGACATCGAGCGGCTGGCCGGCGAGCACGGGCTGATGCTCTTCGACCCGCAGGACGGCTCGGTCTACCCGCCCCCGGCCCGACTGCCCGGCTGATCGACTGCCCGGCCCGGCTGGTCGACCCGGTGCGGGCCGACCCCCACCCCGGGGTACGACAAAGGGGCCCAGCGGATCGCCGGGCCCCCCTGCCGCGTGCCGTGGACTACTCGTCGCGAAGGTCAGCGGCGCTGGCCGCGGTGGCGCCGATCGAATCGGCGGCCGAGGTGAGCAGCTCGGCACCGAGCGCCTGGTCGACGGTGAGCGTCATCAGCGTCTCGCCGCCCGCCTCACGCCGAGCCACCTGCATCGCGGCGATGTTGATGCCCGACTCGCCGAGCAGGGTGCCGACCGTGCCGACGACACCGGGCCGGTCCGCGTAGCGCAGGAAGAGCAGGATGCCCTCGGCGCCGATCTCCACGTCGAAGCCGTCCACCTCGGTCAGCTTGAGCACGTCGCGAGCACCCGAGTGGGTGACGGTGCCGGAGACACTCACCGTCCGGCCGTCCGGCAGGGCGCCGCGCACGGTGACCAGGGTGGGCTGCTCGGCCGTCTCGGCCAGCGGCGTCAGGGTGACCTCGACGCCACGCTCGGCGGCCAGGTGCGGGGCGTTGACGTAGGTGACCTGCTCCTCGACGACCGAGCTGAACAGACCCTTCGTCGCGGCGAGCTTGAGCACCGACACGTCGTGCGCGACGATCTCGCCGCGGACCTCGACAGTGACGCTGGCGGCGACGCCGCCGGCGACCGCGGTGAACGCCCGGCCGAGCTTCTCGGCCAGCGGCAGCAGCGGCCGCACGTCCTCGGCGACCACGCCGCCGGCCTGCACGTTGACCGCGTCCGGCACGAACTCGCCCTGCAACGCGAGCTTGACGCTCTTGGCCACGGCGAGACCGGCCTTGTCCTGCGCCTCGTTGGTGGAGGCGCCCAGGTGCGGGGTGGCCACCACGTTGTCGAAGGCGAACAGCGGCGAGGAGGTGCACGGCTCCTTGCTGTACACGTCGACGCCGGCACCGGCGACCCGACCCTCGGCGATGGCGTTGGCGAGGGCCTGCTCGTCGACGAGGCCACCACGGGCGGCGTTGACGATGCGAACGCCGGGCTTGACGATCGCCAGCTCCTTCTCACCGATCAGGCCCACCGTCTCCGGCGTCTTGGGCAGGTGGATGGAGATGAAGTCGCTCTCCCGCAGCAGCTCCTCCAACCCGACCAGGCGGACGCCGAGCTGCGCCGCACGGGCCGGCTGGATGTACGGGTCGTACGCGATCAGCCTGGTGCCGAACGCGGCGATGCGCTGTGCGAAGAGCACACCGATGCGACCGAGCCCGACCACGCCGACGGTCTTGCCCTGCACCTCGACGCCCGTGTACTTGGACCGCTTCCACTCCCCCGCCTTGAGCGCGGCACTGGCGCTGGCGGTGTTGCGGGCGACGGCGAGCAGCAGCGCGACGGCCTGCTCGGCGGCGGAGACGATGTTGGAGGTGGGCGCGTTGACGACCATCACGCCCCGCGCGGTGGCGGCCGGCACCTCGACGTTGTCCAGCCCGACACCCGCCCGGGCGACCACCTTGAGTCGCGGCGCGGCGGCGACCGCCTCCGCGTCGATCTGGGTCGCGCTGCGCACGATGACGGCGTCGGCCTCGGAGAGCGCCGAGAGCAGGGCCGGACGGTCGGTGCCGTCGACGTGACGGACGTCGAAGTCGTGGGCGAGCACCTCGATGGCGGCGGGGGCGAGTTCTTCGGCGATCAGTACGACAGGATTCATCGGTCCTCGTAGAGGTCGTGTTTGCGATCGGCCCGGGCGGCCGGGCGCCGCACTGCGCCCTGCGCTGATCCGTGCCGTGGCCGTCAGGTGCCGGCTGGCTGCACCTACAGGCGATCGTAGGGGCCGGGCCGGGCGGCGTGTTCTGGTCTGTGGGGTGAGTGCCCTCACACGCCCGGTCGAGCGACGGACATCGACCGTTCACCGCACCGAAACGGTCACGCCCGCAAGACGCCGGCCGCCGACACCGTACGTAGTCGCGCACGGGCGCGTCGACAGCCCGCGCGCCCACAACGCCAAGATCCGCGCAAGATCAGGGAAATAGCTGCCTCGTGGAGGCCCCGAGGGGCCACCATCCCTGATGTTGCGCGGATCTTGGCGCGGGCGGGCGCGCGGAGCGGACGCGGTGCTCGGGCGCGCGGGGCGCCCGGGCAGGCACCGGCCCGGGCGCGGCGCTGGGGAGAGCGCCGGCCCGGGTCCGGTAGGGGTTGTCGTGCGGACCGTCAGGCGGTCTCGGTGATCGGGCGGTCGACCCAGCTCATCATGCCGCGCAGCTTCTTGCCGGTCTCCTCGATCGGGTGCGCCGCGCCCTCGGCCTGCCACTTGGTGAAGTTGGGCCGGCCGGCCTCGTCCTCGGCGACCCACTCGCGGGCGAACTCGCCGGACTGGATCTCGCCCAGGATCTTGCGCATCTCGTCCTTGACCCGCGAGTCGATGATGCGGTGGCCACGGGAGAGGTCGCCGTACTCGGCGGTGTCGGAGATGCTGTAGCGCATCTTCGCGATGCCGCCCTCGTACATCAGGTCGACGATCAGCTTCAGCTCGTGCAGGCACTCGAAGTAGGCGACCTCCGGGGCGTAGCCCGCCTCGGTGAGCACCTCGAAACCGGTCTGCACCAGCGCCGAGGCACCGCCACAGAGCACCGCCTGCTCGCCGAAGAGGTCGGTCTCGGTCTCCTCGGTGAAGGTGGTCTTGATCGCGCCGGCACGGGTGCCACCGATGCCCTTGGCGTACGCGAGGGCGAGAGCGAACGCGTTGCCGCTGGCGTCCTGCTCGACGGCGACGAGGCAGGGCACGCCCTTGCCGTCGGCGTACTGGCGGCGGACCAGGTGGCCGGGGCCCTTCGGCGCGACCATCGCCACGTCCACGTCGGCCGGCGGCTTGATCAGGTCGTACCGGATGTTGAAGCCGTGGCCGAAGAAGAGGGCCTTGCCCGCAGCGAGGTTCGGGGCGATCGACTCCGTGTAGATGGAACGCTGCGCGGTGTCCGGTGCGAGCACCATGATCACATCGGCCTCGGCGGAGGCCTGCGCCGGCGTGAGAACCCGGAAGCCCTGCTCCTCGGCCTTGGGACGGCTCTTCGAGCCCTCCGGCAGACCGATCACCACGTCGACGCCCGAGTCACGCAGCGACAGCGCGTGGGCGTGACCCTGGCTGCCGTAGCCGATCACCGCGACCTTCCTGGCCTGAATCAGGCCGAGGTCGGCGTCGTCGTCGTAGTACACCTCAACGCTCATGAGAACTTCCCTTTCGTACGACGGCCGGGGCGGCCCGTCGTGGTCTGTGCGGATGGGTTCGGTCACGGCCCACCGGGGCCGACCGGTGGCGGTCAGGCGGCCCGCAGCGCGGGCCCGGCGGTGATCGAACGCGAGCCGCGCCCGATCGCCACCAACCCGGACTGGACCATCTCCTTGATGCCGAAGGCTTCGAGATCGCGCAGCAGCGCGTCGAGTTTGTCCGGGGTGCCGGTGGCCTCGATGGTCAGCGTGTCCGGTGCGACGTCGACAACCCGGGCGCGGAACAGGTTGACGGTCTCCAGCACCTGGGACCGGGCGGACCGGTCGGCGCGGACCTTGACCAGCAGCAACTCCCGGGCGACTGAGACCTGCGGGTCCAGCTCAACGATCTTGAGTACGTTGACCAGCTTGTTGAGCTGCTTGGTGACCTGCTCCAACGGCGACGACTCGGCGTTGACCACGATGGTGATCCGGGAGACGTCCGGGTTCTCGGTCTCACCCACGGCGAGACTGTCGATGTTGAACCCGCGCCGGGAGAACAGGCCGGAGACGCGGGCCAGCACGCCGGGCTTGTTCTCCACGAGCACGGAGAGGGTGTGCATGGTCATGCCGCGGCCTCGCTTCGCTCGGTGGTGCCACGACCCTGGGCAAGGATTCGGTCGCTGTGCTCACTCATGTCAGATGTCATCCTCGTCGAAGGTCGGGCGGACGCCGCGGGCGAACATGATCTCGTCGTTGCTGGTGCCGGCGGCGACCATCGGCCAGACCATCGCGTCCTTGCCGACCACGAAGTCGATCACGACCGGAGCGTCGTTGATCTCCATGGCGGCGGCGATGGTCTTGTCCACGTCGTCGGCGTTCTCACAGCGCAACCCGACGCAGCCCAGCGCCTCGGCGAGCTTGACGAAGTCAGGAATGCGGTGCTTGTGCGTGCCGAGGTCGGTGTTGGAGTAGCGCTCGTTGTAGAACAGTGTCTGCCACTGCCGGACCATGCCGAGATTGCCGTTGTTGATAACGGCGATCTTGACCGGGATGCCCTCCAACGCGCAGGTGGCCAACTCCTGGTTGGTCATCTGGAAGCAGCCGTCGCCGTCGACCGCCCAGACCACGGTGTCCGGCTTGCCGACCTTGGCGCCCATCGCCGCCGGCACCGCGTACCCCATCGTGCCGAGGCCGCCGGAATTCAACCAGGTGTACGGCTTCTCGTAGGAGATGAACTGGGACGCCCACATCTGGTGCTGGCCCACCCCGGCCACGAAGATCGTGTCCGGGCCGGCGATCTCGCCCAGCCGCTTGATCACGTACTGCGGGGAGAGCGTGCCGTCCGACGGCTCGTCGTAGCCGAGCGGGTAGCGGTCGCGCAGGTCGTCCAGCTGCGTCCACCAGTCACCCAGATCGGTGACACGCCCCGCTGACCGCTCGACTGTCACCGCGGCGATCAGCTCGTCGATGACGTGCTTGGCGTCCCCGACGATCGGCACGTCCACGTGCCGGTTCTTGCCGATCTCGGCGGGGTCGATGTCCGCGTGGACCACCGTCGCGTCCGGGGCGAACGAGTCCAACCTGCCGGTGACCCGGTCGTCGAACCGCGCGCCGAGCGCGACGATCAGATCCGACTTCTGTAGGCCGTAGACAGCGGCGACGGTGCCGTGCATGCCGGGCATGCCCAGGTGCTGCCGATGCGAGTCGGGGAACGCGCCGAGCGCCATCAGCGTGGTGATGACCGGGATGCCGGTCAGCTCGGCCAACTGGCGCAGCCCGTCCGTGGCACCGGCCTTGAGCACCCCGCCGCCGACGTAGAGCACCGGCCGGCGGGCGGCGGCCATCAGCCGCGCCGCCTCCCGGATCTGCTTGCCGTGCGGGTGCAGGGTGGGCCGGTAGCCGGGCAGGCCCAGGGTGGGCGGCCAGGTGAAGGTGGTCGACGCCTGGAGCACGTCCTTGGGGATGTCGACGAGCACCGGGCCGGGCCGGCCGGTGCTGGCCAGGTGGAACGCCTCGGCCAGCACCTGCGGGATCTCCTCGGCGTTCTGGACGAGGAAGTTGTGCTTGGTGATCGGCAGGGTGATGCCCTGGATGTCCGCCTCCTGGAAGGCGTCGGTGCCGATCATCGGTCGGGCCACCTGCCCGGTGATCGCCACCATCGCCACCGAGTCCATGTACGCGTCGGCGATCGGGGTGACCAGGTTCGTCGCGCCCGGCCCGGAGGTGGCGATGCACACGCCGACCTTGCCGGTGGCCTGCGCGTACCCGGTCGCCGCGTGCCCCGCGCCCTGCTCGTGCCGGACCAGGATGTGCCGGACGGAGGAGTCGTAGAGCGGGTCGTACGCCGGCAGGATCGCGCCGCCCGGGATGCCGAAGACGACGTCGACGTCGAGCGCCTCGAGGGACCGCACGAGCGAGCCGGCCCCGGTGACCTGGGCCGGAGCGGATGGCCGTACCACCGGAACGGCCGGGGTGGCCGCGGGGCGTGCGGCGGCCGGGTCGACGTCGACTGTCGGGTCGGCGGCCGCGCGGGCTCGGCGGGCGGAGTGGGCGAGGGTCTCGGGCGTGGGTCTCGTCATGGCGGTTCTGGCCTTCGGCTGGAGTGGCTGGTGGCTAGTCAAGCGATGCGACACGGGCGGGGCCCGCCTCGCCAGGTTCCGATGGCAATAAAAACGGCCCTCGTGCAGATGCACGGGGCCAGCGCACTCTCAATGAGGGAGAGTGCGCTCAGGTAAGTACTCGCAGCGACCGGTACGACGACATGCGGCTAAGCCTGACGCATCTCACGCGATGAGTCAACTGCTCCCACATGTTGGTCAACGGACGTCGGCGCGTCGCCCGGCGACGCGCCATCGGCAGGCGGCGTGACCTGTGCGTACCCGCCCGGGACCCGGCGTGGCGCGGGCAGTGGCGCGGACCGCGCGCCCGGTGACGTGGCCGCCTCCAGCATCGCTTCCAGGTGCTCGGCCGGCACCCCCCAGCCGAAGAGCGCGCCCTGGCCGAACCGGCAGCCGGCGGCCACCACCGCGGCCAACTCGGTCGGCGCGGTCACCCCCTCGGCGATCACCTCCAGCCCCAACTGGTGGCCCAACCGCATCACGATGTCGACCATCGGGGCGAAGGCCGGGCCGTCCTGGTCGACCGGCCGGACCGGCTCGTGCTCGGCCACCAGACTGTGGTCGATCTTCAGGATGTCGATCGGCAGCCGGCGCAACTGCCCCAGCGACGAGTAGCCGGCCCCGAAGTCGTCGAGCGCGATCCGCACACCGGTCAACCGCAGCGCGGTCAGCCGCCGGATCAGCTCGTCCAGGTCGGTGGCGACCGCGTGCTCGGTGACCTCCAACACCAGCCGCTGCGGCGGCACGTGGTGCGCGCGCAGCGCCTCGGCGACCTGGACCACGTACGCCGGGGCGTGCAGCTCGTGCGGCGAGACGTTCACCGACACCCAGACGTCGTGGCCGTCCGCCAGCCACCGGGAGAGCTGGTAGCAGGCCTGGTGCAGCACCCAGGCCCCCAGCGGGGCGATCATGCCGCACTCCTCGGCGAGCGGGATGAACTCGTCCGGACCGACGTTGCCCAGCTCGGGGTGGTGCCAGCGCAGCAGCGCCTCCGCGCCGACCGGCCGCACCGACGGCAGCGACGCCACCGGCTGGAAGGCCAACCGCAGTTCGTCGCGTTCGATGGCGCCACGCAGCTCGTGCTCCACCGTCGTGCGTCGGCGCAGCAACTTGTCGTACGCGGCGTCGTAGCGTTCGATCCGGTTCTTGCCGCGCTGCTTGGCGTAGCGCAGTGCCAGGTCGGCGTGGCGCAGCAGCAGCTCCACGTCCGGCTCGCCGGCCCACCCCGCCACCCCGATGCTCACCGACAGGAAGACCGGCCCCTCCGGCTCGTCGTACGGCCGGTTGAGCACCCCGAGCAGCCGCTCGGCGACCCGGTCCGCCTCGGCCGGCTGACCCTGCATGAGGACGGCGAACTCGTCGCCGCCCAGCCGGGCGGCCACGTCACCGGGGCGCAGGTTGCTCCGCAGCCGCCGGCCCACCTCGGCCAGCACGGCGTCGCCCACGTCGTGGCCGCGCATGTCGTTGACGTTCTTGAAGCCGTCCAGGTCGAGACCGAGCAGCACGCACGGAGTGCCCGCCGCGGCGGCGGCGTGCAGGGCGCGCAGCAGCCCGCGCCGGTTCGCCAGCGTGGTCAGCGGGTCGGTGTGCGCCAGCTCGCGGAAGTGCGCCTCCCGCTCGACCAGGCGGCCCGCGTACTCCCGGACGTCGCGAAGAGTGAGGTATTGCCGCGCCACCAGGGCGAAGCCCTCCACGCTGGCGGCCACGACGCCCGGCGCGGTGAAGCGACCGTCCTGGGCGAGGTGGTGCATCGCCGAGGCGGTCATCGCGATCATCGGGGCGATCCCGTACTCGCCGTCCTGACCGATCAGGTCGACCTCGGCCTGCCCCGGCCGGTCGGCCCAGTGCGCGGCGAGCGCGACGGCCAGCAGACCAGCGGCGAGCACCGCCGCACCGGTCAGCGCGATGGTCGGCCCGGCCTGGCAGAGCCCGGTGCTGAGGCCCATCCCGCCGCAGGTGACCGCGCTGATGCCGAGGCCCAGCGCGGTCAGTCGCCGGCGTAGCGCGGCCCGGAAGACGACTGTCGCGGCGAGGCCGGCTCCGAGCGCGGCACTCACCGTGGCCACCAGGATCGCCGGGCAGGCCATCGGGGTGGCCATGCCGAGCAACCGGGTGGGCTCGGAGAAGAGCACCCAGCCGACGAACCACAGCGCCGCCGCCACGACCAACCCGTCCAGGGCGAGCCGGGCCCGCCCCGCCGCGGTGGCGGCCACACCCGGCAACCAGAGCAGACCGGCGGCGAAGGCCAGCCCACTCACCGCCGTGCCGATCGCCACGGCTGTCGCCCAGCCCGTGCGCTGCCCCTGCTCGGCGGCCCAGTGGTGGTTGGCGCCGAGCGCGGCGACCACCCCGGCCAACAGGCTGAGCAGCGCGACCCCGGCGGCCACCGCGAGCAGCACGTGTGCCGGCCGACGTGGCCCCACCCGCCGCCCGGCGATCACGGTCAGCAGCACTGTGGCGGCAGCGGCGACGAGCCCGCTGAGCGCCGCGACAGCGACCATGCCCGGGGGGATATGCACGTCTCCAAGAGTGCCGGATCGGCGCGCGCCTTGGGGGGCTGGGTGTGCATCTGTTGGGACACGGCGCATACGCGGGAGGGTCGGCGTGGCGATGGTGTCATGCTGGTGGGTATGCCTGAGCTGCGATCGAGGACTTCCACACACGGTCGGACGATGGCCGGCGCCCGGGCCCTCTGGCGGGCCACCGGGATGACCGACGACGATTTCGGCAAGCCGATCGTCGCCATCGCCAACAGTTTCACCCAGTTCGTGCCTGGTCACGTCCATCTCAAGGACATGGGCGGCCTGGTCGCCGACGCGGTCGCCGAGGCCGGCGGGGTGGGGCGGGAGTTCAACACCATCGCGGTCGACGACGGCATCGCGATGGGCCACGGCGGCATGCTCTACTCGCTGCCCAGCCGCGAGCTGATCGCCGACGCGGTGGAATACATGGTCAACGCGCACTGCGCGGACGCCCTGGTCTGCATCTCCAACTGCGACAAGATCACCCCGGGGATGCTGCTGGCCGCGTTGCGGCTCAACATCCCGACCGTCTTCGTCTCCGGTGGCCCAATGGAGGCCGGCAAGACGATGGCGATCGAGGGTGTCGTGCACAGCAAGATCGACCTGATCGACGCGATGATCGCCTCCTCGAACGAGTCGGTCACCGACGAGCAGCTCGGTGAGATCGAGCGCTCCGCCTGCCCGACCTGCGGCTCCTGCTCCGGCATGTTCACCGCCAACTCGATGAACTGCCTCACCGAGGCGATCGGGCTCGCGCTGCCCGGCAACGGTTCGACGCTGGCCACCCACGCCGCGCGCCGGTCGCTCTTCGTCGAGGCCGGCCGCACCGTCGTCGAGATCTCCAAGCGGTGGTACGACGGCGACGACGACTCGGTGCTGCCCCGCACCGTCGCCTCCAAGGCCGCCTTCGAGAACGCGGTCGCCCTGGACGTGGCGATGGGCGGCTCCACCAACACGGTGCTGCACCTGCTCGCCGCGGCCCGCGAGGCCGAGATGGATTTCGGCGTCACCGACATCGACGCCATCTCCCGGCGGGTGCCCTGCCTGGCCAAGGTCGCGCCAAACTCCCCCAATTACCACATGGAGGACGTGCACCGCGCCGGCGGCATCCCGGCGATCCTCGGCGAGTTGGACCGGGCCGGGCAGCTCAACCGGGACGTGCACGCCGTGCACTCCCCCTCGCTGGCCCAGTGGCTGTCCGACTGGGACGTCCGCGGCGGCTCACCGACCCCGACGGCCGTCGAGCTGTTCCACGCCGCGCCGGGTGGCGTGCGTACCGTCGAGCCGTTCTCCACCACCAACCGCTGGTCGTCGCTGGACACCGACGCGGCCGGCGGCTGCATCCGGGACCTGGGGCACGCCTACTCCGCCGACGGCGGGCTGGCCATCCTGCACGGCAACCTGGCACCGGAAGGCTCCGTCGTGAAGACCGCCGGCGTGCCGGACGACTGCCTGACCTTCCGCGGCCCGGCGAAGGTCTACGAGTCGCAGGACGACGCGGTGACCGCGATCCTCGCCAAGCAGGTCGTCGCCGGGGACGTGGTGGTGATCCGCTACGAGGGGCCCAAGGGCGGCCCGGGCATGCAGGAGATGCTCTACCCCACGTCGTTCCTCAAGGGACGCGGGCTGGGCCGGTCCTGCGCCCTGCTCACCGACGGCCGCTTCTCCGGCGGCACCTCCGGTCTCTCCATCGGGCACGTCTCCCCCGAGGCGGCCTCCGGTGGGCTGATCGCCCTGGTCCGCGACGGCGACGAGGTCGTCATCGACATCCCGAACCGGTCGATCGAGCTGAACGTGTCCGCCGAGGAGCTGGAGGCACGACGGGTGGCCGAGGAGAAGCGCGACAAGCCGTACACCCCGACCGACCGGCAGCGCCCGGTGTCGGCGGCGCTACGCGCGTACGCCTCGATGGCCACCTCGGCCAGCGACGGCGCCTACCGCCGCGTCCCGGAGTAACCCAGGGCGCTCACGCCGGAGCCGGCATCAGCCGGGAAGAGCCGGTGCCGGCGGGTGGGCCGCACGGGCTAGCGTGTCGTCGGTCTATCCGGGGAGGACCCCGGGTTCCTACGGGGGAAGAGGCGTGCACGTGTCACTGTGGAAGAAGCCCGCTGTGGTGGCGGTCGCGGCGCTCACCGCGCTCGTTGGCGCCGCCTGCGGCCCGCAGCCCGGGTCGACCGAGGCACCCGACAAGCAGCCCGGCGTCCTGGAGTTGCTGGCCAGTGATCTCAAGGGGTCGCTGCGGAAGACTGTCGACACCACCACCAGGACCGATTCGGTGACCCTGACGATGAAGGGCACGATGGGCGGTCAACTCGTCTCGATGCAGGGTGTCCTGGACCTGGGTGACCCGATCAAGGCCGAGATGACGACGACCAATCCGGAAGGCACCACGGTCACCATGCGGATGATCGGTACGGTGGTCTTCGTGGAGATTCCGGCGGAGACCCGCGGCAAACTGGGCGGGAAACGCTGGATGAAGATGGACATGGCCGCCGTGGCCGGGGGCAAGGCGGGCGCCGACGTCGGCAAGCAGTTCGAGGAGATGGACCCGGTCAGGCAGGCCAAGACGCTGCTCGCCATCGAGGGCACGACGGTGGTGGGGCAGGAGACGGTGAACGGGGCGTCGACAGTCCACTACACAGTCACCACTCCGGTGCCGACCTACCTCGCGCAGATCGACTCAAAGCGGCGGACCGAGACCGAGCAGACGCTCGCCGCGCAGGGGGTCAAGGAGCTCAAGCTCGACCTGTGGGTCGACGAGCAGTACCGGCCGCGTCGGGGCGGCATTGTCATGGGCAAGATGGGCGACATCGTGATCGACTACACCGACTACGGCAAGTCGGTGGCCATCGAGACGCCGCCGGCGGCGCAGACCGCCGACGTGGCCGAGATGCTGGGCAGCCTGACCGCCGACATCTGAGCGGACCCGGATCGCTGCCCGGATGGTGCGGATACGCACCAGCCGGGCAGCGCCGTTCCCGTGGTCGCCGCAGGGGTCGCCGGCTCAGGACGGCGCCCACGGGCCGCTGATGAACTGGCCGTTCTCGTTGAACGGGCTGACGTTGGGCACGCACCCGCCCAGGTCGATCGTCTGGGTCATCATGACTGGGCCGGGCTTGCCGGGTCCGCCGCACTTCATGTGCGCGAAGCCGAGGAAGTGGCCGAACTCGTGGTTGATGACGCCCGCGTGGTACTCGTCGATGGTGACCGGGTATCCCGGCGAGCCCTGGAGCCAACGCCGCAAATTGATCATGATGGTCTTGCCGTACTTGCAGGAGTAGACCCCCTCGGTGTCCACGCCGCTCGCACCGCACAGCCTGTCCACCGTCCTCGGTGTGGCGAGGCGGACATCCACGTCGATGCGTGAGGTGCTGACCCGCTGGAAGGACCACGACGCCCGGCTCAGATTCACCGCGTCGTTGGTGACCGGGTGCTGCGCGGAGCTGGCCCACCCGTTCGGTGCCGCCAACACCTGCTCGATGCTCTCGGCGAACTGGGTCGGCTTCCAGGCGGGGATGTCACCCCAGGCGATCCCCTTCTCCACCGAGACGCTGTAGCGCACCCGTTTCTTGCCCTTGCCGATCACGCGCCCGGTGCCGGAGGCGGTGGTGAAGGTGCCGGCGGCCCTGGTGGGAATCTCCGCGTCGGTCGGGATCCTCGGAGTCGGGCTGGAGCTCGGCGTATCGCTGGGGGGCGGGTCACTCCAACCTGCGCGGCCGGTTTCGGCGCCTTGGGAAGCCGGCGCTGACGCCAGACCACAGGCAGCGGTTGCCATCACCACCGCCAACGAGATCGGCACGAGCAGCCGTCCGTTGATCCGCACGTTGCAACCTCCAGAAATCGATCACGATCAGATGAGCAACCGGAAGGCTACGTCACTGGAAGTAAGGAAAAGGTCAGGGTGATCGACATCGATACCCTGCCCCACCTTGGCAGAGCGGACAACATCTCCCGGTCCGCAAATACTTTCCGTGGTCGCTACCTGACACTGGCACGGTTCGCCGAGGCCGATCGGATTGGCGGCCACGACGAGTGCCTCTGCCGTGCCGCTGAATCCCCGCCCCGGCCGACGTCTTCGAGGCGGCCGGGGTGTGCGGGGTGGTCGGTTGTCCTTTGCTCTGCACCCGCGGGTGCAGAGCAAAGGAAGGCGACCTGTGCACCCCCCACCCAGGGCAGGACGACGGCCGGTGGTCAAGGGTTCCAGCGCCCGGACGCCCGGCGCTCGATCAGCAATTTTGTCCTGTCGCAGGCCGCTCAGGTCGCGGGTTCTGCTCCCCGACCGGGTCGGCGCCGGCCCGGGCAGGGTGACGTACCCGTCGCGCAGGTCCTTGCCGATCTCGTGTCCCCCGTCAATGTCGGCAAGATCCTCGGGCCGCGCGCCGAGGATGGCAGCCCAGGTACCGAGCCGATACCTCTCGGGGAGCTGGACAATGGGCCGGCCGTTGGGCTGGGTGCCGACCATCGGGGCACCCTCTGGTGTGCCGGCGTGCCAGGTCAGGTGCACCACCCGGTGCCGCAGGTCGGTGACGGTGACCAGCACGACCTGATGCAGGCGGTGGGTGTCGCCGCAGGTGAAGCAGCGCAACGCCGACGGGCGCAGGCTGCTCCGCGAGGATCTCCACCGGCTCGCCGGGGCGCAGGGTGGTGTGCCACCAGCGGCCGACCCGCCAGAGGGCCTGCGCGCCGGGCAGCTGAGGGCCGATAACCTGCCCGGCATCGTCGCCGTACGCGACAGCAAGGACCCGCAGGGCCCGGCCCTCACTTTTACCCCAACCGCCTGGGCCAGCTTCGTACAAGCGAGCCGCACCTCACGCTGAGGCTTCGGCGGGTGTCTCGGGCCCGGCCTGGGCACCCACCCAACGCGAGGGCTGCGCCCGACGGCCGGGGGCGGCTAACGTGCGGCAGTGACCATCGGCGATGTCAAGGTGACGATCCGGACGGGCGATCAAGCGCTCGACAACGCTCGGGTGAGCATCGAGAAGGCCAGCGCCAGGCTTGCCGATGCGTCCGCACTGGCAATCGCCACCCTGCATGACAGTGAACGCGGCGAGGCGCAGGAGTCCCGCAAAGCTCTCCGCGAGGCTGCGAACGAGGTCGAGTTGCTGCTACGCCGAATCAAGGCGGCTAAGGATCACGCTGCCGACTACCTCGCCATCCTCGGATGAGCGGAAGCCTCGGCGATGTCGTCGCCCAGCTACGAAGCGCCATCGACACCCTGCAAAGCGCCGCCGTCGTGGCGCATCGCGCTCAGTCCGACGCGGAAGAAGCCAACGCGCACTACGCCCAGGCAGCGCGGGGCACCAGGCATCCCGAACTCACCGGCGCCGTTACCGAGAGCAAGACCGCTGGCGAGAAGGCCGGCAAGCTCGCCCGCCTGATCAGTGAGGCGGCCGATCGCATCGGTGACTACTCCAACGCCATCGCTCCCGGCTCTGCCCCGGCTACACAACCTTCTGACTCGGCCACACCGTCCGGTGAGGATTTGCTCGCCGAGACCGTCGAGCGCGAATCCGCTCGGAAGAATGTCGCCTCCTTCCTGAGTACGATGACCAGGAAGGTCGAGGACGTCCAGGACAACACCCAGAAGTCGGTGGCGGCGGCCAGGGAAGCTTTCACGATTATCCGAGGCCCGCAGGGCCCGTCAGGGGCTCACCAGCCCGGCACCACGACCCCGATGGTCAGCCCTCCGGTCGGGCAACGTCTCCTGAACGAAGCACCTGATGCGGCGGGGCACCTCCTGATCCGCGGGATGGCACGGCGTGACTGGGGAACGGTGGACCAACTCCTGGACGGGTTGGAGACCTCCGGCTGGCACGGCGGAAACCAGGTGATCGGTGCCGCGTTCGCCATCGCGGTCAACGACCGCTTGGCCGCCGGGCACTCCCCCACCGACGTCGCCCGCTTCGTCGCCGAGACGCGCACCCAGTTTCCAGGCTCGGAGTCACTGCCCGCCCTGGAGATGGAAGGCCTGGTCCGCGCGGCCCTCGGTGAGGTTGGACTGATCGACAATCTCAGCCCTGAGACCGCCCTCCAGATGCAGATCGTGTTCCTCGGCAAGCTGTTACAGGATCGCGATCTCACCGAGACGCAGCTTGAAGAGTTCATCGCCGACGTAGAGCGTACGGCCGCTGACTACCTGTAGCCGGCAGGGCTGCGTACCGCCACCATCCCCAATAGTGTCCGCTCGACCACGCAAACGTGAACTCGTTGGCGCGATCGACAGACGGAGGGCGGCATGGCCAGCATCGAGGTAGCCAAGGCCGCGCTGATGCAGGGTGCCGAGCAGGGCAACGCCACGATCAGCCAGATCCGGGCCGCTGCCGAGAACACCGAACAGATGCTGACCCGACTACGCGCCATCTCCGCCGGCACCGGGCACCCGACGATCGCCGAGGCCATCGCCCGCGGTGAGCAGAGCAAGCAGCGCCTGGCCGAAGCCATGGCCCTCGTGCAGGGCAGCTCGGAGGCGGCACGCCGCTACATCAGCGTCCTCGGCTGAACGCCGACCACCACAACGAGCGTTGGCGAGGTCAAGGCGTCCCTTCGCATCGCCATCGAGGCGGCCACCGGCCGGTTCCGCTGCCGAGCGCGAACCCGACTTCTTGCTCACCTGATCCGCCTGCAAACTCGCTCGCAGTCAGCTAGCGGACACAACCGCAGACAGAGACCAAACTGCCGACGCCGACGTCTCCGATTGGCGAGCGGACCCGGCCGGGTGGATCGCCCGGCATCCCTTTGGGTAACTCTTTCCGTGCGCACGCTCTAACGGTCGCGCCGCTTTCCGGCCCAGTTCGCGAGTAACTTCTCGTACCACCGTCTGCACGAGGAGTGACTTGCATGTCTGAGGAGACCTGGCTTGCTGCCCGACTGATCCCCACATCCGGCATCAATGGATCGGACGAACAAGAACGTCGGGCTACCTCCGCCCTACTGGCGGTAATGAGCGCGGTGCGTGAGTTCGGGCGGGCCCTGACCCAGTCCCTCGGCGCACCGGCCGGATCGGTGCAGACTTTCATCGAGGTTCCGTTCAAGCTCGGCAACCAGCAGCTCTTTCCAGACGGCCTGATCCGCGTCACGCGAGGGCAGCGGCAGTGGACCGCTCTGGTAGAGGTGAAGACCGGCAGCAACGCGTTGAAGACCGAGCAGTTGGAGGCGTACCTGGACATCGCCCGGGAGCAGGGCTTCGACGCCCTCATCACGATCTCCAACGAGATCGCCCCCGTCCCGGGTCAGCATCCGACCGCGATCGATCGCCGGAAACTGCGCAAGGTGGCCCTGTACCACCTGCCCTGGACGGAGATCCTGACCCAGGCGGTGATTCAGAAGGAATACCGCGGCATCGCCGATCCGGACCAGGCATGGATCCTGGGCGAGCTGATCAGGTATCTCGAGCATCCTCGCTCAGGTGCACTGGAGTTCAGCGACATGGGGCCGGCGTGGGTGCAGGTGCGCGAGGGAGTGTCAGCAGGAACGCTACGAGCAGCTGACAGCGGCGCGGCGGAGGTGGCCGGCCGCTTCGACGCCCTGATTCGCTACGCGTGTCTGCGTCTCGGCAGGCAGTTGGGTACCGATGTCACCCCCGCGCTGAGCCGCCGCGATCTCACCGATCCAGCCGCCCGTACCCAGTCGCTGGTCACCCAACTCTCCACCATGGGGACTCTGACCGGCAGCATCAGGATTCCCGGCGCAGTCGCCCCTCTCCACGTCACAGCCGATCTGCGGGCCGGGCAAATCGTCTGCCACATCGATGTCGAGGCCCCTCGCACCGGCAGACCGACCACCAGGGTCAACTGGCTGATTCGCCAGCTGAAAGACGCGCCGGACACCGTCCGGATCGAAGCGTTCGCCATGCACGCACGAGGCGGTGGAGCAACCGATCTGCTACGCCAGGTCCGAGCCGAGCCCACCACGTTGATCAGCGATCCCGCACGTGAACTGCGAGCATTCCGGGTCGCGCAGAGCACGGCGGCCGGAACCAAGCGCGGCAGCGGACGGGGCGCGTTCATCGATTCCGTATTGCACGCGATCGACGACTTCTACGAGCAAATCATCCAGAACCTGAAACCGTGGATGCCCACGCCGCCGCGCCTGCGTACGCCCGAAGACGTCGCGCCCGTGCAGCCGGTCGCGGCCAGCCTCGTCTCCACTGCCATCTCGTCCCAGGACAGCCCGGAGTTCGATACGTCGACGGGGAGGGACAGCAGCTCCGCAGTTGGCAGCCAGTTGGAGGAGTGATCCGAACCCGGTGCGCCCTGCACGTGATGCCTCACAGGCATCAAGATGACTGTGAGGCATCACGCTCACCGCAGTCTCCGCCCGGTGCCCGCCTTGGCCGGTGACGAGGTTGATGGCCACGCCGATCGGGATCGATGCGGCCAGGCCCGCGACCGGTCGGCCGGCACCGGTCGGCCGGCACTGCTCAGTCGGCGGGTACGACCGTCGGGTGGCCCACCGCGGGGAGCGCGACCGCACGGGCGTACCGGATGGCGGTGGGGGTGTCCGGGAAGACCAGTTCCTCGCGGCGCAGGTCGTCGGCCACGCCGAGGGTGGTGAGCACCTGGTCGTGGGCGGGGGTGATGCCGGAGAGCAGAACGGTGATCCCGCGTCCGCGTAGCCGTCGGATCGCGTCGCCGAGGACGTGCGCGCCGGTGGCGTCCATGGTGGTCACGCGGGACATCCGCAGGATGACCACGCGAACGTCGGCGACCTCGGAGAGTTCGAGCAGGAAGGTGTGCGCCGCGGCGAAGAAGAGTGGCCCGTCCAGCCGGTACGCGACGATGTGTTCGGTGAGCAGCGCGTACTCCTCGGCGCTGTGTTCACCGGGGTCGAGGGGCACCCGTTCCAGTCGGGCGCTGCGGGCCACCGCGCGCAGGGCGAGCACCACGGCCACGCCGACGCCGACCGCCACGGCGGTGACGAGGTCCCAGATCACCGTGACGGCGAAGGTGAGTACCAGCACGACCGCGTCGCCCCGGGTGGAGCGGGCCAGCGCCCACAACGCACCGGCCTCCACCATGCGGACCGTGGTGGCCAGCAGCACGCCGGCCAGGGCGGCGAGCGGGATCCGGCCGACCAACGGGGCTGCGGCCAGCACGATGGCGGCGAGGGCGACGGCGTGGGTGAGGGCCGCCAGCTTCGAGGCCGCTCCGGCGCGGACGTTCACCGCGGTGCGGGCGATGGCGGCGGTCGCCGGAATGCCACCGAAGAGCGGGACGGCGAGGTTGGCGAGCCCCTGACCGAAGAGTTCCCGATCCGGGTCGTGCCGCTCGCCGACGGTCATGCCGTCGGCGACGGTGGCGGACAGCAGACTCTCCAGGGCTGCGAGCGCGGCGACCGCGAGCGCGCTGGGCAGCAGCACTCCGAGCGCGCCGAGGTCGAGGAAGCTGAGCGACGGAATGGGTAGGCCCTGCGGCAACGCGCCGATCCGGACCAGCTCGACCGGGACCAGCTCGGCGAGGACAGTGGCGGCACCCACGCCGAGCAGCGAGAACGGCAGGCCGGGCCGCCACCGGGCGCCCAACAGCATCAGCGCCGCGACGGCGACGGCCACCGCCAGCGCGGCCGGTTTCGGGTGTACGACGAAGCGGGCGACCGCGTCGGCGGCGACGGCCCAGACCTTCTCCCCGTGCGCGTCGGTGACGCCGAGCGCGGCGGGTACCTGTTGCAGGGCGATGACCACGGCGATGCCGGCGGTGAAACCCTCCAGCACCGGGGTGGGCAGGTAGCGGACGTACCGGCCCAGGCGGGCCAGCGCGAGCGCGATCAGCACCAGGCCAGCCATCGCGCCGACCATGAGCACGCCGGTGGCTCCGAACTGCTGCACCACCGGCACCAGCACCACGGTCATCGCCCCGGTCGGCCCGGAGACCTGAAGGTTGGAGCCGCCGAAGACGGCGGCCACCGCGCCGGCGACCACGGCGGTGATCAGCCCGGCCTGGGCGCCCAGACCTGAGGTGACGCCGAACGCCAGGGCCAGTGGCAACGCCACCACCGCCACGGTGAGCCCGGCCAGCAGGTCGCGGCGCGGTGAGCGGCGCACCGCCGCCCAGTCGGCCCGCCCCGGGAGAAGTCCGAGGATCCGCTCGCGGGCCGCCAGTATGGCGGCGGTCACCGAGCGCCGCTCGTGGCGCGCAGCTCGTCGAGGAGGGCGTCCCGGTCGGTCAGGACAGCGCCGAGGATCCGTCGACCGGCGGCCAGCAGGTCGGCCACGTCGGGGGTGCTGAGCGCGTACATGACGAGGGGGCCGTCGCGGTGTGAGGTGACCATTCCGGCACGGCGCAGCACGGCAAGCTGCTGGGAGAGGTTCGACGCCTCGACCTCGATCGCGGCGAGCAGGTCACGGACCGGCTTCGGGCCGTCCTGGAGCAACTCCAGGACCCGGATGCGCACCGGATGGCCGAGGGTGCGGAAAAGCTCCGCCTTCGCCTGGTACAGCGGCACCGACATGAGCATCCCTCCAGACCAATACGAAGACTTTAGCACTTGAAGAAGTCTTCAACTGAGCCGGCCGGGTGGAGCGCATGAGCGCGATCATGGGGCGTCAGCCGATGTCGTTGACGCAGCGCAGCACCGGGCGGGTGGTGAGAGCCGCCGCGTCCAACGCAACGTCGGCCCGAACGGTGAAGGTCGTCGACTCGCCGGGCAGCAGGGTGACAAGTGCCGCGTCCACAGTGGCCGAGGCGTCCAGCCGGTCCGGGAAGAGCGTCAGGTCGCGCAGCACCGTGCCGGCGGTGACCCGGACCAGCTGCCCACCGTCGATCGGCTCGACAGTCGCCTCCCAGACCGCCGACGGCCACTCCACCTCCCGGTCCTCGGCGAAGAACCACAGCGCCCGCTCGGCGGTGCCACCGGCCTCCGCGAGCAGCAACTCGCGGCGGCCCTCTTCCGGCCGCGCCAGGTCCGCCGGCAGCACCAGCACCACCGAGGAGTACGCCGGGACGTCGAGGTCGACTGTGGTCTTCGCCCGGGGTTCACCCCCGAGGGTCAGCCGGGTCACCGAGGCCGGCGCCTGCCAGGTCGTGCCGCCGTCGTTGACCGCGACGAGGGCCAGGCCGCCGTCGCGGGGCTGCACGGTGAGGAGCCGATCGGCGTACGCGTGGCGCAGCGCGTACCACAGGGGTTTGCGACGGCCGTCGCCGTCGACGGCGGACCAGGAGGTGACCGGCCAGCAGTCGTTGAGCTGCCAGACGATGGTGCCCGCGCAGATGCCCCGGTGGGAGCGGAAGTGTTCCACCCCGAGTTGGATGGCTCGGGCCTGGTTGAGCTGCGTCAGGTAGTGCCAGTCGTCGAAGTCGGCCGGTGCGGGCAGGTGCGCGTCCAGGCCTCGCTGGAGTTTCGCGTCGCCGTTGGCCGCCTTCTGGTGGTGTGCCATGCCGGGTGAGTCGTGCGCGAGGGGTTCGTCGCTGAGTGCCCGGCGCACTGTCGCGTACGCGGGTGGGGCCTGGTAGCCGAACTCGGCGACGAAGCGCGGCACGTACTCGCGGTACCTGGTGTAGTCGTCGGTGTTCCACACGTCCCAGATGTGGGTGGTGCCGTGCGCCGGGTCGTTGGGGTGGATCGTCTCGGTGCCCGACCAGGGGCTGCCCGGCCAGTACGGGCGGGTCGGGTCCAGCTCGGCGACGATCCGGGGCAGCACGTCGAGGTAGTAGCCGCGCCCCCAGGTGCGCCCGGCCAGGGCCGGCTGCCAGTCCCAGTCGTGCCAGCCCCAGATGTTCTCGTTGTTGCCGGTCCACAGCACCAGCGACGGGTGCGGCGTCAGGCGGGTCACCTGCTCGGCGGCCTCGGCGGCCACCTCGCTGGCGAACGGCTCCTCCTCGGGGTACGCGGCGCAGGCGAAGAGGAAGTCCTGTTGGACGAGTAGCCCGCGCTCGTCGGCGAGGTCGTAGAAGTCGGCAGACTCGTACCGGCCGCCGCCCCAGACTCGCAGCAGGTTGACGTTGGCCTCGGCGGCCTGGTCGAACCGCTGGGCCAGCCGGTCCCGGGTGATACGGGTGGGGAACGTGTCGTCCGGGATCCAGTTGACCCCGCGGACGAAGACCGGGACGTCGTTGACCGACAGGGCGAACGGGGTGCCGTGCTCGTCGGGCGTGGTGTCCAGCCGCACCGAGCGGAAGCCGATCCGGCGCGACCAGGTGTCGAGTGTTTCGCCGGACGGGGCGTGCAGTGTCGCCTCGATCGGGTGGCGTGCCTGTTCGCCGTACCCCCGGGGCCACCAGAGCGCGGGCTCGCGGACGGTGAGGGTCAGCACGGCCGTGCGTTGCCCGGCCGGGACGACCACGTCGGCTCGGGCTTCGGCGACCGTCGCCCGGAGGGTCAGCGGGACGTCCGCGACCCGCTCGACCTCGACGTGCAGCTCGACGCGGCCGTCCCGGCCTTCCATGGTGACGAGTGGACGGACGGTGGCCAGCCGGGCGGTGGACCAGGCGTGCAGGCTGATCTCCTGCCAGATGCCGGCGGTGACCAATGTCGGCCCCCAGTCCCAGCCGAAGTTGCAGGCCATCTTGCGGATGAACTGGAACGGCTCGGGGTAGGCGTTGGGCCGGTCGCCGAGCCGCTCGCGCTGCGCCTCGGCGTAGCGGTACGCGGAGTCGAACGCGACGACCAGGTCGTTGTCGTCGTCGCGCAGCAGCGCGCCGACGTCGAAGCGGTAGCCACGGTGCATGTTCTCGGTGCGGCCTACCGCTGCGCCGTTGACGATGATCGTGGCGACGGTGTCCAGGCCGGCGCAGACCAGGTCGACCCGGTCGTGGTCGCCGGCCGGGCGCCGGAAGCTCGTCCGGTAGAGCCAGTCGGTGCGCCCGATCCAGGCCAGGGCCAACTCGTTGTCGTCCCGGTAGGGATCGTCGATCAGCCCGGCGTCGAGCAGGTCGGTGTGCACGCAACCGGGCACTGTCGCCGGCACGGCCCGCCCGGCGATGTCGGCGGGCACCCGCGTTCCGGGTGCCGCCCGCAGGGTCCAACCGTCGTAGAGTGCCTCTCGGCTCACGGTTTCACCGCACCTTCTGCATCGAAAGACGTGGACTGAACCGGATAAGCTGAGCCACCGTATGGTGCACGATCCGGACTGTCAACGGCCAGAGACCGAAGGAGCGTGCCGGTGAAGCGGCCGACGATCGCCGATGTCGCCCGGCACGCCGGGGTGTCCAAGGGTGCGGTCTCGTACGCACTGAACGGGCAGCCCGGGGTCTCCGACGCCACCCGGCAGCGCATCCTGGCCATCGCCACGGAGATCGGGTTCAGCCCGAGCAGCGCCGCCCGCGCCCTCTCCGCCGCCACCGCCGGCGCGATCGGCCTGGCGCTGTGCCGACCGGCCCGGATCCTCGGCGTCGAGCCGTTCTTCATGGCGCTGATCAGTGGTGTCGAGGCCGAACTCTCCGCCCGCTCGTACGCGCTGACCCTCCAGGTGGTGGCCGACCACGACGCCGAGATCGCGGTCTACCGGCGTTGGTGGGGCGAGCGGCGGGTGGACGGGGTGCTCGTCTGCGACCTGCGCACCGACGACCGTCGCATCCCCGCACTCGAACAACTCCAACTGCCCGCTGTGGTGATCGGCGGCCCCGGTGGCACCGGCGAGCTGGCCAGCCTCTGGTCCGACGACGCGGCGGCGTTGACCGAGACTGTGGAATACCTGGTCGCGCTCGGGCACCGGCGCATCGCCCGGGTCGCCGGCCTGCCCGACCTGCGGCACACCGAGATCCGCACCGACGCGTTCACGGCGGTCTGTCAGCGGCTCGGCCTTGTCGACGCGGTGACCGTCTGGTCCGACTACAGCGGCGAGGAGGGTGGGCGGGCCACCCGCCGGCTGCTCAGCTCGACCCAGCGGCCCACAGCCGTCATCTACGACAACGACGTGATGGCCATCGCCGGGCTCTCCGTCGCCCAGGAGATGGGCCTCGGCGTTCCCACCGATCTGTCCATCGTGGCCTGGGACGACTCGCCGCTGTGCCGGCTGGTGCACCCGCCGCTGACCGCGTTGGGCCGGGACATCCCGGCGTACGGCGCGCACGCCGCCCGGCAACTGCTCGCCGTCGTCGCCGGCCAGCCGGCCGGCCGGGTGCAGGACGAGACAGCCCGCCTCACACCGCGCGGGAGCACCGCTGGGCCACGCGCGAGATGAACCGGTTCAGCGGGATGCGGAGGGAAACTCCTCGAAGTACGCCTCGACCCGCTCGGCCGTCGCCGGGCGGGCCAACGCGAAGCCCTGCCCGTACCGGCAGCCGCCCCGGCGGGCCCCCTCGACCTGGGCCGACGACTCCAACTCCTCGGCGACGATCTCCACGCCCAGCCGCTCGCCGACGGTGACGACCACGTCGATCAGCGGTGGCTGCCCATCGGGTCGTGCGCCCACCAACTCCGGGCCCACCTTGAGCAGGTCGATCGGCAGGCGGCGAAGCTGCGCCAGCGAGGCGTGCTCGGCCCGGAAGTCGTCCAGCGCGGTGCGGACGCCCAGCGACCGCAGCCCGGCCAGCCGGGCCACCACTGTCGGCAGGTCACCGGCCACCCGTGGCTCGCTCACCTCCACCACCAGCCGCTCCGGCGGCACCCCGTACGCGGCCAACACGGCAGCGGTCCGCTGCACGAAGTCGGGCGTCGTCAGCTCCCGGGTCGTGACGTTGACCGCCATCCACAGCTCCCGGACACCCACCGACCAGTCGGACAACTGCCGGCAGGCCCGGTCCAACACCCACCACTCCAACTCACCGACCAGGTCCAGATCTTCGGCGACCGGCAGCAGCTCGGCCGGAAGGACGGTGCCGAGCACCGGGCTCCGCCAGCGCAGCAGCGCCTCCGCCCCCACCGGTTGCCCGTCGGCCAGGTCGACCACCGGTTGGTAGACGAGATCCAACTCGCCACGGGCCACCGCACCGGGCAGCTCGCGTTCCAGGTCGAGCCGGCGGACCAACTGCTCCTCCAGGAACGCGTCGTACCACTCGACCCGGTCCCGGCCCAGCTGCACGGCGCGTCGTCGGGCCAGCTCGGCCTGTCGGAGCACGTCCGCCGGGCGGTCACCGCTCACCTCGGCCAGCCCGATGCTGGTCTGCACCCGCACCACCGCACCGGCCACCTCGAAGGGCGGGGCGAGCGCGGCCAGCAGCCGGGTGCCCAGCGCGTACGCCAGCATCGGGCCGGCGGCGGTGACCACGGCGAAGCCGGCAGTCGTGCACCCGGTGACCAGATCGTCGGCAGCGATGACGGCGCGCACCCGGTGCACCGCCTCGGCCAGCACGTCCTCCCGGGTGGTCGGACCGGCCCCGTCGGTGCCGTGCAGGTCCACCAACAGCAGGGCGCCGGACGGCGCCGGCACGTCGCCGATCGCGGCGAGGGCGTCCAGCAGGGCCGCCCGGTCGCCCGGCGGACCACCTCCCGCCGGAGCGGGCCGCCGGGTCAGCGCCGACCAGCCGGCGCCGTCCCCCGGCGACCAGGTCGAGCCGGGAGCGCTCGCGGTGACCGGGCCGCCGTCCACGGCGTCGGCGCGGTCGGGTCGGTGTTGCGCGGTCGAGAGGTCACCCAGCCACTGTGGCTGGGCCGCGTGGCGGTGCCGCACCGGGCTGCCGGCGGGCCGGCGATGTGCGGCGCGTCGTGGCGAGGTGGGTGCGTCGCCGGCGCGCAGCAACTCGCGCAGCACCAGCGGCGGCACCGCCACCAGGGCCAGCACCACGCTCGTCCGGTCCGGCGCGTGGCCGGAGCCCAGGTGCAGACCCGCCGCCAGCAGCAGCACCGCGGCGGGGAGCACCGACCGGGGCCAGGCCGAGGCGATCGGCTCCGGTGGCCCACTGTCGCCGGTGTCCGCCGCGTCGGCCGCACCGACCGCGACGAGCAACATTCCGAACACCAACGGGGGTACGGCAAGCAGGGCCGCCCGCCCGGTCGGCGCGGACGGCAGCGTGGCCAGCAGCACCAACCCGCCCAGGGTGAGCAGGACCCCGCCCCGGCAGACCGCCGTCGCCGCGCGTCGCCGCGGCCCGGCGAACGCGTTGAGCGCGGCCATGCCCAGCCCGCCGAGCGCCAACGCGGCCACCAACCGGACCGGAACCGGCAGGCCCTCGTGGGGCAGCAGGAGCCAGCCGGCGAGGGCCAACCCGACCGCCGGGCCTGTCGACTCGACAAGCCAGCGCAGCCGGAGCCCGGTGGACGGGCGCGTCCGGCCGGGGAGCTGGCACAGCCCGGCCACGGCCAGGGCCGCCACGACCAGTGCCCCGACCAGCACGGCAACTGTGTGCCCGCCACCGGCCAGGGGCAGTGCGACGGCGGTGAGACCAGCCGTCACCACCGCCGCGTCGAGCAGCACGCCTGCCGCACGTGGTGACGGGTGGACGCGGTGCCGGGTGGCCAGCCGGGAGAGCCGCACCCCGGCGAGCGTGGCGCCGGCGCCGGCCGCCAACGCGATCACCACCGGAGTCGGGACCAGGTCGAGAGCACCGGCGGCGAGAAGCAGCGCCACCGCCGTGGAGGTGGCGGTCTCCGCTGCCGAACGGCGGAGGACGAGGACGCGGAACGGGTACGCGAGGAGCACGGCGGTCGCCTTCGTGAGGGGGCACGGGGCGGTACGACGGTGCGAGGGCAACGGAAATCGCTGGTCCGCTGCCAACAAATGAGAACGATCGGTGGCCGAATTGGTTACGTGTCGGTCACCCAGAGGTGACAACGACCTGTGTCACTGTACGACGTACCGCACCCTCGGCACCGCCCGCCGCCAGCCGGATCGGCCGGGAATGGGATCATCGGAGGGTGAGTAAGCCCGACACGGTCCGCTTCCGGTACAACCAAGCCATCCTGGTCGCCGCGGTCATCGCCTTCATCGGTGCCCTGCCGCTGGCCGACGCCCGGGCCTACCTGCTGCCGGTGCTCCTGGTCCCACTCGCCGTCGGGGTGTGGGCCTGGCGTGCCGGCACCGATGCCGACGCACGTGAGCTGCGCGTACGGGCGTTGGTCGGGCAACGCCGCATCGGCTGGGACCGGGTCCGCGAGTTGACCGCCGACCGGCGCGGCCGAGCGGTCGCCCGGCTCGACGACGGCCAGCAGATCACCCTCCCGGCCGTTCGCGGCGTGGACCTGCCCCGGTTGGTGTCGGCCACCGGCCAGACGGTGCCTCACGCCGGCTGAGGCACCCGGGCGGGTCAGTAGCCGTCGACGACCGCGTTGATCAGCGGCTGCCCGGCGGCGAACCGGCGTACCTGATCACCGACCAGCGCGTACGCCCGCGGCAGCAGGCCGCGCACCGAGCCGGCCACGTGCGGGGTGAGCAGCACGTTCGGCATCGCCCAGAGCGGCGAGTCGGCGGGCAGCGGCTCCGGGTCGGTGACGTCCAGCGCGGCCGAGATCCGGCCGGTGCCCAACTCGGCGACGAGCGCCTCGGTGTGTGCCACCGGCCCACGGGCGGCGTTGACCAGCAGTGCCCCGTCCGGCATCGCGGCCAGGAAGTCCTTGTCGATCAGGCCACGCGTCTGGTCGGTGAGCGGCACCAGCACCACCACCACGTCCGCCTCGGGCAGCAGCCGGGGCAGCTCCTCGACGGCGTGCACCCCCTGCTCCGGGCGGGCCGTCCTGGCGACCAGGGTGAAGCTCACCTCGAAGGGGGCGAGCCGGTCGCGCACGGCGGTGCCGATCGAACCGGCCCCGATGATGAGCACCCGCTTGCCGGACAGCTCGTCGGTCGGGGCGTTCCCCTGGTACGCCCAGCGCCGCTCGGCCTGGGCGCGGACGAACGCCGGGAACGCCCGTAGCTGGGCGAGGATCGCGGTGACCACCCACTCGGCGGTGGAGGGGTCGTGCACTCCCCGCGCGTCGCAGAGGGTGACGCCCGGCGGCGTACGGCCGGCCCAGGCGTCCGCACCGGCGGAGAGCAACTGCACCACGGCCAGGTCGGGCAGCTCACGCAGCAGCGCCGTCGCGTCGCCCCCGGTCAGGAACGGTGGCACCCAGACGCGGACGTCGGCCACCGGCGAGGGCAGTCGGTCGACGTGCTCCAGGACCTCCACCGTCACGTCCGGGGGCAGCTCGCCCATCAGGTTGAGGCCGGCCTGGTTCGGGATCCATACCTTCACGTCAGCCGACGATAGTCCCCGTCGCCGTGGCGGGGGCGGGGGCGGGCGCGAACCGGCGTCCCGGGGGATGGCGCGCGGGGCCGGGGCGGGCGAGACTCAGCACACCGATGTTCGACCCGGGCCGGAACGAGGTATAACGAACTGTCGGCGGGCCGGTCGGCCTCCGTCCCAGCAGACAGGTGCTCGATGACCGACGGCTCCTCCGCCACCCCCCGGCGTTCGATCGTCGTACCGGCGGCGCTCGGCGACCCGGCGCGGCTGCGCGCGCTCGCCGACACCGGGCTCGACGCCATCCCGGACGAGGCGTTCGACAGGTTCGCCCGGCTGGTCAGCGACCTGCTGGACGTGCCTGTCGCGCTGGTCTCCCTGGTCTCGGCGGACCGGCAGTTCTTCCCCGGCGCGTTCGGGTTGCCGGAGCCCTGGTCGGAGCGCCGGCAGACCCCGTTGAGTCACTCCTTCTGCCAGCACGTGGTGGACGTCGAGGTGCCGATGGTGCTGCCGGACGCCCGGCTCTCCCCCCACGTCCGGGACAATCTGGCCATCGACGACCTCGGCGTGGTCGCGTACGCGGGGATGCCGCTGACCGACCTCTCCGGCCGGGTGCTCGGTTCGCTCTGCGCCATCGACAGCAAGCCCCGCGCGTGGACCGCCGCGCAACTGCGGACACTCGCCGACCTGGCCGCCGCCTGCTCGTCGGAGCTGCGGCTGCGCATCGCACTGGACGGCGCACAGGAGGCGCGGCGGCGGGTCGTGCAGGCCAACGAGCGGCTGGAGCTGCTGGCCGGGGTGAGCGAGACACTCGCCGGCACGCTGGACGTGGGCACCGCGCTGCGCCGGCTCGCCGCCGCCATGGTGCCGCTGCTCGCCGACTGGTGCCTGCTCACCCTGATCGGCCCGACCGGGCTGCCCCGCGAGGTGGTCTCGGTGCACCGCGATCCGGCCCGGGCGACCGACATCCACCGCTTCGGTGAGTTGCTGCGTACCGGGCTGGGCCCGGACTCGATCATCCGGACGGTGCTGCGCACCGGCCAGCCCCGGCTCGGCGGCGTCGCGTCCCCGGCCGACGTGGCGAGGGGCACCACCGACCCGGAGATGCCGTCGATCGCCGCCCGCCTGGGCATCGCTTCCTACCTGAGCGTGCCGGTGCGGGGCGTCGGCGGCACCGTGCTGGGCGCGATCACCCTGGTCAACGACCCCAACCGGCAGCAGTTCGACGACCGCGACCTGCTCACCGCTGTCGAGATCGGCCGCCGGGCCGGCCAGGCCGTCGGCAACAGCTCGATGTACGGCGAGCAGCGACACGTCGCCGAGGTCCTGCAACACAGCATGCTGCCGCGACTGCCGGTGGTGGCGGAGTTGGAGCTGGCGGCCCGCTACCAGCCGGCGGCCGACCGGGTGGAGGTGGGCGGTGACTGGTACGACGCCTTCATCCAGCCCGACGGCGACCTGATCGCGGCGATCGGGGACGTGGCCGGGCACGACATCGAGGCGGCGGCGACCATGGGGCAGCTGCGCAACCTGGTACGCGGCAACGCCTTCGGCCGGCCGGACACGGTCGGGGCGCTGATGAGCAACCTGGACGCCGCGATCCGCGGCCTCCGGCTGCCGATCGCCGCCACCGCGACGCTGGTCCGGATCTGCCCGCGGCACGCCGACGCCCACGAGGTGACCTGGTCCAACGCCGGGCACCCACCGGCCCTGGTGGTCCGGGTCGGCGGGGCGGTCGAGGCCCTGGAGGCCATACCGGAGCCACTGCTCGGCCTGGCCCGGCCGTCCCCGCGGACCAGCCGGTCGACGAGCCTGGCCACCGGCGACACCCTGCTGCTGTACACCGACGGGCTGATCGAGCGGCGGGACCGATCCATCGACGAGGGGTTGGCCGAGCTGGTGGTCCGGCTGACCGACACCGACACGCTGCCCCTCGACAAGCTGTGCGACCTGCTGCTCGCCTCGATCCGCCACCGTGAGGACGACACCGCGCTGCTCGCCGTACGGGCACGCTGAGCGGTGCACCGGCCCGGGCCGCCGGCACCCGTCGGATCCGACGGGCCCGACCCGGCCGTCCGGCCGGCTACCCTGGGCCGGGTGAGAGCCCGTCCCTCGTACCCTCGCGTCCGTAGCCTCCGGGTGACCCTCGCCGCATCCTGCGCGGCGTTGCTGCTCACCGCGGGTTGCAGCTTCGGCGAACCGGAGCCCGACCCGGCCGGCGAGCCGCCCAACCTGCCCACGCCGTCCGCGTCGGCGAGCCCCGGCGGCACCGGCCAGCAGGCGGTGGCGACGGTCCTCGCGAAGGGTCTGCGGGTGCCGTGGGCCATCGCCTTTCTGCCGAACGGCGCGGCGCTGGTCACCGAACGGGACAACGGCCGGATCCTCCAGGTCGGCCCCGAGTCCGGGCCGGACGGGCTGCGGGTCCGCCCGGTGCAGACGATCGCCGACGTCGCGGCGGCCGGCGAGGGCGGCCTGCTCGGCATCGCCGTCTCCCCCGACTACGCACAAGACCGGACGATCTTCGTCTACTACACGGCCGAGCAGGACAACCGGGTGGCCCGGCTGCAACTCGGCGGGCAGCCCACCCCGATCCTCACCGGCATCCCCAAGGCCAATGTGCACAACGGCGGCGGGTTGGGCTTCGGCCCGGACGGGCAGCTCTACGTCAGCACGGGTGACGCCGGTCAGCGCCCCCTCTCCCAGAACGTGAAGAGCCTCGGCGGCAAGATCCTCCGGATCACCCGAGACGGCAAGCCCGCCCCGGGCAACCCGTACCCCGGTTCGCCGGTCTGGTCCCAGGGCCACCGCAACGTCCAGGGCTTCGCCTGGGACGCCGCCAAGCGGATGTACGCCGTCGAGTTCGGCCAGAACACCTGGGACGAGATCAACCAGATCACCAAGGGCGGCAACTACGGCTGGCCGGAGGTCGAGGGGCGGGCCGGCGACCGGCGGTTCACCGACCCGATCACCCAGTGGGCGACCTCGGACGCGTCCTGCTCGGGCCTGGCCGCCACGGACCGGCTGCTGGTCACCGGCTGCCTGCGCGGCAAGCGCCTCTGGGTGATGGAGCTGACCGACACCGGCACGCTGCTCGGTCAGCCCAGTGAGGTGCTCACCAACCGGTACGGTCGACTGCGCGCGGTGGCCGCGGCACCGGACGGTTCACTCTGGGTGAGCACCTCCAACCATGACGGACGGGGTGACCCCGCCGGCGACGACGACCGCCTCCTGCGGGTGGTCTTCGCGGGTGGCGACGGCGGCCGCAGCTGACATTCGTCACCATCCGTTCAGGTTTGCCAAGATCTTTCGGCGGGCAGGTCAGAATTTCACCATGGACGGACAGCGCGACGAGCACGACGACGCCGGTGACCGGGACGCCCCGGTGACCGACGGCGCTCCGCCACGCCCGACGCGCTCGCTGGTCGGCCCCGCTGGCCCGCTGCGCCGCATCGGGCTGGTGGTCGCGGTCCTCGCCGTGGCCGTGGCCGGGGCGGTGCTCGGGGTGCTGGCCGGCGGTCAGGTGGACACCGACATCGGGCCGTTCCGGGCCAACCTCAGCATCTCCCCCGCCCGCGACGGCGGCACCACCGTCGACATACCGCCGCTCGGCGCGCTGCTGCTCGACAGCCACGACGGGCCGACCCACCTCACCGTGCGGCTGGGGGCACTCGACCAGGGGCGCACCGAGGCGCTGATCGACGACCCGGCCAGCATCAGCCGGGCCAGCCAGAGCGCCGTGGAGGACGTCCGCTCCGGTGTGATGCGGCTCGGCCTGCGGACCCTCGGCGCGGCGGTGCTTGTCACACTGGTCCTGGCCGGGCTGATCTTCCGCAACGTCCGCCGGACCGCCTGGGCGGGCGGGCTCGCGCTGCTTGTCACCGCCGGGAGCCTCGGCACGGCGGCCGCCACCGTACGTCCCCAGGCGATCGAGGAGCCACGCTACGAGGGTCTGCTGGTCAACGCACCAGCCATCGTCGGCGACGCCCGCCGGATCGCCAACGACTACACGAAGTACGCCGAGCAGTTGCAACGTCTGGTCGGCAACGTCAGCCAGCTCTACACCACCGTCTCGGCGCTTCCGCTGCTGGAGCCGACCCCGGGCACCACGCGGGTGCTGCACGTCTCCGACATGCACCTCAATCCCACCGGCTGGCAACTGATCCGGACCGTGGTGGAGCAGTTCGGCATCGACGCGGTGATCGACACCGGCGACATCACCGACTGGGGCAGCGAGCCGGAGGCCTCCTTCGTCGGCTCGATCGGCCTGCTGAAGAAGCCGTACGTCTTCATCCGGGGCAACCACGACTCCGGCAAGACCGCCGCCGCCGTCGCCCGCCAACCCAACGCGGTAGTCCTGAACAACTCGACGACGACAGTCGCGGGGCTGACCATCGCCGGCATCGGCGACCCGCGCTTCACCCCGGACAAGAACACCTCGCCCGCCGGCAGCGGCCTCACCCAGCAGGTGGCCGACCAGGTGATCGGCGTCGGCGACCAGCTCGCGACCACAGTGCGCCAGTCACCCCGGCCGGTCAACATCGCGCTGGTGCACGACCCGGCGTCGGCCGGGCCGCTGGCCGGCACCTGCCCGCTGGTGCTGGCCGGGCACACCCACGCCCAGCAGGTCTCCAAGCTGCCGCAGGCCCCCGGGCAGCAGCCCACCACGTTGATGGTGGAGGGGTCCACCGGCGGCGCCGGGCTGCGCGGCCTGGAGGGTGAGAAACCGACCCCGCTGTCGATGAGCGTGCTCTACTTCGACCAGCAGAAGATGCTCCAGGCGTACGACACCATCACCGTGGGCGGCACCGGGCAGGCCCAGGTCAACCTGGAACGGCACCTGGTGGAGAACCCCGTCGGGGCGTCCCCCTCGCCCACCACCAGCCCGACGGGCTGACGCGGCGTCGAAGGGCGACCACCGTCCCTCAAGTGCGACAGAGAGTAAACAGAGACGCGCCCCCACCACCCATGCCTCCCCCCTTTGCTCTGCTGCCCAATCTGCACCAGTCACTGTCGGTACGCCACCCACGGCATGACGCCGGTCGAGCAACAGTCAGTTCGCGCTGTTCAGAACGGTGGTGCATCCGCGGGTGCAGAGCAAAGGAAGAAACGGCCTGGTGGGGGGTGACAGGGGCGATCACCGCGAGTTGGGAACGGGTTCTTTCCTCTGCGACTCACTCAGTGTGATACCGCTTCCCGTCGCGGTCAGCGCAGGGCGATGGCGGCCAGGGCGGCGTTGACGATGCTGCCGGGCAGCAGGTCGTGCAACTCGTACAGCTCGGCGACGGTGCCGGACTGGCCGAACTCGTCCACGCCGAGCGGCACCGCCGGCGCGCCGACCGCCGACCCGAGCCAGGCCATCGCGTGCGACGCGGCGTCGTGCACTGTCACCACCGGCACCCGGTCGGCGAACGCGGACCGCAGCGCGCCCGGCACACTGGGCACGGTGGCCGTCCGTACGCCCTGCCGCAGGGTGCGCTGCCAGGCCCGGTAGAGCCGGTCGAGACTCGTCACGTCGACCACGTGCGCGGCGATGCCCTCGTCGGCCAGCTCCGCGGCGGCGGCCAGCACCTCGGGCAGCACCGCGCCGGAGGCGGCGAGTTGCACCACCGGGGCGTCGGCCAGGTGCGGGTACGCCTGGTGCGCGTCGACCAGCCGGTACGCCCCGGCGACCACCTGCCGGCGCAGCACCGCGTCGCCGAGCCGCGCCCGGGCCGCCTCGAACGGCGCCTGGTCCAGCGGGCGGGTGCTCAGTCGGAAGTAGTACGCGCCGTCCTCAGCGGGTGCGGCGGTCGCCGCCGGGGTCGACCCACCGGCGATCTGCCCGAGCGCGTCACAGAGCAGCCAGTCCAGGCTGGCGCCGTACGCCGGCTCGACGAACGTCACCCCGGGCAGCTCCAGGCCGACCGACGCGGTGATGGTGGACTGGTGGGCACCACCCTCCGGGGCGAGGGTGATGCCGGACGGGGTGCCGGCCACCACGAACCGGGAGCCGGAGTAGGTGCCGTACAGGAACGCGTCGAGGCCGCGGAGCACGAACGGGTCGTAGACAGTGCCCACCGGCAGCAGCGGCTGCCCGGACAGGTCCCAGGAGAGACCGAGCTGGCCCAGCAGCAGGAACAGGTTCATCTCCGAGATGCCCAGCTCGATGTGCTGCCCAGCGGGGCTCTCGGTCCAGCGCAGCATCCGGTCCTCGGTCCAGGAACGCTGCTCGGTGGGTGCGAACACCCCGGTCTTGTTGATGAACCCGGCGAGGTTGGTGGAGGTGGCCACGTCCGGGGCGGTGGTGACCAGGTAGCGGCCCACCTCCCGGTCGCGCGCCAGGTCCACGAGCACCCGACCGAAGACCTCCTGCGTGGAGATCGGCTTGGTGGCGCGTACTCCCGTGCTTTCCGGGACGGTGACCCCCAGCGCGCGCTGGCGGGGCGCGCGGGACAGCGCCTCCCGGCGGGCGCCGGCGCGGATGCCGGCGGGTGACGCCGGGTCCAGGCGGTCCCACTCGGTCTCCGGGGTCAACCCCTGCGCGACGCGCAGCGTGTCGACCTGCTCCGAGCTGAGCAACGCGGAATGGTTGCGCGGGTTGCCGGCGATGGGCAGACCCCAACCCTTCACGGTGTACGCGAAGACGACGCTGGGCCGGTCGGTGACCGCGTCACACTGGGCGTACGCGTCGAGCATCGCGGCCAGGTCGTGCCCGCCCAGGTCGGTGACGAGCGGGCCCAGCTCCTCGTCGCTGACGTGGGCGATCAGCTCGTCGATGCCGGCCGGCGCGCCGTCGAGGAACTGCTTGCGCAGCAGCGGGCCGGTCAACCCGAACAGCGACTGGTACTGCTCGTTGGGCATCGCGTCGATCCAGTCGCGCAGCGCATCGCCACCCGACCGGGCGTACGCCTCGGCGAGCCGACGGCCGTACTTGACCTCCACGACGTGCCAGCCGGCCGCCTCGAACTGACCCCGCCACTGGTTGATCCGGATGCCGGGCACGACCCGGTCCAGCGACTGCCGGTTGAAGTCGACGAGCCACATGACGTTGCCCAGCCCGGTGGTCGCCGGGTCGGCCACCGCCTCCCAGATGTTGCCCTCGTCCAGCTCGGCGTCCCCGATCAGCGCCACGAACCGGGAGTGCGGGCGGGCCCCGAAGTGCGCGTCGACGTACCGCCGGGTGGCGGCGGCGAAGAGCGGCGCCGCCGCGCCCAGACCGACCGAACCGGTGGAGAAGTCCACAGCGTCCGGGTCCTTGGTGCGCGACGGGTACGACTGGAGGCCACCACGGGCGCGCAGCCGGGGCAGGTAGGAGCGGTCCAGGTTGCCCAGCAGGTACTGGATGGCGTGGAACACCGGCGACGCGTGCGGTTTCACCGCGACCCGGTCCTCGGCGTCCAGGTGCGCGAACCACAGCGCGGTCATCGCCGTGACCAGGGAGGCGCTGGACGCCTGGTGGCCACCGACCTTCACACCGTCGCCGGTGGCCCGGTCGTGGTTGGCGGCGTCCACGATCCTCGTGGCGAGCCAGAGCACCCGCCGCTGGATCTCGTCGAGGACATCGAGGTCGTGCTGGGTCACTGTGGCTCCATTCGGGCGTCGCCGTTGACGCCCTCGCGAGGGGTGCGGGGTGGGTGTGCCGGTCAGCCCTGGACGCCGAGGCGCTCCAGGATCAGCTCGCGCAGGGTCTTCGCGTCGGCCTGGCCACGGGTGGTCTTCATGACCGCGCCGACGAGCGCGCCGACCGCCGCGACCTTGCCACTGCGGATCTTGTCGGCGATGCCGGGGTTCGCGGCGATCGCCTCGTCCACGGCGGCGGTGAGCGCGCCGGTGTCCGACACGACCTCCAGGCCCCGGCTGGTCATGATCTCGGTGGGCGAGCCCTCACCGTCGACAACGCCCTCCAACACCGTGCGGGCCATCTTGTCGTTGAGCTTGCCGGCGTCGACGAGCCCCTGAAGCTCGGCGACCTGGGCGGGGGTGGCACCGATCTCGGCCAGCTCCACGCCACTCTCGTTGGCCCGGCGGGACAGCTCACCCAGCCACCACTTGCGGGCCGCGGCCGGGGTGGTGCCGGCCGCGACTGTGGCCTCGATCAGCTCGACCGCGCCCGCGTTCAGCACCGACTGCATGTCCAGGTCCGACAGGCCCCACTGCTCCTGGAGCCGACGCCGGTGCACCCGGGGCAGCTCCGGCAGGGCGGCCTTCAGCTCGGCGACCCAGGCCCGGTCCGGGGCGATCGGCACCAGGTCCGGCTCGGGGAAGTACCGGTAGTCGGTGGCCGTCTCCTTCGAGCGGCCCGGGGTGGTGTCACCGGTGTCCTCGTGGAAGTGGCGCGTCTCCTGGGTGATCCGGCCACCCGCGTCGAGCACCGACGCCTGGCGCAGCATCTCCGAGCGGACCGCCCGCTCCACCGACCGCAGCGAGTTGACGTTCTTCGTCTCGGTACGGGTGCCCCACTCCGCGCCCGGCAGGTTGAGTGAGGTGTTCACGTCGCAGCGCAGCGAACCCTCCTCCATCCGCACGTCGGAGACACCGAGGGTGCGGATCACGTCACGCAGCTCGGCGACGTACGCCTTGGCCACATCGGGGGCGAGCGCGCCGGTGCCCGTGATCGGCTTGGTGACGATCTCGACGAGCGGGATGCCGGCCCGGTTGTAGTCGACGAGCGACTCGGTCGCGCCGTGGATGCGGCCGGTGGCGCCACCGACGTGCAGCGTCTTGCCGGTGTCCTCCTCCAGGTGCACCCGCTCGATCTCGATCCGCACCGTCTCGCCGCCCACCTCGACGTCCAGGTAACCGTCGACGCAGATCGGCTCGTCGTACTGGCTGATCTGGAAGTTCTTCGGCATGTCCGGGTAGAAGTAGTTCTTCCGGGCGAACCGGCACCACTCGGCGATCGAGCAGTTCAACGCCAGGCCGATCCGGATGATCGCCTCGATGGCCGCCTTGTTGGCCACCGGCAGCGAACCGGGCAGGCCCAGACACACCGGGCAGACCCGGGTGTTCGGCTCGCCACCGAAGTCGGTCGGGCAACCGCAGAACATCTTGGTGTTCGTGCCCAGCTCGACGTGGGTCTCCAGGCCGATCACCGGCTCGAAGCGCGCAACGACCTCGTCGTACGCGGGCAGTGTCGTGGTCATCTGGGCTCCTGCCTCACAGTGCCGGTGGGGTGAACGTGCCGATCGCGGACTCCAACGCGGCGGCGACCCGGTACATCCGGTCGTCGGCCAGCGTCGGGGCCATCACCTGTAGGCCGACGGGCAGCCCGTCGGACAGGCCGCAGGGCACCGAGATGCCCGGCCCGCCGTACAGGTTCGTCGGAATGGTGAACAGGTCGGCCAGGTACATCTGGTACGGGTCGGCGGTGCGGGCACCGATCGGGAAGGCCGTGAACGGGGTGGTCGGCGAGATCAACGCGTCGACCCGCTCGAACGCGGCGGTGAAGTCCCGGGTGATCAGCGTGCGAACCTTCTGCGCCTGCCCGTAGTACGCGTCGTAGTAACCCGACGACAGCGCGTACGTGCCGATCATGATGCGGCGCTTGACCTCCGGGCCGAAGCCGGCCTCCCGGGTCAACGACATGACCTCCTCCAGCGACCTGTTGCCGTCGTCGCCGACCCGCAGGCCGAACCGGACGCCGTCGAACCGGGCCAGGTTGGAGGAGCACTCGCTCGGGGCGATCAGGTAGTACGCCGGCAGCGCGTACGCGAACGTCGGGCAGGAGACCTCGACGACCTCGGCGCCCATCTTGGTCAGCGCGTCCACCGACTCGCGGAACGCGGCCATCACGCCCGGCTCGGCGCCCTCGCCGACGAACTCGCTCACGATGCCGAGCCGCACCCCGGTCAGGTCGCCTGTCGCACCGAGCTTCGCCGCCGCCACCACGTCCGGCACCGGCTGCGGGATCGAGGTGGAGTCCCGCGGGTCGTGCCCACCGATCACCTGGTGCAGCAGCGCCGCGTCGAGCACGGTACGGGCACACGGGCCGGGAGTGTCCAGCGACGAGGAGAAGGCGACCAGCCCGTACCGGGAGGTGCCGCCGTAGGTGGGCTTCGCGCCCACGGTGCCGGTGACCGCGCCGGGCTGGCGGATCGAGCCGCCGGTGTCCGATCCGATCGCCAGCGGCGCCTCGTACGCGGCCAGCGCGGCAGCGCTGCCACCGCCCGAGCCACCCGGGATCCGGCTCAGGTCCCACGGGTTGTGCGTTGGGCCGTACGCCGAGTATTCGGTGGAGGAGCCCATCGCGAACTCGTCCATGTTGGTCTTGCCGAGCATCACCGTGCCGGCCTCGCGCAGCCGCTGCACGATCGTCGCGTCGTACGGCGGGCGCCAGCCCTCCAGGATCTTCGACCCCACGGTGGTCGGCACGCCGCGGGTGGCGAGCACGTCCTTCACCGCGACCGGCACACCGGCCAGGGGGCCCAACTCCTCGCCGGCGGCCCGGCGCTCGTCCACCGCGCGGGCCGCGGCGAGCGCGCCGTCGCTGTCGACGTGCAGGAAGGCGTGCACCCGGTCGTCGACAGCGGCGATCCGGTCCAGGTGCGCCTGGGTCACCTCGACGGCGGAGGCCTCGCCGCCAGCGACCAGCGCGGCGATCTCCGTCGCGGTCATTCTCGTCAGATCGGTCATGAAGCCACGTCCTCGGTCAGGATCCGCGGAACGCGGAACCGCTGGTCCTCGGCGTCGGGCGCGCCGGACAGCGCCTCCTGCGGGGTCAGACACGGCGTGACCACGTCCTCGCGGAAGATGTTGGTCAACGGCACCGAGTGCGAGGTCGGCGGAATGTCCGCGGCGGCGACCTCGCCGACCTGGGCGACCGCCTGGAGGATCACGTCGAGCTGGCCGGCGAACGTGTCCAGCTCCTCCTCGGTGACGGCGAGCCGCGACAGGCGTGCCAGGTGCGCGACCTCCTCGCGGGAGATGGCGGCCATCCGTGCCCCCTTCTGATGTCCTGCTGGTCGGGCGGTGTGCCGGCCGCGCGACGACTGGAGCGTGACGCGCGGTGACCGGAGCGAGTCTATTGCTCCGCTCCGGTGCCGCGTCCCCGGACTCCCCCTCCGCCGGCCACGTGCCGGGTCAGCGGGTGGGGCGACGCGTGACGTCGGCCTGCGGGTGCCCGCCGGTGGGGCGCACCGGCCGGTACCGGGCCAGCCAGGTGACCAGCTCCGCGGCGGGCATGGGTCGGGCGTAGAACCAGCCCTGCGCCGCGTCGCAACCGGCGGCGTGCAACATCCGCCAGGTCCGCTCGTCCTCGACGCCCTCGGCCACCACCCGCAACCCCAGGGCGCCGGCCAGGTCGATCATCGACCGGACGATCGCCGCGTCGTCGGCGTCGTCGGCCATGCCGAGGACGAACGACCGGTCCACCTTCACCTCGGACAGCGGCAACCTGCGCAGGTGCTGCAATGACGAGTAGCCGGTGCCGAAGTCGTCAAGCGCGATGCCCACCCCGATCCGGTGCAGTTGGGAGATGGTCGCCAGCACCCGGCGCGGGTCGGCCATCAACGCGCCCTCGGTGATCTCCACCTGTAGCCGCTCGGCCGGCACCCCGTAACGGGCCAGCCGGTCGGCGATCTGGTCGGCGATCTCGCCGGTGTGCAGGTCGCGCACGCTCACGTTCAGCGCCGCGCGCAGGCCGACGCCGGCCGCCGACCACGTGGCGAGCTGCTCCACCACGTCGTCGACCACCCGACGGGTGAGCAGCCGCATCACGGCGCTCTGCTCGGCGACCCGGATGAGTTCCTCCGGGTCGACCATGCCCCGCCGCGGGTGCCGCCACCGCAGCAGGGCCTCGACACCGACCACCTCGCCGGTCGCGATGGCGATCTGCGGCTGGTAATACATAGTGATTTCCCCGGCGTCGTCGGCCGGACCGCCATCCGCGTGCGCCCACCCCGTCGATTCGAGCGGTCGCCCCGGTGAGCCCGGCCCGATGTCCCGCAGCGGCCCGAGGCCACCGTTGCCCATCGCGGCGACAGCGCCTCCGTTCGGCGACCGCCTGTCGTTTCCGAGCCCGGCACGTCGCTCCCCGGTCTGGCCCGGCCGGTTGCCGCCGACCGTGGCGCGGGTGTTGCGGCCCCGGATCGGGTCGGCTCCGGTGGCGATCCGCTTGATCAGCTCGTCGGCGTGCGCCACCTCCGCGTCGCCGCGCCGACGACGCCCCCACCGTCGACCGGGCGGCGGTGCCGTCACGATCGCCGGTGCCGGGTCCGCGTGTGGCGCGGCCTCGGCCGCGGCCCCGGTGGGCAGCGCCGCCCCGTCACCGCCGCGCACCTCGGCCGTCGCATTGAGGGGTACGCCGACCGCCCGCTCCGCGGCAACCTCATCCGGTACGGAGTGCCGGCCGTTCCCGTCGCCCCGCCCGGCCCGCTCGCTCTCGCCGGCCCGCTCGCTCTCGCCGGCTCGCTCGCCCGGCCCGGCCCGCTCACCCTGGTCGCCCTGCTCGGCCTGGGTGGCCGGGTTGGCGTCGAACGGCTCGACGACCGGTGGGCCGGACTCCAGCACCCGGCGCAGATCGGCGAGGAGGCCGAGACGCTCGGCGGAGTTGTGGTCCGATTCGGGGGCGTAGACGGCAACCGTGTCGTTGCGGTGCTTGGCGTCGTACATCGCCACGTCGGCGTGGCGCATCAAAGTGGCGAAGTCCTCCCCGTGCTCGGGGAAGAGGGCGATCCCGATCGACCCGCCCACATCCAACGGAAGCCCGTCGAGCGGCACCGGCTCGGCCAACGCCTGGACCACCTGGTCGGCCAACTCCCGCGCCTGACCGACGTCGGTCAGCCCGGTCATCACGATGGCGAACTCGTCGCCGCCCAGCCGGGCGATCATCTGGGGTCGGGGCCGCACGTCGGTGAGCCGCGCGCTCACCTCGACCAGCAACCGGTCGCCCACCGCGTGCCCGAGGGCGTCGTTGACGTTCTTGAAGCGGTCCAGGTCGATCAGCAGCAGCGCCAACTGCCCGTCCGGGCCGCCCCGGGCCGTCCGCTCGGCATGCAGGTGCACCTGCTCCGCCACCTCGACCAACAGGGCCTTGCGGTTGGGCAGGCCGGTCAGCGGGTCGGCGGCGGCGAGGTGCTGCTGTTCGACGGTCAGCCGGGCCATCCGGTAGACGGCGAAGAGCGGCACCAGCACCAGCGGGATCAGCGCCGCACTGACCCGCGCGGCGGCGACCAGCACCGGGGCGAGCAACAGCAGCGAACCGGTGGAGAGCAACTCGAAGCCGAGCCCCTGGCGGAGGGTGGGCCACCACCGGTCCCCGAAGCGCAGCCGCACCGCCCAGCTGACCAACCCGTAGTTGACGACGAACCAGGCCAGTGTCGCGCCGCCGACGGCGGCCACGTCGGTCCAGTGCAACCGTCCGCCGGAGAAGATGGTGCCCGGCCCGAGCAGGATCACCCCGTACGCGGCGGCGAGCGCACACGCGTACTGCCCCACGTTGAACGCCGTCCGCCACGCCGCGTGCCGCATCCGCCAGCCCGAGACGACGACACCCACCGCCTGCACCGCCACCGCCGGGCCGAGGCCCCAACCCAGCAGGATCGCGAAGGTGAAGCAGGTGGAGGGGAACACCGCCGAGGTCTGCCGGCGCCCCGGCGGGACGAAGGGGCGGGCATCGCAGACCACGGCGAGGGCGGCCATCGTCCAGAACGCCACAGGCAGCCCGGACACCTCACCGGGCAGCGTCGCGAGTGGAACGGCCGCGGTCAGCGTGGCCACCACCAGGATGCCGGCGACGAAGGCAGCGAACGGCGCCACTCGCCCCGGGGGCAGCGAGTTGCGTGGATCGGCGACCTCCACCACACCTCCCGACCGACCGTCGACGTGCCGGTGCGCGCGTCGTGACCCAATGAAACGCCCTCAGCCCCCAGTTTCCCGGTATGACAGTCACGAATCGGTCGTAGTCGTAATTAAGTTGGTATACGCGACCTGTCACCGCACCACGTCGCGTGCCGGGTCAGCCGCCCGGTTGAGCGACCTCCCGTGCGGCATCCGGCCCCGCGTCCAGCAGAAGCTGGAACCCTGCCTCGTCGAGCACCGGCACCTTGAGGCTGGCCGCCTTGTCGGCCTTGGAACCCGGGTTGTCCCCCACGACCACGAAGCCCGTCTTCTTCGAGACCGACCCGCTGACCTTGCCGCCCCGGGTTTCCACGGCCTCGACGGCCTGGTCCCGTGAGAAACCGGCGAGCGTGCCGGTCACCACCACTGTCAACCCCTGCAACGGGCGCGGCCCCTCGTCGACCACGTCCTCCGCCATTCGTACGCCGGCTTCGGCCCACTTGCGGACGACCTCGCGGTGCCAGTCCACCGCGAACCACTCCCGGAGGCTCGCCGCGATGGTCGGCCCGACCCCGTCGACCGAGGACAGCTCCGCCTCCGTGGCCGCCTCGATGGCGTCCATTGAGCGGAAGTGCCGGGCCAGCGCCCGAGCCGCGGTGGGGCCGACGTGCCGGATGGAGAGCGCCACCAGCACCCGCCACAACTCGCGCTGCCGGGCGACCGCGAGATTGTCCAACAACTTGGCCGCGTTGCTGCCGAGGGTGCCGTCCTTGTTGACGAAGAACGGGGACCGGGCCAACTGCTCGGCGTCGAGCTGGAACAGATCGCCCTCGTCGGTGATGATCTGCGCGTCCAGTAGTGCTCCCGCGCTCTTGTAGCCGAGCACCTCGATGTCGAACGCGCCACGGCCGGCCAGATGGAACACCCGCTCCCGCAACTGCGCCGGGCAGCTGTGGGTGTTGGGGCAGCGGATGTCGACGTCGCTCTCCTTGGCGGGGGCGAGTGGCGTGCCGCAGGACGGGCAGGTGGTGGGCATCACGAACGCACGCGCGTCGGCGGGACGCAGGTCGACCACCGGGCCGAGCACCTCGGGGATCACGTCACCCGCCTTGCGCACCACCACCGTGTCACCGATCAACACGCCCTTGCGTTCCACCTCGCTGGCGTTGTGCAGAGTGGCCTGGGCGACAGTCGAGCCCGCCACGTGCACCGGCTCCAGCACCGCGAACGGCGTGACCCGCCCGGTGCGCCCCACACCGACCTCGATGTCGAGCAGCTTGGTGGTGACCTCCTCCGGCGGGTACTTGAAGGCGATCGCCCAACGCGGGGCACGGCTCGTCGAACCGAGCCGACCCTGGATGGAGACCGGGTCGACCTTGACCACCACCCCGTCGATCTCGTGCTCGACGTCGTGCCGGTGCTCGGCGTAGTGGGCGATGTATTCCGCCACGCCAGCCAGATCCGGGACGACCCGCCACCGATCGCTGGTCGGCAACCCCCACGACCTCAGCGCCGCGTACGACTCGGACTGGGCCGTGGGCTGGAACCCCCGGCGGGCGCCGATGCCGTGCACGACCAGGCGCAGCGGCCGGGAGGCGGTGATCCGCGGGTCCTTCTGCCGCAGGCTGCCGGCGGCGGCGTTGCGCGGGTTGGCGAACGGTGCCCGGCCCTGCTCGACCAGACTTGCGTTGAGATCGGCGAAGGCGGCGATCGGGAAGTAGATCTCGCCCCGGACCTCCAACAGCTCCGGGATGTCCGGGAACTCGGCGGAGGGGGCGAGCTCGCCGGGCACGTCCCGGATGCTGCGTACGTTGGCGGTGACGTCCTCACCGGTGCGACCGTCACCCCGGGTGGCGGCCCGGACCAGCCTGCCCTTCTCATAGGTCAGGTTGATGGCCAGCCCGTCGACCTTCAGCTCGC
This sequence comes from Micromonospora sp. NPDC049230, assembly GCF_040647875.1. NCBI lineage: Bacteria > Bacillati > Actinomycetota > Actinomycetes > Micromonosporales > Micromonosporaceae > Micromonospora > Micromonospora sp. NPDC049230. The sequence goes on from NZ_JBEZCZ010000002.1 coordinate 321,360, forward strand.
ACAGGTAGGGCACCGGGCCGCCCGCGTCCCGTTCGACCCGCTCGGCCCAGGCCGCCAACTCCTCGTCGGCGAAGGCGTTGTCGAGCGACAGCATCCGCTCGGCATGGGTGACCGGGGTGAAGTCGGTGGAGAACGTGCCGCCCACCCGCTGGGTCGGCGAATCGGGCGTGCGCAGCGCCGGGAACTCCGCCTCCAGCGCCTCCAACTCGCGCAGCTGCCGATCGAACTCGGCGTCGGCGATGATCGGCGCGTCCAACACGTAGTAGCGGTATTGATGCTCGGTCAACTCCTGACTGAGCATGGCGTGCCGTTCCCGGGCCTGCGGCGTCGGCTCAGCCCCGGCCGCCGCCTCCTGCTCCGGGCTGACCTGCTGACCGATCTGCTCCTCGGACACACCGCCACCTTCGGACACGCCTGCGACCTCCCTGATCACGCTACTCCGGCACGGTATCGGGCCGGTGGGACAATCCGTTGCCCGCCCGCGATCGCAGCGACGTTCCTCTCCGCCGCGTTCCGTGATCAGTTGATGCTCGGTGGCTCGGACGGGCCGATCCCCTTGCTCAGCATCAAGTGATCAAGGGGATTTCCCCGGGGTTCCGTTGGGGGTTGGGGCAGCCGCGGTGTGGTTGGCGGGCGGCATGGGCGGCGACGTGCGAGGATCGCCGGACAGCGCGGCCCGCGAGCCGTCAGGCGGGGGTTCGTCCCCGGTGGGCAGGCGGCGGAGATGCCCTCCGTCGGTGGCAGGAGGTAACGCTATGCGCGAGGCGCTGCTCTGGGCGGTGGCGATCCTGCTGGCCGTGGGTGCGGGTTGGGCATGGAACAGCTGGCGGCACCGGGTTTCCACCCGCCCGTCGGGCCCCCGACCGGATCGCCGTGCCACGGGCGGCACCGGTGGTCGTCGGCCCACCCCACCTCGACCGCGCGGCACGGACCGGCCGGGTGCCAAGCCCCGCTCACGCGACACCGACCGGCGGGACGCCCCGGCACCGGGCGAGATCTGGTGGGCCGACGTGCCGTACGCCGATGGCAGCGGCTCGAAGGTGCGGCCCTGTCTGGTGCTGCGGGCGGACTCCCGAGGAGCGGACGTCCTGAAGATCACCAGTCAGGACAAGAGTGACCGGGACGACCACGTACGGATCCCCACCCGGGACTGGGATCCCGGCGCGGAGCACGACAGCTACCTGAGCCTGACCGAGCCGATCCGACTCAGCTCGGCCGCGTTCGCCGACCGCGCCGGCCGCTGCGACGCCGACCTGTGGCGCAGGGTCCGCAGCCTGCGTCACCTGCCCACCCCTTGACCAAAGACGGCGTGATCGACTCGGCTTCCTGCAAAACGCGGCATCCGACACCACGGGACACCCCGACTTTCAGGAAACCGAGTGGATCACAGCGAGGCAGGCCGGCGAGGCAGGTGAGGTCAGTCCCAGGCGGCGCCGAGGGTGGTGAGTTGGTCCGCGTACTCGATGCGGTTTATCCAACCGGTCGGCCAGGCGGCCATGCCGACGGCCGCACCCACGAACGCGCCGGCCAGGGCGGCGATCGAGTCGGAGTCGCCGGCGGTGGTCGCGCCCCGGGCCAGGGCGGCCACCGGGTCGTCGGCGTGCCGAATGGCGCAGAGCAACGCGGTGGTCAGCGCCTCCTCGGCAACCCAGCCCTCCCCGGTGGCCCGGCACGGGTCGCCGCCGTCGTCCGGCTGGCTCAGGGCGGTCGTCAGTCGGCCCAGGGCGACGAGGCACTCGTCCCAGCCTCGGGCGATGAACGTCTCCGGCGACGGCGTACCGGGACGCTGCCAGAGGTCACCGAGCCACCGCTCCCGGTAGATCAGGCGTTGGGCGAGCGCCCGCTCGGTGAGCAGGGCGGGTAGCTCGGGCAGTGTGGCGCCCGCGCGCAGCGCGAAGACCGCGTACGCGGTCAGCTCGCTGGCGGCCAGCCCGGTCGGGTGGCCGTGGGTCATCCCGGCCTGCAACTGGGCCAGCCCGGCCAGCGTGTCCAGGTCGACGTCGAGCAACCCGACCGGGGTGACCCGCATGTTGGCGCCGCACCCCTTCGACCCGGCCACTGTCGCCTCCTGCCAGCGCAGCCCACGGCCCAGCTCCGCGCAGGCTCGCAGGCAGGTCATGCCCGGGGCACGGTTGTTGTCCGGGCTGACCGACCAGGCGAGGAAGCGTTGCCGCAGCAGCGGCTCCACCGCCTCCGGGGTGAGCGAGGGCGCCTCGTGCAGCGCCCAGCCCACCGCGAGTGCCATCTGGGTGTCGTCGGTGACAGGTGCCGGCTCGCCGGACAGCTCACGTGGGCCGGTCGGGCCGTACCGGTGCGCGATCTCGGCGACGGTCAGGAACTCGGTCGGCTTGCCGAGCGCGTCACCGTAGGCGAGGCCGAAGAGTGAACCGGAGGCGCGCTGCGAAGAGGTGGGGATCACGGCGGCCATGATGCCCGGCCGCCGCAACCCACGTCGGGCTCAGTCCCAGCAGAGGCAGAACGGGTGGCCGACCGGGTCGGCGTACACCCGGAAACCCTCGCCCTCGCCCGGCAGCCGCCGAGCCCCGAGCGCAAGCGCCGCCTTCTCCGCGCTCTCGATGTCGTCCACCGTCACATCCAGGTGGAACTGCTGTGGACGCTCCGGGTCCGGCCAGGCCGGTGGCCGCAGGTCGGGCGCCTGCTGGAAGGCCAGACGCGGCTGGTGGCCGGGCGGACCGCCAAGCACCACCCAGTCGGACTCCGTCTCACCCTCGGCGATGGGCACGCCGAGCAGCTCGGCGTAGAACTCCGCCAACGCCCGGGGATCCGGGCAATCGATCACCACTGAACGCAGCTGTCCAATCATGACCGTCATCCTGCCCACCCGGTACGACGGGAAACCTCAGTCCTCGGCCAGCCGCCGGCCGGCGTCCCGACAGGCCGCGAGCACCGCACGCGCGTACTCCGGGGTGGCACCGGCGAGACCGCAGGCCGGGGTGAGCACCACCTGCTCGGCCAACTGCCGACGAGGAAAGCCGAGGCGGTCCCAGACCTGACGTACCCGATCGGCGATCTGCGCGGAGGTCGGCGTGCCACCGGCCGACGGCGGCCGAGTCGGCGCGGCCCCGGCCAGCAACCCGAGGCCGGCGTCGATCGCCTCGCCCAGCGGGTCCAGTTTGGTGACCAGGTCGAGGTCGAGGGCGACCGCGACGGCGCCGGTGGAGCGGATCAGCTCCAGCGGTACGTCGGGGGCGCAGCAGTGCACGAGCGTCGGCACGCCGACCGCGTCGACGACCTCACGCAGCAGCGCGGCGGCGTCCACCGACTCGACCGCCCGGTACGCGCCCAGGCCACTCTCGGTCGGCACGCGTCCGGCCAGCACTGTCGGCAGTGACGGCTCGTCGAGTTGGAGCAGCACCGACGCCCGGGGCAACCGCCGGGTGACCGCCGCGACGTGCGCGCGCAGCCCTTCGGCGAGGGAGCCGGTCAGGTCACGGACCGCGCCGGGGTCACGCAACAGGCGGCCACCGATCGGCAACTCCAGGGAGGCGGCCAGCGTCAACGGGCCAACGGCCTGCACCTTGATCGGGCCGTCGTACTCCTCGGCCTGCTCGGCGAGCTGGTCCAGGTCGCGTTCCATGAGGTCAGCGGCCCGGCGCAGGTCGCGCCCCGGGCGTGGGGCGACCCGCCACCGTCCGGCGTACACCTCGACGGGCAGCTCGACGAGCAGCCCGGCGGACCGGCCGATCATGTCCGCGCCGGGGCCACGGGCCGGCAACTCGGGCAGGTGGGGCAGCTCGGGAAGCTCACCGAGGACCACCCGCTGGGCCTCGCCGATGTCGGTGCCGGGCAGCGAACCAAGTCCGGTTGCCGCGCCGGCCGGCCAGGGCCACGCCTGATCTGTCACGGCCGAAGGCTATCCCGCGAACGGCCGTGCCGCGCAGTCAGGCGGTGATGGTCGCCGAGCCGAGGACCACGTCGCCGGCCGGGTCCGGCCGGTACGCGACCACAGCCTGACCGGCGGCGACACCGCGGACCGGCCGGCGCAGTTCGGCGTGCAGCAGGTCACCGTCGAGGGCGACGGTCGCCGGGACCACGTCGCCGTGCGCACGCAGCTGCACCTCGCACTCGACCGGCGCGTCCGGGCGTGCGCCGCCGGTCCAGACCGGACGAACGGCGCGCACCTCGGACACCTCCAGCGCCTCGGCGGTGCCGACGGTCACCGTGTTGGTCTTCGGCGTGATGGACAGCACGTAGCGTGGCCGCCCGTCCGGGGCGGGCCGGTCCAGGTGCAGCCCACGACGCTGCCCCACCGTGTACGCGTACGCGCCGCGGTGACTGCCGACCACCGCGCCGGTGCTCGCGTCGACCACGTCGCCGGGCGCCTCGCCGAGCCGTCCGGCCAGGAAGCCGCGGGTGTCGCCGTCGGCGATGAAGCAGATGTCGTGCGAGTCCGGCTTGTCGGCCACCGCCAGGCCACGCTCGGCGGCCTCGGCGCGGACCTGCGCCTTCGTCGAGTCGCCAAGCGGGAAGATCGACCGGTCCAGTTGCTCGCGGGTGAGCACGGCCAGCACGTACGACTGGTCCTTGGCGATGTCGACGCTGCGCCGCAGCAGCCCGTCCGGACCGAGCCGAGCATGGTGCCCGGTGACCACCGCGTCGAAGCCCAGGGCCACCGCCCGGTCCAGCACCGCCGTGAACTTGATCTTCTCGTTGCAGCGCAGGCAGGGATTCGGGGTGCGGCCGGCAGCGTACTCGGCGACGAAGTCGTCGACCACGTCCTCGTGGAAGCGGTCGGCCATGTCCCAGACGTAGAAGGGGATGCCGATCACGTCGGCGGCCCGTCGCGCGTCCCGGGAGTCTTCCAGGGTGCAGCAGCCGCGCGCCCCGGTCCGGTAGGTCTGTGGATTGCGGGCCAGCGCCAGGTGTACGCCTGTCACGTCATGCCCGGCCGCCACCGCCCGCGCCGCCGCCACGGCCGAGTCGACCCCGCCCGACATAGCCGCCAAAACCCTCACCAGCGCACTCCCTTCCCCACCGCCAGCCTACCCACCCACCCCGTACCGGCTCCGTCGGCGGCGAAGTGACGTCTTCCACCCCTTCCCTCCGCGGTCGATCAAGGAGTTGTGGTGGGTGACAAAAGCCGCCATTCGCCATCTTCTCGGCACCACAACTCCATGATCGACCGCGGAGGGAAGGGGGTGGGCCCGGGGGGTGGGGGGGGTGGGGGTGGGGGGCCGGCTAGCGGGGGGTGCGGAGGGCTGCGGCTCGGCGGGCTCGGTCTACCGCTGCGGGTAGGGCCGCGATGAGGGCGTCGACGTCGGCCTGGGTGCTCGTGTGGCCGAGGGAGAAGCGCAGCGACGAGCGGGCGCGGTCGTCGTCGGCGCCCATCGCCAGCAGCACGTGTGAGGGTTGGGCCACACCCGCGGAGCAGGCCGACCCGGTCGAGCAGGCGATGCCCTGGGCGTCGAGCAGCAGCAGCAGGGCGTCGCCCTCGCAGCCCGGGAAGGAGAAGTGCGCGTTGCCCGGCAGCCGGTCGGCCGGGTCACCGTTGTAGATCACCTCGGGCACCGCCCGACGAACCCGTTCGATCAGGTCGTCGCGGAGTGCGGCCACCCGGGCCGCGTACTCCTGTTGGCCCTTCACGGCGCTCTCGACGGCGACCGCGAAGGCGACGATGCCGGCGGTGTCCAGGGTGCCGGAGCGGACGTCGCGCTCCTGGCCGCCGCCGTGCAGCAGCGGCGTGGCCGCCACGTCCCGGGCGAGCAGCAGCGCGCCCACCCCGGTCGGGCCGCCCAACTTGTGCCCGGTGACGGTCAGCGCTGTGACACCGCTGGCGCCGAAGTCGACGGGCACCTGACCGACCGCCTGGACGGCGTCGGTGTGGAACGGCACACCGTGCTCGGCCGCGACCGCGGCCAGCTCGGCGACCGGCTGGACGGTGCCGACCTCGTTGTTCGCCCACATCGCGGTGACCACCGCCACCCGGTCGGCGTGCGCGGCCAGCTCGGCGCGCAGGTCCTCCGGGTCGAGCCGACCGGCGGCGTCCACCGGCAACCAGCCGACCTCGGCGCCCTCGTGCTCGACGAGCCAGTCCACCGCGTCCAGCACCGCGTGGTGCTCGACGGCGCTGGAGACCACCCGACGGCGTTGCGGGGCGGCTCCCCGGCGGGCCCAGAAGATGCCCTTGACCGCGAGGTTGTCGCTCTCCGTGCCACCACCGGTGAAGATCACCTCGGACGGCCGCGCGCCCAGCACCGCGGCCACCCTCTCGCGGGACTCTTCGACCCGGCGGCGGACACGGCGACCCGCCGCGTGCAGGGAGGACGCGTTGCCGACCTCGCGGGCGGTAGCGACGTACGCCTCCAGTGCCTCATCGAGCATGGGAGTCGTCGCCGCGTGATCCAGGTAAGCCATCACCGCTCAGCCTACGGCCGACACCGCGGAGCCCGGATGGCGGAGGGGACCCGGCGCGACGGCCGGGGTGGGACGTCCCACCCCGGCCCGGTCAGGCGGGCGCCGCGGTGACGACGATGTTGTCCCGGTACCTGCGCGCCGTGGCGTCGAACGGCCCGCCACAGGTGATCAGGGTCAGTCGCGGCTTGCCGTCCCGGGCGAAGTAGCGGTCCAACGGAATCCTGGTCTTCGCGTACTCCTCCCGGGCGACGACCCGGTACCGCCGTGCCGTGCCGTCGCTGCCGGTCGCGGTCAGGGTGTCGTCCTGGTCCAGCTCACGGAGCCGGAAGAACGCCCCCCTGCCCTGCCTGGCACTGTCCACGTGACCGGCGATGACCACCGAGCCGGTGGGGGCCTCCAGCCCGGGTCCGTAGCGGTACCACCCGATCTGGTCGACGCTCGGCGGCACCTCGAACTCGTTCGTCCGCTCGTTGACGCCTACCGCGTTGACGGTGGCGGTGACGTCGATCTCCGGGATCACCAGCCGTACCGGCGGGATGATCGCCGCGTCGGCCGGCAACTCGCCGGCGGTCACCGGGACCGACGCAACGCTGGCGGCGGTCGTCGGGGTGCTGGCCAACGCGCTCGCCTCCGCGGCGCCCACGGTCCCGGCCGGCTGGGAGCCGCACGCCACCACCGCGGCGACGGTGAGCGCGGCAACGCCGGCGGCCAGGGCCGCCAGCGCGCCGCGGTTGCGCACCGTCACCTGCGACCGGTCCGCGCGGTCGCCATCCGCACACCACCAACCAACAGCAGGAGTACGCCGGCACCGGTGAGCGCGTACCACCACGTGCCCAGGCCCAGGTCAGCGCGGCGGAGAGCCGACCGTCGGTGACCGAGATCCGCCGACCGTTGGTGCCGCAACAGACCACCGGGACCGTGGCGGAGCCGGCCATCGACGCAGTGGCGGAGCCGGCCACCGGCACGGTGGCGGAGCCGACGGTCACCCGGCTGGGCTCGGTTCGCCGGTCGCGGCGGGGTCGTGGCTGGTCCCGCTGGGCGGCCAGCGCGGTGACCGCTGCCGCCGCCGCGGCGGTCGGTGTGGTGGGCACGGTCTCGGTGCTCCAGCTGGACGACCCGGCGCCCGCACCGAAGCCGGTGGTGGTGGCGAGCGCCCCGCTGGCGGCGTACGGGTCGACGCCCCCGGCGGCCAAGGGCGACGCCCGGGTTTTCCAGGACGGCCAACTACATCTGCATGTGGCGAATCTCCCGCGCGTCCCGGGGTACTACGAGGTCTGGCTGATCAATCCGACGACGATGGAGATGTTCTCGGTCGGCACCCTGGGTGGCGGCCAGGATGCCCTGCTACCCCTGCCCCCGAATGTCGACCTCACGAGCTACTCGGTGGTCGACGTCTCCGCCGAGCAGTACGACACCAAGCCGCGCAGCGGCAACCTCGACGGTTGGGCCGCCCAGGGCGTGCTGCTGCTCAACGCGGTGCTCACAGTGCGCCAGGCCACTCCGGGCTCG